>NZ_JBSFVU010000002.1:0-402790 GCF_053592475.1 Streptomyces sp. NPDC002671
TCCACCCCGAAGGGCTTCATCGTTCGACTTGCATGTGTTAAGCACGCCGCCAGCGTTCGTCCTGAGCCAGGATCAAACTCTCCGTGAATGTTTACCGGTAATCCGGTCGAACACCACGAGAGCGGAACCACCGGAGGAATAATCCGGCGGTTCACAGCGTCCTCGCTGTGTTTTTTCAAAGGAACCTCGTCCCAGCCGTGATGGCCGGAGACGGGGTATCAACATATCTGGCGTTGATTTTTGGCACGCTGTTGAGTTCTCAAGGAACGGTCGCTTCCTTTGTACTCACCCTCTCGGGCTTTCCTCCGGGCTTCCCTTCGGTGTTTCCGACTCTATCAGGGTTTTTCCCTCTCTCTGACCACCACCCTGCAGGCATGCAGAAGGTGACCCCGAGAAAGGATCTGACGAGTTTGAGTTCTGCTGAGTGATGACGCTTTCGCGTCGCTCCGTCTCAAGCAGGAGTACGACTGTACACGGAGCCGTGAAGCGCGTGCAAATCGAGGGGGTTGGTGGTCTAGACCACTAGGTGGTAGCTTCCATACGGAACGGCCACTTCATCTGACATACCCTGCTGCTCAGTGTGCCGTCCGGGACCGTCAGTGACGGCGCCCTGTGCAGCTCCACTCCTGGGAGGCTTCCCATGACCACCGTGACGTCCCCGCTCGCTGGACGCGCCATCGGACTGGCCGCCGTGCCGGATCCGGTCTTCTCCGGGGCCATGGTCGGCCCGGGCACCGCGATCGACCCCGTACGTGAGCCCTCCGAGGCGGTGTCGCCCGTCGACGGCATCATCGTCTCCCTGCACCCGCACGCCTTCGTCGTGGTCGACGCGCATGGCCACGGCGTGCTCACCCACCTCGGCATCGACACCGTCCAGCTCAACGGCGAGGGCTTCGAGCTACTCGTCAGCAAGGGCGACACCGTCACGCGCGGTCAGAGCATCGTGCGCTGGGACCCCGCCGCCGTGGAGGCCGCGGGCAAGTCCGCCATTTGCCCGATCGTCGCACTCGAGGCCACGGCGGAGTCCCTCTCCGATCTCCGCGACAGTGGCGACGTGAAGGCCGGCGACAGCCTCTTCGCCTGGAACTGACGGCGGTGCCGTCCTACGGCGGCGAACACGACAACCACCGCGGCGGCGGGGTCTGCCGCACTATCGGAGACGGGTGAGATGGAGACAACGCTGCAAGGCGTCGGTGTGAGCCACGGCGTGGCGATCGGCGAGGTCCGGCACATGGGAACCGCGGTGCTGGAGCCGCCGGCGAAGCAGATCCCGGCTGAGGAGGCGGGGCGCGAGCAGGGGCGCGCTCGTCAGGCCGTCGGCGCAGTGGCGGCCGACCTGATGGCACGCGGCAACCTGGCGGGCGGCGAGGCCCAGGCGGTGCTCGAGGCGCAGGCGATGATGGCCCAGGACCCCGAGCTGATGGCGGACGTGGACCGGCGGATCGCCGTCGGCAGCACGGCGGAGCGTGCCGTGTACGACGCGTTCGCGGCCTACCGTGAGCTGCTGGCCGGTGCGGGTGAGTACCTCGCCGGTCGCGTGGCCGACCTCGATGACGTGCGGAACCGTATCGTCGCCCGGCTGCTCGGGGTGCCGATGCCCGGTGTCCCGGACAGTGACGAGCCCTATGTACTCGTGGCCCGCGATCTCGCACCGGCCGACACGGCGCTGCTGGACCCGGCCCTCGTGCTCGGTTTCGTCACCGAGGAGGGTGGACCGACCAGCCACAGCGCGATCCTCGCGCGGGCGCTTGGCGTTCCCGCGGTCGTGGCGCTGCCGGGTGCCGTTGAGCTGGCGGAGGGCACGGTGATCGCCGTGGACGGCAGCACCGGCGATGTCTTCGTGAACCCGAGCGCCGAGAAGAAGGCCCAGCTGGAGGCTGCGGCGGCCGAGCGCAAGGCCGCGCTGGCCGCCTCGATCGGGCCAGGTGCCACCGCCGACGGCCACAAGGTGCCGCTGCTGGCCAACGTGGGCGGGCCGGTGGATGTGCCCGCCGCCGTGGAGGCCGGGGCCGAGGGTGTCGGTCTGTTCCGTACCGAGTTCCTGTTCCTGGACGACAGCAAGAACGCGCCGTCCGAGGAGAAGCAGGTCGAGTCCTACCGCCAGGTGCTGGAGGCGTTCCCGGAGGGCCGGGTCGTCGTACGGGTGCTGGACGCGGGTGCGGACAAACCGCTCGACTTCCTGACGCCGGCGGACGAGCCGAACCCGGCGCTCGGCGTGCGGGGCCTGCGGACGCTGCTCGACCACCCCGAGATCCTGCGCACGCAGTTGACCGCGCTGGCGAAGGCCGCCGAGGGGCTGCCCGTCTACCTCGAGGTCATGGCGCCCATGGTGGCGGACCGTACCGACGCCAAGGCGTTCGCGGACGCCTGCCGTGCCGCAGGGCTACGGGCGAAGTTCGGCGCGATGGTGGAGATCCCGTCGGCCGCGCTGCGGGCGCGGTCCATCCTGCAGGAGGTCGAGTTCCTGTCGCTGGGGACCAATGACCTCGCGCAGTACACGTTCGCGGCGGACCGGCAGGTGGGTGCGGTGGCGCGGCTGCAGGACCCGTGGCAGCCCGCGCTGCTCGACCTGGTCGCCCTGTCCGCCGAGGCGGCCAGGGCCGAGGGCAAGAGCTGCGGTGTGTGCGGCGAAGCCGCGTCCGACCCGCTGCTGGCATGTGTGCTGACCGGTCTGGGTGTCACCTCCCTGTCCATGGGTGCGGCGTCGATTCCTTACGTCCGGGCGACGCTGGCGAAGTACACGCTGGCCCAGTGCGAGCGGGCCGCCGCGGCTGCTCGTGCCGTCGACAGCGCCGATGAGGCGCGCAGCGCGGCTCAGGCGGTGCTGTCCGGCGAGTAGTCGTAGCGGCGCGCCCGGTCTGCCGGGTTCAGGGGCGTCCCGCCTTCGGGTGGGGCGCCCCTGCTGCGTTCAGTGGCGGTGTCCCGGTGCCGTGTCCTCCTCTCCGAGGCCGGGTGGCGCGCAGTAGTCGACGCCGGACTCCGGGGCGATGAGGTCGCCCGATTCGGCGTCGGTGCAGTAGGCGTCGAAGACCTCGGAGGCGGTGAGGGGTTCGAGGTGGCCTCCGCGCAGCCGCCAGCCGTACACCCGGTCGGCCGTACCTGGCGCGCTGGTGCGGATGACGAGGCCGCCTGGGCTGCGGGTCGCGAGTCCGAGGGCGAGGACGCTGGTGAATTCCAGGACTTCGGCTTCGTCGAGGCAGGTGTTGCCTTCGCCGTCCCGGTCGCCGTGCAGGACGGAGATGAGGGTTTCCGGTGGTCCGGAGACGCTGCAGACGAGGTGCCGGTCGCCGGGCGGGGCGGTGTCGAGGATGCGGATGAGGAGG
This sequence comes from Streptomyces sp. NPDC002671, assembly GCF_053592475.1. Taxonomy (NCBI): domain Bacteria; kingdom Bacillati; phylum Actinomycetota; class Actinomycetes; order Kitasatosporales; family Streptomycetaceae; genus Streptomyces; species Streptomyces sp. NPDC002671. The sequence continues at coordinate 3,324 of NZ_JBSFVU010000002.1, forward strand.
TCGGAGGCGCGGGTGAAGGCCGCGCGGCCGATGTCCTCGCCGCAGGTGGGGCAGGGTCCCAGGCGGGTCAGCAGGGTGGTGGCGTACTCCCAGGTGGCCTGGCGCACGGCCTCGTCGACGAGGACGGGCAGGAGCGTGGCGAGGGGGCGACCGTCGTAGGGGATGGTGGGTCCGGTGGCCGCGAGTTCCGCGGTGAAGCGGGTCCGGCTCGCCGGTGCCTCGGGGTCGAGTCCCGTGCCCGCGCAGAATTCGGCGTATTCCTCCGGGTCGAACAGGGCGAGTGTGGTGTGGCTGCCCTGTGCGGCGCGTGTCTTGAGGAGGGCCTCCACCTGCTGGAGGTAGGTGGGATGGTCGTCGAAAATGAAGCTGCGGTAGCGCCGCATGGCGCGGAAGTCGTGCTCGTCGGTGAGCAGGCCGATGGTGCCGGCGATTTCGCGGCGCAGGACGCGTCGCATGGTCGAGTGGTCGGTGTGCGCCATGTTTCCCCCAGTCGCGCAGTCGATCAATGCTCACTCACCGTAACCGGCGGCACTGACAACGGGTCCGGCCCTGGACCTCGCCGCGGTGTTCGGCGAGGTCCAGGGCCGGTTGTGGCTGGGGACGGGTCAGGCGCGCTTGCGGGCCAGTTCCTCGTAGAAGCCGAGCAGGGAGAGGTTGTCGATGGAGCCGGGGTTGACGGCCTTCTCCAGCGGGGTGCCCTGCAGGAGCCGCTTGACCGGGACCTCGATGCGCTTTCCGGTGAGGGTGTGCGGGATGCCGGGGACCTCGATGACCTCGTCGGGGACGTGGCGTGGTGAGAGCTGTTCGCGAATGGCCTGCTTGATGCGGGTCAGGAGCGCCTCGTCCAGGACGGCGCCCGGGGCGAGGTGGACGAACAGCGGCATCCAGTAGCCGCCGTCAGGCTGTTCGATGCCGATGACGAGGGATTCTTTGATCTCGGGCAGGCGCTCGACCACCTCGTAGATGTCGGCCGAGCCCATGCGGACGCCCTGCCGGTTGAGGGTGGAGTCGGAGCGGCCGTGGATGATCACCGTGCCGCGCGAGGACAGGGTGATCCAGTCGCCGTGGCGCCAGACGCCGGGGTAGGTGTCGAAGTAGCTGTCGTGGTAGCGGCTGCCGTCGGGGTCGTTCCAGAAGCGGATCGGCATGGAGGGCATGGGGTTGGTGACGACCAGCTCGCCCACCTCGTCCACGAGAGGCTTGCCGCTGGGGTCCCAGGACTGCAGGTCGGTGCCGAGGCCGGGCGCCTGGAGTTCGCCGGTGTACACGGGGAGGGTGGGTACGGCTCCGGCGAAGCAGGAGCAGACGTCGGTGCCCCCGCTGACGGAGGCGATCCACAGGTCGTCGCGGACCTCGTCGTGGAGCCAGCGGAATCCGTCGGGCGGCAGGGGTGAGCCGGTGGTGGCGACGCACTTGACCTTGGAGAGGTCGAAGTCGCGGGAGGGGTGCACCCCTGCCTTGCGGCAGGCCATGACGTAGGCGGCCGAGGTGCCGTAGAGCGTGGCTCCGGTGCGCTCGGCGATGCGCCACTGGGCTCCGGTGTCGGGGTAGCCGGGGCTGCCGTCGTACAGAACGATCGTCGTTCCGGTGAGCAGGCCGGAGACGAGGAAGTTCCACATCATCCAGCCGGTCGAGGTGTACCAGAAGAAACGATCCTCGGGGCCCAGGTCGCAGTGCAGGCCGAGCTGCTTGAGGTGCTCGACGAGGATGCCGCCCTGGGACTGGACGATGGCCTTGGGCAGGCCGGTGGTGCCGGACGAGTACAGCACCCACAGGGGGTGGTCGAACGGGACCTGTTCGAAGACGGGCTCGGTGTCGGCCGCGGTCAGTGTCGGCCAGTCCAGGGCGCCCTCGGGTGCCTCGGTGCCGAGGAGCGGGATGTGCACGACGGCGCGCAGGGTGGGCAGCTCGCGGCGCAGCTCGGCGACGATCTCGCGGCGGTCGTGCTCCTTGCCGCCGTAGCGGTAGCCGTCGACGGTGAACAGGACGACGGGTTCGACCTGCTGGAAGCGGTCGAGGACGCTGCGGGCTCCGAAGTCGGGGGCGCAGGAGGTCCAGACGGCGCCGACGGCTGCCGTGGCGAGGAGGGCGACGACGGCCTCGGGAATGTTGGGGAGGTAGCCGCTGACTCGGTCGCCGGGGCGGACGCCGAGCTTGCGGAGTTCCGCGGCCAGGGAGCCGACCTGACGGCGCAGTTCGGACCAGCTCACCGGGCGCGGCTCGTGGGTCTCGTCGACGTGCAGGAGGGCGGGTTCGTCCTCGCGGCCGGCCGCGGCGCGCAGGGCGTGCTCGGCGTAGTTGAGGGTGGAGCCGGGGAACCACTGGGTGCCCGGCATCGAGCGGTCGCCGAGCACGCGCGCGTAGGGGGTCGAGAACCGTACGTCGAAGAACTCGGTGACGGCTTTCCAGAAGGTCTCGAGCTGGTCGACGGACCACCGGTGCAGGGCCGGGTACCCGCCCTCGGCGGGGGCGCCGTGGTGCTCGGCGGCCCAGGCCTGGAACTGGGTGATGCGTGCCTGGGCGATCCGCTCGGGATCGGGCTGCCAGAGCGGCTGGGGGTTCGCGGTCGACATGGGGCGGCTCCCGGGCTGTGCGCGTCGTGTGCGTCGGTCCGCGCACGGGCTGGGGTGTGCGCGTGACGCGGCTGACAGGGACGATGCCATGTGATCGACTTCTACACCAGGGTGCGCCTCACATAGTCCGTGTCATGAAGATGTGGACCCAGCACGGGTGAACGGCAGTTGAACGACACGCGCGCGTGGGGCGGTCAGTGGCAGGGTGAGCAGCATGGACGGTCGTGACCTGGTGCGTTCGGTGAGTGTGATCGGTTCGGGAAAGGCAGCTGGGGGGTTGCGCACCGTAAGGGCAGCGTGGCGCAGGAGGCGTATCGACGCGGCCGGGCTGCCGCCGCGGGGGGCCGAGCGGGCACGGGTGCCGGGGCAGGTGCGGGAGGTGGAGCCGGGGCCCGGGGGCGGCCTGATCCGCTTCGGCCGGTCGGAGCTGCGGATCACCGTGGCGGTCAACGGTGCCGTCTTCTGGGGCTGGGACGGGGCGGGTCCTGAGCCGTCGTACGCGCTCGCCGGGAGCTGTCCCGAGCCGGATCCGCGGGCGGTCCTGGAGCCGGACAAGAACGGCGGCTGGCGGGTCGTCGCCGAGCGGGTGACGGTCGTCGTCTCGCGGCACGGCGCGGTGCAGGTGTGCACGCCCGGTGGGGTGACCCTGCGCCGGGACATGCCGCCGCGCTGGTGGGAGCCGGTCGGCGGGGGTGAGGCGCGGTGGATGCAGCGCTCGGAAGTGGCGGCGGACGCCCGGTTCTTCGGCCTGGGCGGGCGCGCCGGCGGGCCCCGGCTGCGGGACGGCACGTACCGGCTGTGGAACACCGATCCGGGCCGGGCGTTCGGGCCGGGCGACGATCCGCTCTATCTGACCATGCCGGTGCAGCTGGTGGTGGCCGACGCCGCCGCGCATCTGGTGTTCCACGACACCTCGTGGGACGGCACGGTGACCCTGCGGGAGGGCGAGGAGGGAGCCGGGTCCGGGCACGACCGGGCGGGGCGCTGCGAGGTGCGGATGGACGGCGGTCCGCTGCGCTGCTGGGTGGTGGTGGGCACTCCCGCGCGCGTGCTGCACACGTGGGCGTCGCTGACCGGGGCACCCGCGGTGCCGCCCGCGTGGGCGCTCGGCCACCATCACGCGCGGTGGGGTTTCGGCAGCGAGCAGGAGGTGCGCCGAATCGTTTCGGGCTACCGGGAGCGCGGTCTGCCGCTCGACGCCGTCCACCTGGACATCGACCACTACGAGGACCATCAGGTGTTCACGGTCGACCAGGAGCGCTTCCCGAAGCTGCCCGCGCTCGCGGAAGAGCTGCGCCGGGACGGGATCCGGCTGGTGTCCATCGTCGATCCCGCGGTGAAGGCCGAGCCCGGCAATGCGGTCTACGACAGCGGTTCGGCCGTGGACGCGTTCGCGCGGGACGCCTCGGGGCGGACGGTGCGGGGTGTGGTGTGGGCCGGGGAGTCGGTCTATCCGGACTTCACGCACGCGCGCGTGCGCAAGTGGTGGGGCGGGCTCTACGAGGAGCGGCTGGGGCAGGGTTTCGCGGGCTTCTGGCACGACATGAACGAACCGGTGTCGTTCAACGCGTTCGGTGAGCCGACGTTGCCGCGTTCGACACGGCACGCCCTGGAGGGCCGCGGCGGCGACCACCGGGAGGCGCACAACGTGTATGCGCTGTGCATGGCGCGGGCGGGCTACGAGGGGCTGCGCGAGCTGTCTCCGCACGAGCGGCCGTTCCTGTTCTCCCGCTCCGGCTGGGCGGGGATGCAGCGCTACGGAGGCACGTGGTCGGGGGACGTGGCGACAGGCTGGCCGGGGCTACGCGCGTCGCTGTCGCTCGTCCTGGGGCTCGGGCTGTGCGGGGTGCCGTACTCGGGGCCGGACGTGGGCGGATTCGACGGCAGTCCGTCGCCGGAGCTGTACCTGCGGTGGTTCCAGCTGGGTGCCTATCTGCCGTTGTTCCGGACGCATGCGAGTCTGCGGGCGGGGCGCAGGGAGCCGTGGGAGTTCGGTGCCGAGGTGCTGGAGCACGCGCGTGTGGCGCTGCTCGGACGCCGGCGGCTGCTGCCGTACTTCATGACGCTGGCGCGGCTGGCCCGGCGGACCGGTGCGCCCTATGTGCGGCCTCTGTGGTGGGGGGCTCCGGAGGATCGCGCGCTGCGCGACTGCGAGGACGCGTTCCTGCTGGGCGACGGCCTTCTGGTTGCTCCGGTGCTGGATCCGGGTACCGACCGGCGTGCCGTGCAGCTGCCGCGGGGCCGCTGGTACGACACGGTGACGGAGGAGGCGTACGAGGGTCCGGGGCAGGTGCTGCTGGACGCGCCGCTGTCGCGGATACCGGTGCTGGCGCGGGCGGGTGCCGTGGTGCCCGTGCGCGGGGCGGACGGCGGGCTGGAGCTCGAGGTGTGGGCGCCCGCGCGGGGGCGGACGGGCGGCGGGCTGGTCGTGCCGGACGCGGGCGACGGGTGGGACGAGCCGGAGATCGAGCGCTACGTCGCCCGCTGGCAGGGCCGGCGGGTGGTGGTCACGCGGGAGCGGGAGGACGGCGCGAAGGAACCGTCCTACCCGGTGCGTGTGCGAGGGCTCGGCTGAGCGGTGGGGCTCAGTACCGGCCTTCGAACCATGCCTTGACGGCCACGGTGTGCAGCGGGAAGGCGAGCTCCTCGGGCCTGCGCAGCAGCTGCCAGCCCTCGGTCTCGTCGGTGGGGCCGGACGGCGGGAGGGCATAGGCCGGGCGTTCCGGGAGGAGTCCGAACAGCAGCAGATGCCCGTCGGGCGAACTCATGGCGTCCACGAGCCGTACGTCGCGGGGGGCGGCGTCGATGCCCGTCTCCTCCTTGAGTTCGCGGACGACGGCCTGCTTCCAGTCCTCCCGGTCGTCGATGTAACCGCCGGGCAGTGCCGTGCCCCCGCGCGCGGGGGCGATGGTTCGGGTGATGACGACCAGGGCGGTGCCCTTGGTGTCGTACACGGGCTGGAGCGCGATCGCGACCGGCAGCGGGTTGCGGTAGGCGATGGTGCCGCAGGAGGGGCAGGTGCGCGGCCAGCCGGAGACGCCCTCTCCATAGGGCGCTCCGCAGCTCGAACAGTGGGAGTCGGGCGCGGAGTTGGCAGTTGAGTGCTGAGTTTCGGACACGCGCGGACTGTATCCGATCACAGGAAGGACTTCTTCCGGAAGAGAGATGACAGGGATTGACAGGTCCGGGCGCGCCCCCGTTCGGTTCGCCGGGACGGCCTGCCCTTTTCCGCTCACCCGTGGCACACTCCTGACACATCGTCAGATCGCTTGCGGGGAGGCAATGTGTCGCGCATACGCACGCCCGCGGTCGCCGGCTGGTTCACCGGCGACGGGGACGACTTCCGGCTCCTGGGCACCCGCTGCTCGTCCTGCGCCACGGTGTTCTTCCCGCGAGAGGACGCCCACTGCCGCAACCCGTACTGTCCGGGCGGCGCCCTGGAAGAGTTCGCGCTCTCCCGCACGGGACGGATCTGGTCGTACACCGCCAGCCGGTACCGCCCTCCGTCACCCTATGTGAGCAATCCGGAACTTCCGTGGGAGCCGTACGCGTTGATCGCTGTGGAGCTGGCAGCCGAGCGGATCGTGGTGCTGGGACAGGCGGCTCCCGGGGTCACCGTCGCCGAACTGACGGTGGGCAGGGAGGTGGAGGTCGTCCCCGGAGTGCTGCACGAGGACGCGGAGACGACCTGGACGACCTGGAACTGGCGGCCGACGGGGGTGACGGCATGACGGCGGACGTGGCGGTGCTCGGGGTGGGCATGCACCCCTGGGGCAAATGGGGGCGCGACTTCGTGGAGTACGGGGCGACGGCGGCCCGCACGGCTCTCGCGGACGCCGGTCTCGACTGGCGGGACATCCGCTCGATCGTGGGCGCGGACACGGTGCGTGGCGGGTATCCCGGGTATGTGGCGGGGGCGACGTTCGCGAAGGCCCTGGGCTGGCAGGGAGCGCGGGTCGCCAGCGTGTACGCGGCCTGTGCGTCCGGGGCGCAGGCGATCGCCTCCGCGCGGGCGCAGATCCTCGCCGGGCTCGCGGACGTGGTGCTGGTGGTGGGGGCCGACGCCGCACCCAAGGGGTTCTTCCGGCCCGCGGGCGGAGACCGTCCCGAGGATCCGGACTGGCTGCGCTTCCGGCTGCTGGGCGCAACGAATCCGGCGTACTTCGGGCTGTACGCGCGGCGGCGGATGGCCGTGCACGGGGACACCCTCGATGACTTCGCACTGGTCAAGGTGAAGAACGCCGCCATGGGGGCGCTCAATCCGTATGCGCGCTACCGCAAGCGGGTGAGCGCCGAGGAGGTCGCCGCTTCCGCGGTGGTCGCCGATCCGCTGCGGCTGCTCGACATCTGCGCGACCTCCGACGGCGGTGCCGCCCTGGTGCTGTCGAGCATGGACTTCGCGCACCGGCACGGGGCGGCCCGGCCGGTGCGGATCCGGGCGGTGTCGACGGTGACCCCGTGCTTCCCGAACACGGTGCTGGACCTGCCGGACATCGCCACGGATTCCGCCGTCGCGGTTCCGCCGCCGGATGGGACCTTCCGGGCGTCCATCGCCCGGGCCGCGTACGAGGAGGCGGGCATCGGCCCCGACGAACTGTCCCTGGCGGAGGTGTACGACCTGTCCACCGCCCTGGAGTTGCAGTGGTACGAGGATCTGGGTCTGTGCGGTGAGGGCGAGGGGGCCAAGCTCCTGCGGGAGGGCGCGACGGGCCTCACGGGCCGTATACCGGTGAACGCCAGTGGCGGGCTCGCCTCCTTCGGGGAGGCCGTCCCGGCTCAGGCCATCGCCCAGGTCTGCGAGGTGACCCGGCAGTTGAGAGAGGCGGCAGGCGCACGTCAGGTCGCCGGGGCGCGCGTGGGGATCACCGCCAACCAGGGACTGTTCGGGCATGGATCGGCGGTCGTCGCGGTGCGCTGACCGGAGTCGGCGAGAGGGCGTGCGGCAGGTGGGGCTCATGAGGTTTTCGACGCTGTGTGACCACCCCGGAATCCTGCGTGAACGTCTCATGAACTGCGCCTGGGCGTACGCGGGCAGCGCAATCATGCTCCCGTGCACTCCTGGACGGATACTCTCCGCTTCGCCTTCCAGCCCGTCGTCAACCTGAGGACGGGCGCGGTCGCCGCACTGGAGACACTTGCCCGTCCGGAGTCCGGCGACATACTGGCCGAAGCCCGTCGGGACCCCGAACTCGACGCCAGGCTGACCGTGTTGGCGCTCCGCGCGGCGACACGCAAGGAAACGCTGCTGCCGCTGCACCTCAACGTGTTCGCGGCCACGCTCGCCGACCTGGGCGGCCTCACCCCGCTGCACGACGCCGTACGCGCGGCGGGGCGCCTGCCCTGGGAGGTGACGCTCGACATCGTGCCGCCCTACACCCATGTGCCCCAGCGGGCGCTGCTGGAGGCGGTGGCCGCACTGCGCGACCAGGGCTTCCGGATCAGCGCGGACGGAATCGGGGAGGGGGATGTACCCCTGAGGCTGCTCACCGACCTCTCCCCCGAGGTGGTCAAGCTCGACGCCTCGCTGCTGACGCGGCCGGCCGCGGTCCGGGCCATGCGCACACTGTGCGAACAGCTGGGCGCGTTGGTGGCGGTGGAGGGTGTGGAGTCCGAACTGCAGTGCGCGGCAGCCGTGTCGGCGGGCGCCCAGCTGGCTCAGGGCGAGCTGTTCGCGCCGCCGGCCCGGATTCCCGCCGCGGACGTGTACGTTCCGCCCGGCTCCGCCGGTTCCATGGCCATGCCCCGCTCCGGGCCCTCGGTGCGGGAGTTCGTGCGCCCCGCCGCCGTCCTGCCGGTCACCGCCTCGGCCGGGCAGGTACGGGCGCTGCTGACCGGCTCCCCGGACGTCTCCGGGGTGCTGCTGGTGGACCAGTCCGGGGTGCCCGTCCGATCGGTGCACCGCTCCCGCTTCCTGCTGTCCATGTCCGGGCGCTACGGGCACGCCCTGTACGCGGACCGCCCGGCGTTCAAGCTGGGCGACGCGCCGCGCACGGTCGGCGTCGACGCGACCGCCTGGGAGGTGCTGGACGTGGTTGCGATCGGCGGCCGGGACCGTACGTCGGACGACGTGGCGGTGGTCGACCGCCATGGCCGGTGCGTGGGCGTCGTACGGCTCGCGGACCTCGTGCGGGCGCTGGCCGAGAGCCGGGTGGAGGAGGCCGCGGGACTCAATCCGCTGACCCGGCTGCCCGGTTCGGACACGATCACGGACGAGGTGGACCGGCGCATCGCGGACGGCCGGCCGTTCGCGCTCAGCTGGCTGGACATCGACCACTTCAAACAGGTCAACGACGGCTCCGGGTTCGCGGCGGGCGACGAGCTGATCCGCTCGGTGGGGCGGGTGCTGCAGCAGGCCGTCTCGGGGCACGCGCGCGTGGGGCACATAGGCGGCGACGACTTCCTGGTACTGGCCGACGAGGAAGCGCTCGACGCGCTGGTCGCAGCGGTACTCGACGCCTCCTGGTCGGCCGACGGCCGGCCGGTCACGCTGTCCCTGGCGACCGTCGTGTGCGGACCGGGCAGCGTGGCCGACCACCGCCAGGCCGCCTCCCATCTCGCCCCGCTGAAGAAGGCGGCGAAGGCACTGGACGGCGCCAGCTGGGTGCTCGGGCGCGCGGGGCTCCCGGGGCACGAGATACGGCGCGGTTCCGGCACGGCGCCCGCCCGGGCGGGCTACGCCACGGCCGAGCCGGGTTGGTGAACGAGCTCTCCCGTATACGTTCATCGTGGCGCCTCCTGGGCAACAGGGCGTCAGGTGAGTCGCTGTCACCGTTGCCGTCGGCGACCTTGACGCCCCCCGGACGCCGGTGAACACTTCCCGGTGTCAGCCGACATCGCCGTACATTCGCGGCGTTATCAGGCACTGCGCCATGGATCTGCCCTGCTCCACGTCCCGTTCTCCTCAGGCGATTCCGGCTGCGACGGCACGCTCGTCATCGACGCCGGGCGGGGCGCGGACCCTCCCTGCCTTCGGCTGAAGTCGCCAAGGGAACCGTTCCTGCACGCAGGGCCGGGGCCGACCGCCCCGAGCCGACGCCTAGGGAGCCGCCATGAGCAACGGAGACATATTCGTCGGCGAAGTCATCGGCACCGCGATCCTGATCCTCTTCGGTGCCGGTGTCTGCGCCGCCGTCACCCTCAGGCACTCGAAGGCGCGAGCCTCGGGCTGGATCGTGATCGCGTTCGGCTGGGGTTTCGGGGTGCTCGCGGGCGCGTACACCGCCGCTCCCCTCTCCGGCGGGCAGCTGAACCCCGCGGTCACCATCGGCATCGCCGTGGACACGGGCAAGTGGGGGAAGGTCTGGGTGTACCTGCTGGGCCAGATCATCGGCGCGATGCTCGGCGCCGTTCTCGCCTACCTGGTCTACCTCGCCCAGTTCCAGGCCAACGTCCGCACGGAGGGCACGACCGAGGGCAGCGACGACGAACCCGTGCCCACGCTCGGCATCTTCTCGACCATCCCGGAGATCCGGAACCCGCTCGCCAACCTGATCACGGAGATCATCGCGACGGTCGCGCTCGTGCTGCCGATCCTCGCCTTCGGGCTGGTCAAGGGGCTCGGCGAGTCCGGCACCACCGTGCTGATCGTCTCGCTGCTCGTCACCGGCATCGGGCTCTCCCTCGGCGGGCCCACCGGCTACGCCATCAACCCTGCCCGTGACCTCGGCCCGCGCGTCGTGCACCACTTCCTGCCGATCCCGAACAAGGGCACGTCCGACTGGGGTTACGCCTGGATCCCCGTCGTCGGCCCGATGATCGGCGCAGTGCTCGCGGGCCTCGTCTACAACGCGGCCTTCTGACAGCGCTGCGCGGACGGCACGGCTCAGACAGCGCGGCTCGGTGCGACACGGCGCACCGCCCCCGAGATCCGCCCGCCCCGCGCCCCGACCCACAGCGACCCGACCCAGCGACCCAGGGACAGCCATGACGGACACAGCCGAGAAGTACGTCGCCGCCATCGACCAGGGCACCACGTCCAGCCGCTGCATCATCTTCGACCACGGCGGCGCGATCGTCGCCGTCGACCAGCGCGAGCACCGCCAGATCTTCCCGAAGCCGGGCTGGGTGGAGCACGACGCCACCGAGATCTGGTCCAAGGTGCAGGCCGTGGTGGCCGGGGCGCTCGCCAAGGCCGGGCTGCGCGCGGACCAGCTGAGCGCGCTCGGCATCACCAACCAGCGGGAGACGACGGTCCTGTGGGACCGCGCCACGGGCAAGCCCGTGCACAACGCCATCGTCTGGCAGGACACCCGTACCGCGGCCCTGTGCCGCGAACTGGGCGGCACGGACGGCCAGGACCGCTTCCGCGAGCAGACCGGGCTGCCGCTGGCCAGCTACTTCTCCGGGCCCAAGGCGGCCTGGCTGCTGGACCACGTGCCGGGCCTCAGGGAGCGGGCCGGACGCGGCGAGATCGCCTTCGGAACCATCGACTCCTGGCTGATCTGGAACCTCACCGGCGGCACGGACGGCGGCCGGCACGTCACCGACGTCACGAACGCCGGCCGCACCATGCTGATGAACCTCGAAACCCTCCAGTGGGACACCTCCATCCTCTCCGCCATGAACGTCCCCGAGGCAGTCCTGCCCGAGATCAGGTCCTCCGCCGAGGTGTACGGCACCGCCGTCGGGCAACTCGCCGGGGTGCCCGTTGCCTCGGCGCTCGGCGACCAGCAGGCCGCCGTGTTCGGGCAGGCCTGCTACGACGTGGGCACCGCGAAGAACACCTACGGCACCGGGAGTTTCCTGCTGCTCAACACCGGCGACCGGCCGGTGCCGTCCAAGAACGGGCTGCTGACGACGATGGGCTACAAGATCGGCACCGAGGCGCCGGTGTACTGCCTGGAGGGGTCCATAGCGATAACGGGCGCGCTGGTCCAGTGGTTCCGCGACCAGCTCGGGATCATCCGCAGCACCGACGAGATCGAGCCGCTCGCGGCGAGCGTCAAGGACAACGGCGGCGCCTACATCGTGCCCGCCTTCTCCGGTCTGTTCGCACCCTATTGGCGCTCCGACGCGCGCGGGGTCGTCACCGGGCTGACCCGGTACGTCACGAAGGCCCATCTCGCGCGCGCGGTGCTGGAGGCGACGAGCTGGCAGACCCGGGAGGTCGTGGACGCCATGTACCAGGACTCCGCGGTCCGGATCACCACCCTGAAGGTGGACGGCGGCATGACCAGGAACAACCTGCTCATGCAGCACCAGGCGGACGTCCTCGGCGTACCTGTGATCCGCCCCCGGGTGTCCGAGACCACCTGCCTGGGTGCCGCGTACGCGGCCGGTCTGGCGACGGGCGTGTGGAACGACCTCGACGAACTGAAGTCGCACTGGCAGAAGGACGCGGAGTGGACACCGGCGATGGAGGCGTCCGTGCGCGACCGTGAGTACGGCAACTGGCGCAAGGCCGTGGAGAAGAGCTTCGGCTGGCTCGAGGAGGGCGAGGCGTAGGAGCCGCGCGCCGAACGTCGCGCCACGCGCGCGTGGGCGCCTTCACAGGACCACGGCTCGTACCCCGGTCGGCGGGGGTGCGGGCCGTGCGCGCCGGTCAGCTCATGGCGACCTGGCGGCGGTCGGCCACGTACTCCATCGCATGCTGGACGACGCCGATGAGTACTTCCTTGACGGACTCCCGGTCGCGGGCGTCGCACAGCACGACGGGCACGTCGTCGTCCAGGTCGAGGGCCTGGCGGACCAAGGCGGCCGGGTAACGGTCGGCTCCCTCGAAGCAGTTGACGCCCACGACGAAGGGTATGGAGCGCCTCTCGAAGTAGTCGACGGCGGCGAAGCAGTCCTCCAGGCGGCGCGTGTCGGCGAGCACGACGGCACCGAGCGCGCCCTCGGACAGCTCGTCCCACATGAACCAGAACCGTTCCTGTCCCGGCGTGCCGAACAGGTACAGCACCAGGTCCTCGCGCAGGGTGATGCGCCCGAAGTCCATGGCCACGGTGGTGGTGCTCTTGCCCTCCACACCGCTGGTGTCGTCGACCGGCCGCCCGGCCTCGGTCAGCGACTCCTCGGTGCGCAGCGGCCTGATCTCGCTGACCGCGCCGACGAGGGTCGTCTTGCCCACACCGAAGCCGCCGGCCACCAGGATCTTGAGGGTGACGGGCTCGACCGGAGGCTTGGCTCGCTCAGAACGCCCGCAGATCATCGATCTCTTCTCCTGCTTCATGGGGGTCGGTCGACGGTCGGCCGTAGCCGCCGCCACCTGGGGTTTCGATGACGAGTACGTCGTCGGGGCCGACGTCCGCCGAACCGCTCGCGCCGAGGTCGGTGACCGTGCCGTCGGCTCGCTCCACCCGGTTGGCGCCGAGCCCGCCGGGGCCGCCGCCCGCCATGCCGTACGGCGGGACGCGGCGGTGCTGGGAGAGGGTGGAGACGGTCATGGGTTCGAGGAAGCGGATGCGCCTGACGGCGCCGTCCCCGCCGCGCCAGCGTCCGGTGCCGCCGCTGCCCCGCCGGATGGTGAACTCCTCCAGCCTGACGGGCAGGCGCCACTCCAGGACTTCGGGGTCGGTGAGCCGGGAGTTGGTCATGTGGGTCTGGACGACGTCGGCGCCGGGGAAACCGTCGCCGGCGCCCGATCCGGAAGCGACGGTCTCGTAGTACTGGTGGCGCTCGTTGCCGAAGGTCACATTGTTCATGGTGCCGGAGCCCTCGGCCTGGACGCCGAGCGCGGCGTACAGGGCGCCGGTGATGGCCTGGGACGTCTCGACGTTGCCGGCGACGACGGCGGCGGGAGGCTCGGGCGCGAGCATGGACCCGGGCGGCACGGCGATGTCCAGGGGGCGCAGACAGCCGTCGTTGAGCGGGATGTCGTCGGCGACCAAGGTACGGAAGACGTACAGCACGGCCGCGTTGACCACCGCGAAGGGGGCGTTGAAGTTGGTGGCGAGCTGTGCGGAGGTGCCCGTGAAGTCGATGGTCGCGCGGCGCTCGGTGCGGTCGACGCGCACGCGGACGCGGATGACGGCGCCCGCGTCGGTCTCGTAGGCGTACTCCCCGTCCTCCACCGCGTCGATGACGCGGCGGACCGCCTCCTCCGCGTTGTCCTGGACGTGCCGCATGTAGGCCTGGACGACGTCGAGACCGAACTCCTCGATCATGCGGCGGACTTCGTCCACGCCCTTCTGGTTGGCGGCGATCTGCGCCCGCAGGTCGGCGAGGTTGGTGTGCACGTTGCGGGAGGGGTAGGGCGCCTCGGCGAGCAGGCGGCGGGTCTCCTCCTCGCGGAGCCGGCCGTTCTGCGCGAGCAGCCAGTTGTCGAAGAGGACGCCCTCCTCCTCGATGGTGCCGCTGTGGGCGGGCATGGAGCCCGGGGCGATGCCGCCGATCTCGGCGTGATGGCCGCGCGAGGCCACGTAGAAGAGGATCTTCGGCTCACTCTCCGTGCCGGTCGCGGAGTCGGCGTCGAAGACGGGGGTGATCACGGTGACGTCGGGCAGGTGCGTGCCGCCGTGGTACGGGTCGTTGACGGCGTAGGTGTCGCCGGGCCGCATCGAGGCGCCACGGCGGCGGATGACCTCCTTGACGCTGGTGCCCATGGAGCCGAGGTGGACGGGGATGTGGGGGGCATTGGCCACCAGGTTTCCGTCCGGATCGAACAGGGCGCAGGAGAAGTCCAGGCGTTCCTTGATGTTGACGGACTGGGCCGTGGACTCCAGCCGGGCGCCCATCTGTTCGGCGATCGACATGAAGAGGTTGTTGAAGACCTCCAGCAGAACCGGGTCGGCTTTGGTGCCGAGATCGGAACTCTCTGTAATCGCCGCGCGTTCCATGACCAGATGCCCGTCGTCGGTCGCCGCGGCCCGCCAGCCGTCGTCGACGACGGTGGTCGCGCCGGCCTCCGTGATGATCGCGGGGCCGGTGACGGTCTCGCCGGGAGGAAGGGCCTCGCGGCGGTGGAGGGGTACGTCGCGCCAGGCGCCGCCGGTGTGGAGACGGACGGTGCCGGGGGCGGCCGGGTGGCCCTCGTAAGGGGCGAGGGCGGAGAGATCGGGGGGTGCGGTGATGCCGGTGGCTTCGACGGAGAGGGCTTCGACGACGATCGGGCGGTCGAGGGTGAAGGAGTACGTGGCGCGATGACGTTCTTCGAAGGCGTGCCTCATGGTGCCGGGCTCGGCCAGCTCGACGGTGAGGGTGGTGTCGGTGCCGTCGTAGCGCAGCTGGGCGCGCCGGGTGACCCGGATGCGGTCCTGCGGGACGTCCTCGGCGAGGAGTTCGGCGCGGGCAGCGCTCTCCAGGTCGTCGGCCGTCTCGCGGATGCCGGGCATCGAGGCGGCTTGCAAGGGTGCCTCTACGGACTGTTCGCGCATGGCCGTGGTGTCGGCGAGGCCGATGCCGAGCGCGGAGAGGACACCGGCCATCGGGGGCACGAGGACGGTGCGGATGCCGAGCGAGTCGGCGACCCTGCACGCGTGCTGGCCGCCCGCCCCGCCGAAGGTGGTGAGGGCGTAGCGGGTGACGTCGTGGCCCTTCTGGACGGAGATCCGCTTCACGGCGTTGGCGATGTTGGCGACGGCGATCTGCAGGTAGCCCTCGGCCACCTGCTCCGGGGTGCGGTCGTCGCCGGTGCGCTCGCGGATCTCGCGCGCGAGGGCGCGGAAGCGGTCGCGGACCAGAGCGGAGTCGAGAGGCTGGTCGCCGTCCGGCCCGAACACGGCGGGGAAGTACTCGGGCTGGATGCGGCCGAGCATCACGTTGGCGTCGGTGACGGTGAGCGGGCCGCCCGCGCGGTAGCAGGCGGGTCCCGGGTCGGCGCCCGCCGAGTCGGGGCCGACCCGGTAGCGGGAGCCGTCGAAGTGCAGGACGGAGCCGCCGCCGGCCGCTACGGTGTGGATGTCCAGCATGGGGGCGCGCAGCCGGACCCCCGCGATCTGGGTGGTGAAGACCCGCTCGTACTCACCGGCGAAGTGCGAGACGTCGGTGGAGGTGCCTCCCATGTCGAAGCCGATGACGCGGCCGAAGCCCGCGCGCTGCGACATGCGGGCCATGCCGACGATGCCGCCGGCCGGCCCGGAGAGGATCGCGTCCTTGCCGCGGAACTGTCCGGCCTCCGCCAGCCCGCCGTTGGACTGCATGAACATCAGCCGCACGCCCTGGAGTTCGTCCGCGACGTGCCGCACGTAGCGGCGCAGCACGGGCGACAGGTAGGCGTCCACGACGGCGGTGTCCCCGCGCGGTACGAGCTTCATCAGCGGGCTGACCTCGCTGGAAAGCGAGATCTGCGCGAAGCCGGTGCGGGCGGCGAGGTCGCCGATGGCCCGTTCGTGGGCGGGGTACAGGTGGCTGTGCAGGCAGACGACGGCGACCGCGCGGATCCCGTCGTCGTACGCCCGCTGGAGCGGACCCGCCAGGGCGTCCAGGTCGGGGGCGCGCAGGACCGTGCCGTCGGCGGCGACACGTTCGTCCGCCTCGACGACCCGCTCGTAGAGCAGCTCGGGCAGTTCGATACGGCGGGCGAAGATGCGGGGGCGGTTCTGGTAGGCGATGCGCAGGGCGTCGCGGAAGCCCTGGGTGATCACCAGGAGGGTGCGCTCGCCCTTCCGTTCGAGCAGCGCGTTGGTGGCGACCGTCGTGCCCATGCGGACGGCGTCGATGGGCTCCTTCGAGCCGTCGAGGAGTTCGCGTACTCCGGCGACGGCCGCGTCGGCGTAGCGTGCGGGGTTGTCGGACAGCAGCTTGTGCGTGAGCAGCCGGCCGTCAGGGCGACGCGCGACGACGTCGGTGAAGGTGCCGCCTCGATCGACCCAGAACTGCCAGCCTGTCACGTCACTACTCCGCTTCCGCGCCGGTCACAGCGCCCGGAGGCCGTTGATCACGTCGCGCAGAATACTCTCGTCCGGCAGCTCGGCCGGGGGGACCGGACGCGAGACATGGACGAGTTCGGCGTTCACGAGGTCGCCGATGAGCACGCGGACCACGCCGATCGGCAGATCGAGTTCCGCGGCGAGTTCGGCGACCGACTGCGGGGCGGTACGGCAGAATCCGACGATGTCCACGTGCTCCGGGGACAGCGTCTGGTCCGCCTCCGGATCACCCGCGTCGGGTTCGATGACGACCACCGCGATCACATCGAGGCGGTGCTGGGCCGCACTCGTGGTGCGGCCACGCGTCATGGCGTACGGACGGACGACCGGTCCGGCCTCGTCGTCGAACCAGTGGCTTGTTTCCTGACCGTCTCCGCTCATGTCATCCCACTACCCGCCCATGGCCACATCGGTGCGCGGAGCGGTGCCCAGGTGCACGCCGACCCGCTTGACCAGGAGCGTCATCTCGTAGGCGACCTGCCCGACGTCGGAGTCCGCGTCCGAGAGGACGGCGAGGCAGCTGCCGTCCCCGGCGGCGGTCACGAACAGGAAGGCGTCGTCCAGCTCGACCACGGTCTGCCGGACGCTGCCCGCCTCGAAGTGGCGGCCCACACCCTTGGCGAGGCTGTGGAAGCCGGATGCGACGGCCGCCAGATGCTCGCTGTCCTCCCTGGTCAAGTCCTTGGACACCCCCGTGGGCAGACCGTCGCCGGAGAGTACGACGGCCTTGCGGATGCTGGCGACCCGGTCGACAAGCTCGTCAAGGAGCCAGTTCAGCTCTCCCTTGTTCGTCGTGTGGCCGGTGGCCTTCGGTGCGGTCATCGACCGTCCCCCTTAGTCGTTCCTGGTGCTGTGCCGTTCTGGGCCCCGTCGCCCGCGGCGTTGTCCTCACGGCCGCGCTGCCAGCCGCGCTGGAGCGAGGCCATCCGGCTGCGGACCTCGTCGGCGTCGCGGTCGGCCACGGACCGGGGCTCGCGTTCGGCGCTCCGTTCGGTGTCCTGCTTCAGCTGCGGGGCCAGGCTGGCCTGTCGTACGCGCCGGGGCAGCGGCCGGGTGCCCGGCCCGGGTTCCGCGGTGGTGCCACCGGCAGCCGGGGCCTCCTCGCCCGGTCCGCCGGTCACGGCGGCGGCGTGCCGGGGCCGCCGGGGCAGCCCCGGGGTCCCGAAGGTCTCGTCGCCGCCCGGAGCGGGCAGGCGCCCCTCGGCACGGTCCGCGGGCCCGGGGGCGCTCGGGGAGGCGTCACCGCGTCGGCGGCTGGGCAGCGGGGCCAGTCCACCCGCGCCGGGCTGTTCCTGCGGTTCGCCGCGGCGGGAGCGCTGCTCGGTCACCGGCCTGCCATGGGAGCTGACCAGCTTGGGCGTCTGCCGCCGGGGCAGCGGTACGGGCCCGCCGACGGGCCCGCCGTCCTGCGTGTCGTCCCTGTGCGCGGAGGCAGGCTGCGGGCGGTCGCCGGGCCGGGAGGCGGCCTGGTCGTCGGCGCGGGAGCGGGAGCGGCGGGGGCGGAACAGTCCGCCGCGCTCGCTGTCCTGGTCCGTCAGGGCGCCGGGGAAGTCGTCGAGTCCGTCCAAGTGGACGGGCGCCTCCAGCTCGACCGGTCCGTCCAGCAGGGAGGTCGGCAGGCCGGGCAGCTGCACCGGTGCCTGGGCCCCGGCGATGGCGCGGCCCGCCGCAGGTTCGGCCTCCTTTGCGGGCCGGTCGCGGTCGAGGCGGAAGCCGATGCCGTTGGTGTCCGGTACGTCCTCCGTCAGCAGGGTGTCGGGGATGAAGAGGACGGCGGTGGTCCCGCCGTAGGGCGAGGGCTGGAGGGAGACCCGGACGTTCTGGCGCTGGGCGAGACGGCTGACCACGAAGAGGCCCAGCCGGTCGGTGTCGGAGAGTTCGAACTCGGGGGTCTCGGCGAGCCGCAGGTTGGCGTCCAGCAGTGCCTCGGCCGTCATGCCCAGACCCCGGTCGTGGATCTCCAGGGTGAAGCCGTTGGCGACGCGCTCGCCGAGGACCTGGACGGCGGTGTGCGGGGGCGAGAAGACCGTGGCGTTCTCCAGGAGTTCGGCCACGAGGTGGGTGACGTCGGCGACGGCCGGTCCGGTGACGGCGACGCGCGGCAGGCGCCGGACCTCGATGCGCTCGTAGTCCTCGACCTCGGCGACGGCGGCCCGGACGACGTCCATCAGCTGCACGGGGCGGCGCCACTGGCGCGAGGGTGCGGCACCGGAAAGGATCACCAGGCCCTCGGCGTGCCGGCGCATGCGGGTGGTGAGGTGGTCCAGGCGGAACAGGTCGGCGAGTTCGTCGGTGTCCTCGGTCCGGCGTTCCATGGTGTCGAGCAGCGTGAGCTGCTTGTGCAGCAGCACCTGGCTGCGACGGGCGAGGTTGACGAACACCTCGGAGACGCCCGCCCGCAGTTCGGCCTGCTTGACGGCGGCCTCGACGGCCGCCCGCTGCAGGGTGTTGAGGGCCTGGCCGACCTCGCCCATCTCGTTCTTGTCGTACTCCAGGCGTGGTACCTCGGTCTCCACGTCGACCTGTTCGCCGGCGGACAGGCGGCGCATCACGCTGGGCAGCCGGATGCCGGACGCCTCATGGGCCTCCAGCCGCAGTTGCCGCAGATCACGGATGAGACCGCGGCCGACGCGGACGGACACGACGATGGAGAACACGACGGCGATCAGGCCGAGGAGGCCCGCGACGACAGCCTGCACGATGACGCGCATGGCCGCGGGGCGTACGCGGCTCTGGAAGTGGTCGTTCGCCTGGTCGTCGAGAGCGCCGAGTTCGTCTAGGGCGCCGGCCGCCGCGGAGTCCCAGCTCTTCGCGGTGACCCCGCGGGGGGTTCCGGGATCGCTTCCGGTGATGGTCTGTTCGGCCACGTGCAGCCCGGCGGTGGTGGCGTTCTTCCAGAAACGTTCGTAGCGTTCGCGTTCCGCGGCGGGCAGCTGCGAAAGGCTGTCGGCGTACATCGTGGTGCGCTGGGTGATGAGGGTGGTGACCTCGCGGATCTCCTGGCGGGTCAGCGTGCCGACGACCAGGGAGGAGCCGACCAGTGCGTCCTCACGGGAGAGCGCCTCGCGGGCGGCGGAGACGCGGATCAGGGCGCGAGCCTGTTCGACCAGGTTGACGTCGTCGACCTGGTCGAGGGCGAAGAGCAGGATGTAACAGGCGTCGTCGAGCCGGTTGTACAGGTTGTAGGCCTGGGCGCGGGTGACCGTGCCCTCCTCGACGCTGCGGCGCAGCGAGTCGAGGCCCTGGAACGCGTCCAGCACGGTGGTGAGGCGGTCGCGCCCGTTCCTGTCGAGGCTGTCCTGGCTCTTGGCGTTCTTGCGGACCTTGGCGATCGCCCCGTCGGTGGCCGTGCGGGTGCGGTTGAGCGCCGAAACGGCGTCGGCGGCTCGCGGGTCGGCGAGGTAGAGGAGGGTCTGGCGGCGTTCCTGCTGAAGGGCGCGGATCGCGTCCTCGGTCGGATAGCCGATGTCCTGCATCTCACCGGACACATGGAACATCTTGGCGACTTCACGCCCTGTGATGACCGTCGCGAAGCCCCAGATCGCCGTCAGGGATACCAGCGGCACGAGAAGCAGCGCCACGATCTTCCGGCGGATCGACTTCCCGCGAAAGCGCATGGCCTCCCCCAGCTTGACCCCCGCCGGTCGGGGGCACACATGTCCGTCAACAAACGGCGCGAGCCTACTACCGCCCCACAGGTAACTCGAAGACATATCCGGAGTGTTAAATTCCGAACTGGTGGCAAGAGATGACGAGTTGTCCGGGCATTGCGGGAGATTGTCGCCGCAATTCGACCACCTGCGGCGGGACCTGTGACAGGAGCCCGGACAACTGGTTGGCTGGAAATTTTCGCCGGTGGGAATCTTCGGGAGCCGTCGTGCGTCCTTCTCTACAGGAAATGGGGGCGGAATCGGACACAGGAGCCGCATCCCGCATCCGGGCGGCGTAAAACAGCGCAAGCCGGGCAGCCACTGGGGAGTCGGAGTCTTCGGGCACCGGGGCGAGCGGTCTGCTGGCGGTGGGGAGTGACACGGTGATGGGCACGGCGGAGCGGCGCGAGGCGCCCGAGGAGAGCGTGGCGGAGCACTCGGCGAAGCGGCGGGGCCACGAGGCGCCGGATCGCGACATTTCGGCGCGTGAGCGCGCCCGAGGGTCCGCCGAGAGACAACAACAGCCGCAGTACCGGCCGTTGTGGGTCGAGGAGCCCGCGCGACGGCGCCGGCTGCCCGATCCGGTGCGTACGGCCGCGGTGCGGGCCGTACTGATCACCTCGGTGACGCTGATCCAGGCGATGGTGGCGTTCCTGTGCACGATGGCCGGGTCCTGGCTGGCCTTCCCGATGGTGATCAGCAGCGTGGTGAGCACGGTGGTGGCCACCTGGGCCGTGGTCGACGTGTGGGTGACCCGCCAGGTGTGGAACCAGCGCTACGGGGTCGTCTCCGAGCCGAGCAGCACGGCACGGGCACTGCGCCGGGAGCGGCGCGCCCGCCGGCACCAGGAGCGGTCCGCCCTCCGGGAGCAGGAGCGGATACCCGGCCGGGGCGGCACCGGGCAGCTGTCGCACTCCTGATCCCGGGCGCGGCACCGACCGTCACGGCGAGGCCGCGCTGCCACGGGCCAGTCGGGCGTCACGTTCGACATGAACACCGCGCGGTGGGGCTACCCGACCTCGGAGAACGCGTTCTGCCTGACGCCCAACGTGACGAAGGCGAAGTCACGGGGCACGGTGCGGCTGCGGACGCGGGACTACCGGGACAAGCCCAAGGTGGACCCGCGGTACTTCACGCACGAGCACGACGTACGGGTGATGACGTACGGCATCAGGCTCGCCCGGCGCATCGCCGCGCAGCCGGCGCTGAGCGGCTGGGCGGGCGCGGAACTGGCCCCCGGGCCGGACGTCCGTACCGACGACGAACTCCTCGACTACATCCACAAGACGCACAACACCGTCTACCACCCGTCCTGCACGGTGAAGATGGGCGCCGACGACGACCCCTCGGCCCCGCTCGACGCGCGGCTGCGGGTCAAGGGGGTCGAGGGGCTTCGGGTCGCGGACGGGTCGGTGATGCCCGACCTGATCGCCGTCAACCCGTGCATCACGACGATGATGATCGGGGAGAAGTGCGCGGATCTCTTGAAGGAGGACG
Organism: Streptomyces sp. NPDC002671; assembly: GCF_053592475.1. Classification (NCBI taxonomy): domain Bacteria; kingdom Bacillati; phylum Actinomycetota; class Actinomycetes; order Kitasatosporales; family Streptomycetaceae; genus Streptomyces; species Streptomyces sp. NPDC002671. The sequence goes on from NZ_JBSFVU010000002.1 coordinate 24,849, forward strand.
CCTGACGGCTATGCCGGCCGCTTGAACATCCGTGTCGCCGTGATCTCGCTGTGCACCGCTTCTCCGGCCTGGGTCTGCTGCGGCAACCCGGGCCGGAGGTGTTCCTCCACGCTGATGTACTTCAGGCCCGCCCTGAGGTCGGCGTCGTTGCGCAGCCGGATGACCAACGGGAACTCCGCGAGGGCGGTCGTGTCGAACAGGCCCGTGGTGTACAGCAGCTGCACGCCCAGCGCGTCCGACACGGCCCGCTGGAGCTCCAGCAGGTACGTCGCGTTGGCGCGGCCGATCGGGTTGTCCAGGAACAGCGTGCCCGCGTGCCGGTGCTTGTCCCGCCCCCGGTCGTTCGACCGGAGCGCGGCCATCGTGCAGTACAGCGCGATGGCGGCGGTGAGCAGCTGACCGCCCGAGAACACGTCGCCCATCTGCCCGACCGGCACGCGCTCGGCGCGCAGTACGGCGTCGGGCTTGAGGATCTCGACGGCCACGCCCTTCGGCTGGAGCGCGGCGGCGACTCCGCGCAGCAGCAGGGACATGCCGTCGCGGCGCAGGTCGGAGTTCTTCTTCACGGCCGCGCGCGTGGCGTCGTCGATGACCTCGCCGAGCCGTTCGGTGAGCGTGGCCTGGTCGGGCTCCTCGAAGCGGATGCGCAGGAACTCCTGTCCGGACCACTCGCCGAGCCCCTCGGGCAGGCGGGAGAGCCGCTGGGCGGACCTGAGCGTGGCCAGCGCCGACTCCACGAGGCCGCGCAGCCGGTCCACGATCGAGTCCCGGTTGCGCTCCAGCTGCGCCAGTTCGTCGGTCAGAACGCGCAGCCGGGGTGCGAAGGCGTCCGCCCACCGCTGGGCGTGCTCGGGCAGGGCGGAGGCGGGCAGCTCGCGGATCTGCTGCCGGGCGGGGGTGCGGACCTGCTCGTAACGCGTGGAATTGGCGTGCCGGACGAGGATGTCGCTCGCCTCGCGCACGGCCGACTCGGCGGCGGACAGGTCGGCGGCGCAGCCGCGCAGCGAGCGGCGGGCCTCGGCGGCGGAGTGCCGGGCCTCCTCCAGGCTGCCGGGGTACGGCTCCGGTTCCTCCTGCTGCTCCTCGGGGCTGTGCTCGCGCAGCAAGTCCCGGAGCATCGCGGCGATCTCGTCGAAGCCGCCGGCCGCGTCCTCGGCGGCCCGGTGGGCTTCCAGCAGCTCGGCGTGCGCCTCGCGAGCCTCCGCCAGCGCCTCGGCGCGGGCGGCGAGTTCGGCGGTGGCGGTGCGCAGCAGGGCCTGGGCGTGCTCGGCGTCGCGCGGGACGAGTTCCTCGGACAGCTCGGTGTGCGCCTCGCCGTCCTCGGGGGCGTGCCGCTCGGCCTCGCCGCGCAGCCGGCCGAGCTGCTCGCTCGCGGTCGACATGCGGGTCTCCAGGAGCTGCACCAGCTCCTCCGCACGCGCGGCGGCGGCCTGCCGGGAGGGGCCGTCGGAGCCGTCGGGCGACTGCAGCAGCTGCTCGGCGCGGGTGCGGACCTTGTTGCTGAGCCGGTTCAGTTCGGCGTGGGCCGCGCTCTCGTCGCTCTCCGCGCGGGCCTGCTCGGCGCGCAGGTCGGCGCCGACGCCGACCTTCTCGTACACCTGGGAGGCGGCCCGGTAGGCCTCGCGGAGGGCGGGCAGGGGCGCCTTCGGGGCGTCGGTTCCACCGTCCGGTACGTCGTCGGGGGCGCCGGCGATCTCGGAGCGCTCGGCGCGCAGCGCACGCGTGGTGCGGCGGGCGTCGTCGGCGGCGCGCTGGGCGGCGCGGCGGTCCTCGTCGGCGGCGCGGGCGCGCTCCAGGCAGGCCTGGGCGCGGGCCTCGGACTCGGCGGCCTCGTCGGCGAGTTCGCGCAGGCGGACCTGCCAGCCGGCGCGCTCGCGCAGCCGGTAGGCGAGTCCGGCGAGGGCGTCGGCGGCGCGGCGGGCCTTCTGCGCGGCCTCCTGCCGCTCGTCGCGGACCTGCGCGGCCTCGGCGGCGCTCTCGTCGGCCTCCGCGCGGGCGGTGCGGGTCTCGGCGAGTTCGGCCTCGGCCTCCTCGGCGAACGCGCGCGCCTCCTGGGCGACCTGGGCGAGTTCGGTGAGCCGTCCGGCCGGGCAGCTGGTGCGCCAGGAGGCGAGCCGAGCGGCCAGTTCGCGGTCCTTGCCGAGCCGGGCGGCCAGGGCGCGGATCTCCTCGTCGCGCTCGCCGGCCCGCGCGCGCAGTGCCTGCCGCTCCTCGTCGGCGGCGTGCTCGTCGTGCATGGCCGGGTTCGGCGGGACGAGGAAGACGTCGCCGGTGCCGGCGTCGTCCGCGGGGGTCGGGGCGAGCAGGGCAGCGGCCGTGCCGACGGCGACGGCCGAGCGCGGCAGCAGGGCTGCTTCGGCGAGCGCCTCGCGGGCGCGGGCGTGCGTGGCCGGGTCGGTGATGATCACGCCGTCGACCAGTTCGGGGCGGGCGCCGAGCACGCGCGCGTGGTCGGCGGGGTCGACGGCCTGGGCGAGGTAGCGCCAGCCGGGCAGCGCGGGGATGCCGTGCTCGCCGAGGTACTCGACGGTGGCCAGCACGTCCGGGCCGGGCGGCAGCAGTCCGCCGTCGCCGAGGGCGCCGAGGATACGGGCGTCGTCGGCGGCGGCCGTGCGCAGCTCGAACAGGTGGCGTTCGGCGGTGGACACGGCGCTGTCGAGGAGTTCGCGCAACTCGTCCGCGAAGCCGTCGAGCTGTTCGGCGGTGAGCGGGCCCTCGCCGACGGGACGGGGGCTGGCGTCGGGGTCGTGGATGCCGTCGGCTGCTTCCGTCCTCGGTGCGGGCACGCCCGCGCGTGCCGGTGCGGTCGCGTCCGGCAGGCTGAGCAGTTCGGCGAGCCGTTCCTCGGCCGCCAGCGTCTCGGCGAGCCGGCGCTCGGCCTCGTACGACCGCTCCGCGGCGGTCGCCGCGTCGGCCGCGCGGGCCGCGGTCAGTTCCGCGCGGGACTCGGCGGAGGCTGCCTCGCGCGCGTGCTCGGTGGCCTTGCGGGCGGCCTCACGGGCGGTGTCCCAGGCGGCCACGGCGGTCTTCTCGGCGTCGCTGGCGGCGAGCGCGGCACGGGCCGGGTCGGCGTCCGGGGAGCTGTCGTCGAGCCAGCCCGCGCGGACGGCCTCGGCGGTCTCCTGCTCGACCTCGGCCAGGCGCTGGCGCAGGTGCCCGGCCTCGCTGCGGGCGCGCTGCGCCTCGGTGGCGGCGGACGTGTTGTCGCGGTAGGCGGCGTCGCTGACCTCCTGGAGGGCGGCGGAACGCTCCTCCTCCTCGTTGGCGAGGCTCTCGGCGCTTCCAGCCGCCGCGTGCAGGGCCCGTACGAGGTCCACGGCGGCCTTGGCGCGTGCGGCGAGCGCGGGGGCCGCGTCCCGCTCGGCCTCCTGGATGGCGGCGGACACGCGCGCGACCCGGTCGGCGGCGGCACGGTGGCGCAGCACGGCCTCGGCGGCCTGCCACGCGGAGTGCAGCGTGCGGGCGTCGGCCAGCTCACGCTTCTGCGCGGCGGCGGACTTCTCGGCGGCGGCGAGCGCCAGGGAGGCGTGCCGGTAGGCGAGTTCGGCGGCGATCAGAGCGCTGCGCTCGCGGGCGCCCTCGGAGTGCGTGACGGCGTAGGCGGCGGCCGTGACCCGCTGGGCGAGGTCGGCGGCCCGCACCCGCTCCTGCACGGCCCGCGCGGACAGCCGCCGGGCCAGCGTCCGGGTACGACGCTCGGCCCCGGCGTGGATGTCACGCGCGCGTGAACGCGCCTCGGCCGCCTCCACGATCCGCCCGAGCAGGTCCACGGAACCGGCGGTGAAGTCCCGCTCGGCGATCAGCTCGGCGCGCCGGCCCAGCTTGTTGCCGAAGCCGCCGACCAGGTCGGCGAGGCCGTCGGTGTCACGGGTGTCGGTGACCGCGCGCAGCAGCAGGTCGGTGAAGTCGGAGTCCTTCTTGACCGCGAAGAGACCGGCCGCCTCGCCCTCGTCGGCGTTCATCTCCCGCTGGTAGCGGAAGAGTTCGGGGTCGAGGCCGAGGTCGCCGAGGTGTTCGGTCCAGCGTTCGTGGATCTCCTCCCAGTGCACCTCCAGGTGCGGGTAGGCCTTGCCCGCCTCGGTGAGGGCGTCCCGGAAGCCCTTCATGGTGCGGCGGCGGCCCTGGGCGCCGGAGGAGCCCTCCACGGGCGGCCGTACGGCGGTGGACTCGGCAACGGGCAGGTTGTCCAGGCTGAGGCCCGGCCCGGGCCGGAAGGAGTACCAGGCCTCGGCGAACTTGCGCGGGTCGTTGGACACCTGGCGTCCGCGCCACTCGCTGACCTTGCCGACGACCACGCACTCGCCGGTCTGCACGTGCTGCCACTCCAGCGCCACGTGTCCGCAGTCGTCGGCGAGCAGGAACTTGCGCAGCACACCGGAGCTGGCGCCGCCGAGGGTGTTGCGGTGGCCCGGCAGCATCACCGAGAAGATCAGCTTGAGCAGCACGGACTTGCCGCCGCCGTTCTCCAGGAACAGCACGCCCGCGGGCGCGGGCCGGCGCGGCGGGCCGGCCGGCTCCTCCTCGAAGAACTCCGCCTGCATGGGCGCCGGGTCGGGCACGGGCGCGCCCACGCCCCGCAGGTCAAGCACGGTGTCGGCGTAGCGTGCACCGGCGGGCCCGATGGAGTAGAGGCGGACCCGGGACAGCTCGTACATGGCGGACTCTCGTCAGTCTTCTGGCAGATCAGGGAAGTTCAGGAGTGGAAGGGCAGCCCGGCGTCGGCGACCAGGTCCAGGTCGTCGAGGTCCTCGGCGGGCAGCAGGCTGGCGGTGCCGTCGGTGACCGGGACGACGCCCAGCTCCAGCAGCTCGGCCATGGCGGCGCTGCCGGCCATGTCGCGGACCTGGAGCTGGTAGCGGGCCGTGGTGCGGAAGGTGCCGCCGTTCTCGTCACCGGTGCGCTGCAGGAAGCCCGAGTCGGTGAGGAAGGCCGCGGCCTTGGCCACGATGCCCGTGGTGGAGGCGGCCGGCCGGCGCGCGTCCTTGGTGGCGCCGGTCGCGCTGCGTCTGGCCCAGATCCGCCAGGCGGCCTCCAGGCCGGGCGCGTCGGTGGCCGGGTCGGTGTTCTCGCCCTGTTCCTCGGCGCGCTCCTCCAGGCGGCGGCAGGCCTGCCGGACGAAGGCGTCGACGCCGTTGACGGTGACCCGGCCGATGTAGGAGTCGTCGGACAGGTCCTCGGGGCGCGGGAACGCCAGCGCGGCGGCGGCGAGATGGGCGAGGCCGTGCAGGAAGCGGTCGCCCGAGTCGGCAGCGGTGCGGCGCGCGTAGTCGCCCATGCGGACGGCGAACACCGAGTCCTCGGCGGCCGTCACGGCCATCCCCGCGCGCGGGGACACCTCCAGCACGACGAGTCCCAGGCCGGCGGCGACGGCGTCCGCGAGGCGCGCGAAGGCCGGGTCCTCGCGGTAGCGGCGCAGCAGCTCCGTGTACTCCTGGTCGCGGGCGGGCTGCAGCTTGGGCTGGAGCCCGAAGGCGACGAGCCGCGCCGCGTCGGCGGCGTCGGCTGGGGTGACGGCGGCGGACGCCGACGGGGCCGGGGTCTCCGTGTCACTCCACTCGACGTGCTCAGTCACGGCTCGGGCTCCTTGTCACGCTGGTTTCTCGCTGGTCTTCACTCATGCTGCTTCCGTCCGGTCCGCGGCCATGCCCGCCGCGTCCAGCAGGGCGGTTCCCACGATCAGGTCGGCCCCGCCGAACTCGGGATCGTCCAGCTCGGTGCCGTCGTCCACGGCGAACAGCAGCTTCTCCTCGCCCTGCCGGTAGGCGGTGCCGACCGCGGGGCTGGCCGCGTGGACCGCCAACAGGGCGACCAGGTAGGCCAGATCGGGGTCGCCCGTGCGCCGGGCCTCCGCGAGCAGTCCGGACAGTCTGCGCGGCGCGTCCGCGGGCAGCTCGAGCAACTCCATGGCGGCGGCCAGCTGTTCGTCGCTGAACCGGCTGTCGTCGGGCGTGGCGATCAGGTCGGGCTCGGGCATCTCCGCGCCCAGGTGCTCACGCTCGACGGGCGGCGTCAGCAGTATGTCGACCAGGTCACCGACGCGTACGGACACGGGGGTGCGCAGTCCGGTGCCGTGGGCGAAGAAGGCGTCCGTGACCCGGATCGCCTGCTCCCGGGGCAGCGGCAGCAGCGGTGCGAGCAGGTGGCCGTACAGGTCCGTCCCGGAGGTCGCCGCCGGTGCGGCGAAGGCCTGCCGGTCCTGTTCGGCGCGGAAGAGGGGACCGGCCTCCAGCAGGCGCGACTGGAGCTGGGTGTGCCGCCGGATGCAGTCCTTGACGATGTCGACGAGTTCGGCGGCCCGGCGCTTGTGCTCGGGTTCCTCGGTCTCGTCGCGGGCCTTGCGGATGTTGGTGAGGATCGCGTTCTCGTGGCGGTAGCGGTCGGCCACGTGGTCGAGGGCCTCGGCGATCATGTCCGGTACGGCGCCCAGCCAGTCGACCGCGCGGACGTTGCGCCGGGTGGCCTCCAGGGCGCGGCGCAGGGTCTCCGAATACTGCACGGTGCGGTAGCGGGCCTGCTCGGCGGCGAGCTGGGCGTCGGCGAGCCGGCCGCGGCTGATCAGCACCTCCAGCTTGACCTCGGCGGCGATCTGGGCGCTGGTGACATCGGTGTCCAGGGCGCCGACGAGGACGTTGACCGCTTCGTCCGTCGTGCGGAGGTAGACCGTGCCGCCGGGGCCGGGGACCTCCTCGATCAGCTTGAAGTCGTAGTCACGGCGGACGTAGCTGCCGTCCGGCGCGAAGGTGCCGTACACCGCGCGGAAGCCGCGGTCCACACTGCCGACGTTGATCAGGTTCTCCAGGACCCAGCGGGCCACGCGCTCGTGCTCCTCCGCGGGCCGCTGCGGGGCCTGTGCGCAGATGCGCGGGGCGAGCCGGGCCACGATCTGCTCGTGGTCGGCGCCCGTGTCGAAGTCCATGTTCAGGGTGACGAGGTCGATGGCGGCGAGGGCCACCTCGGCCATTCCGTACACCGAGTACTCGCCGGCCAGGTTGGCCTTGCGCGCGTCGAGGTCGTGCAGCGGCGCGGTGCAGGCGAGCGCGCGCAGCCGCCGCGCCAGTCCCTCGTCGGCGGCCGGCCCCGGCGCGGGGCGCGGCCCCGCGCTGAGCTGGGGCGGAACACGGTCCGTCGATGCAGGCGAAGTCACGGTGCACAGACTAGGTCCTCGGTCTGACAACGACCCAAACGGTCGCAGAAGCGACGCCGGTCACAGCGGCACCACACGGGGTCAGAGGCCGCCCTGGACGTCCTCGCCGACCCGCCGCCGGTACGCCTCGACGATCCGCTCCAGGGAGTCCACCAGGTACCGCTCCAGCAGCCCCTCCGCCCCCGACCGGTCCCCGTCCCGAAGGGCCTGCAGGATGTCGCGGTTGCGGGCGAGGTAGGGCTCGTGCAGGCGGTGCGGATCGTCGACGACGTGGAAGGCGAGGCGCAACTCGGCGAAGACGCTGCGCATCAGCTCGTCGGTGCGTTCGCTGCCGGCGAGGGCGACCAGTTCCCGGTGGAAGTGGATGTTGGCCGTCCCCATCGCTTTCCAGTCATTCTCCTCAACGGCCCGCAGCCCCTCGGTGACGGCCTCGGCGAGCCTGTCCAGCGCGTACGGCGGCTCCCCCAGGCCGCGCACGACGGCGCACTCCACGAGGGTCCGGGTGCGGTAGATGTCCTCGACGTCCTCCACGGTCAGGACGCGGACGAAGACGCCGCGGTTGAGTTCGTGGACGAGCAGGCGCTCGTGCGTGAGCAGTCGGAACGCCTCGCGCAGGGTGTTGCGGGAGACCCCGAGGGCGCCGCCGATGGCGTCCTCCGACAGTCGCGTGCCCGGTGGGAAATAGCCGTCGGCGATCCGGCTTCTGAGGATGTCGGAGACCCGTTCGGCGGTGCTGGTGCGCCCCAGGAGCGCGCGGTCGTCGGCCAGTCCCGTCAGCTGCTCTGCCATGCCCGGAATTCAATCGCAGACACAGGGACGAAACAACGCGCGTATTGAAGGATCGTTGAACGATCCTCTACGGTGCTCCGCAACGACTCTCCGCACGACACGGCTTCCGCACGGCACGGCTCTTCCCAGCACCCTCCGTCCCTTTCTGCGAGGTGCCCATGAGCACAACCCCTCCACCGCGGACCCTGACCCCTGACGCCCTCCCCGGCGAGGGCGAACGCGCCGCCCCTGACGGCGCGTTCGGCTGGCTGCACGCCCTCGGTCCGCACGGCCGTCGCGCGTTCGCCGGGGCTTTCGGCGGATATGCCCTGGATTCCTACGACTACTTCACGCTGCCGCTGAGCATGGTGGCGCTCGCGGCGTACTTCGGCCTGGACAGCGGCCAGACCGGCCTGTTCACGACCGTCACCCTGGTGGTCTCCGCGATCGGCGGCGCCGCGGCGGGTGTGGTCGCGGACCGGGTGGGCCGGGTCCGGGCACTGATGATCACGGTGACCGCCTACGCCGTCTTCACCGTGGCCTGCGGCTTCGCGCCCACCTACGAGACCCTGCTGGTCTTCCGCGCCCTTCAGGGCCTCGGTTTCGGCGGCGAGTGGGCGGTCGGCGCGATCCTGGTCGCCGAGTATGCGAGCGCGCGCCACCGGGGCCGTACCCTCGGCGCGATCCAGAGTTCCTGGGCGGTCGGCTGGGCGCTGGCGGCGGTCGTCTACACGCTGGTCTTCTCGTTCGTGGGCGAGGACTGGGCCTGGCGCGTGATGTTCTGGACCGGCGCCCTGCCCGCGCTGCTCGTGGTGTGGCTGCGCCGCCGGGTGCACGACGCGCCCGAGGCCGTCGCGGCCCGCGAACAGAGCCCGCGGCGCGGCTCGTTCACGGCGATCTTCCGGCCGGGCTCCGGCGACGACCCGGGCCTGCTGCGTACGACGCTCTGCGCGGTGCTGCTGTCCACGGGCGTGCAGGGCGGCTACTACACGCTGGCGACCTGGGTGCCGACGTACCTGAAGACCGAGCGCGGCCTGTCGGTCGTCGGCACCGGCGGGTATCTCACATTCCTGATCTCCGGCGCCTTCCTCGGCTATCTGACCGGCGGACACCTCACCGACCGGCTCGGCCGGCGCCGCAACATCTGGCTGTTCGCGCTACTGTCGGCGCTCTGCGTCCTGGCGTACGCGCACATCCCGCACGGCGCGAACACCGTGCTGCTGGTGCTGGGCTTCCCGCTCGGCTTCTGCATGTCGGCGATCTTCAGCGGCTTCGGCGCGTACCTCAGCGAGCTGTACCCGACGGCGGTGCGCGGCACCGGCCAGGGCTTCACGTACAACGCGGGCCGCGCGGTGGGCGCGGTCTTCCCCACCCTGGTGGGCTTCATGGCCGACAGCTGGGGTCTGGGCGGCGCGCTCGTCTTCGGGGCGGTCGGCTACGGCCTCGCGGCGCTGGCGCTGCTCGGGCTGCCGGAGACGCGTGGGAAGGAGCTGGCATGAGCCGCACGGAGGACCGTCCCCTGACCGTCGTCGACGAGCATGCGCGCGCGTGGAGCCCGAAAGCCGCGCGGGAGCGCTTCCGGGAGGGCCTCGCGGGCCCGACGGCGGGTGTCGCGGCGGGACATACGCAGACCAATCTCATCTCGGTGCCGGCCGACTGGGCATACGACATGCTGCTGTTCTGCCAGCGCAACCCGAAGCCCTGTCCCGTGCTCGACGTCACGGCCGCCGGCTCCTGGAGCACCGTCCTCGCCGAGGGCGCGGACCTGCGCACCGACCTGCCTCGCTACCGGGTGTGGGAGCACGGCGAGTTGGTAGACGAGCCCACGGACGTGCGGGGGTACTGGCGGGACGACCTGGTGTCGTTCCTGCTCGGGTGCAGCTTCACCTTCGAGTGGGCGCTGGCCGGGGCGGGCGTGCCGATCCGGCATGTGGAGCAGGGCCGCAACGTGCCCATGTACACGACCAGCCGCCAGTGCCGTCCGGCGGGACGGCTGCACGGCCCCTTGGTGGTGTCCATGCGCCCGGTGCCGCCCCAGCACCTGTCCGCCGCGATCCGGGAGAGCAGCCTGCTGCCGGCGGTGCACGGCAGCCCCGTGCACTGCGGCGACCCGGCGGGGCTGGGCATCGGTGACCTCGCCCGCCCCGACTTCGGCGACCCGGTGGACGCCGAGCCGGACGACATCCCGGTGTTCTGGGCCTGCGGGGTGACCCCGCAGGCGGCGGTGATGGCCTCCCGGCCGCCGTTCGCCCTCACCCACGCACCGGGCCAGATGTTCCTGACCGACGCCCGCGACGAGCAGTACCGCGTGGCCTGAACCGGAAACACGAGGGAATCCATGACCCCGATCGATCTGAACGCCGACCTCGGCGAGGGCTTCGGCCGCTGGCGGCTCACCGACGACGAGCAGCTGCTGTCCGTCGTCACCAGCGCGAATGTGGCCTGCGGTTTCCACGCCGGGGACGCGGCCACCATGCGCCGGGTGTGCGAGCTGGCCGCCGCGCGCGGGGTGACGATCGGCGCGCAGGTCTCCTACCGGGACCTGGCGGGGTTCGGGCGGCGCGCGATGGACGTGCCGCCCGCCGAACTGGCGGCCGAGGTGGCCTATCAGATCGGCGCCCTGGAGGTCTTCGCGCGGGCCGCGGGTGCGCGCGTGGGGTACGTCAAGCCGCACGGCGCGCTCTACAACCGGGTTGTGCACGACGAGGAGCAGGCCGCCGCGGTCGTGGACGGTGTGCTCCTGGCGGACGCCTCGCTGCCGGTCCTGGGGCTGCCCGGGTCGCGGCTGCTGGAGCTGGCCGCGAAGGCGGGCCTGCCGGCCGTCCCGGAGGCGTTCGCGGACCGCGCGTACACCGACGAGGGCACCCTGGTGCCGCGCGGCCGGGAGGGCGCCGTGGTGACCGACCCGGACGCGGTCGTGGAGCGCTCGGTCCGTCTCGCGCGCTCCGGCGAGGTGACCGCGCGCTCCGGCGCGCGCGTCCGGGTGCGCGCCCGCTCGCTGTGCCTGCACGGCGACACGCCCGGCGCGGTGGAACTGGCCCGCCGGGTGCGCGAGCGGCTGGCGGCGGCCGGCGTGACGGTGGAGGCGTTCGCGTGAGGGCGCTGCCCGTCGGCGAGGACGCGCTGCTCCTGGAGGCCGCGTCCGGCGAGGAGGCGCGCGCCCTGCACGCGGAGTTGCTGCGGCGCCGCGCGGAGGGCACGCTGACCGTCCGCGAGATCGTCCCGGCCGCCCGTACCGTCCTGCTCGACGGCCTGGACGACCCGGTCCGTTGGGCAACCGAACTGACCTCCTTCGAAGTGCCGCCCATTCCGGCACGCGCGCGTGAGCTGGTCGAGCTGCCCGTGCGCTACGACGGCCCCGACCTCGCGGAGGTCGCCGCGCACTGGGGGGTGCCCGAGCACGAGGTGGCCCGCATCCACGCGGGCACCGATTTCACGGTGGCCTTCTGCGGGTTCGCGCCCGGCTTCGGCTACCTCACCGGGCTCCCCGCCGGCTACGACGTGCCGCGCCGGGCCACCCCGCGCACGGCCGTCCCCGCCGGTGCCGTGGCGCTGGCCGGCCCGTACACGGGCGTGTACCCGCGCTCGTCACCGGGCGGCTGGCAGCTGATCGGTACGACGGACACCGTGCTGTGGGACCACGCGCGCGTACCGGCCGCGCTGCTCTCGCCGGGCACGCGCGTACGCTTCGTCCCCGTGGAGGGCTCATGACCGCCGTACCGGTGGAGGCGTCATGACCGACCGTGCGCTCGTCGTCGTGCGGTCCGGGGCCCTGACCACCGTGCAGGACCGCGGGCGGCCCGGGTACGCGCACCTGGGCGTGCCCCGCTCGGGCGTGCTCGACCCACCCGCGGCAGCGCTCGTCAACCGGCTCGTCGGCAATCCGCCCGACGCGGCCGTCCTGGAGACCACGCTGAACGGCTGTGCGGTGCGCTCCCGGTCCGCGCTGACGGTGGCGGTCGGCGGCGCGCCCTGCCCGGTCACGGTGGGCGGACGCCCGGCGGCCTGGGGCGCCCCGGTCGTCGTCCCCGCCGGTGAACTGCTGGAGGTGGGCGCCGCCGTGGCCGGTGTGCGCAGCTATGTGGCCGTCACGGGCGGCGTCGCCGTGGAGCCGGTGCTCGGCAGCCGCGCCACGGATCTGCTGTCCGGGCTCGGCCCGGCGCCGCTCACGGAGGGCACGGTGCTGCCGCTCGGCGCCCCGGCGGGCCCTCCCGCGCGCGTGGACGTCGCCCCGCAGCCGTGCCCGCCGGCCGAACTCGTGCTCCGGGTGACGCCGGGCCCGCGCGACGACTGGTTCACGGCGCGGGCGGTGCGCGATCTCACCACACGCGCGTACCGGGTGTCGTCGGCGAGCAACCGCATCGGCCTGCGCACCGAGGGACCCGCCCTGGCGCGAGCCCGGCCCGGTGAGCTGCCGAGCGAGGGGATGGTGCGCGGGGCGGTCCAGGTCCCTCCGGACGGCCGCCCGGTGGTCTTCCTGGCCGACCATCCGACCACCGGGGGCTACCCAGTGATCGCGGTGGTCCGCGCCGCCGACCTCCCCGCCGCGGCTCAGGCGGTCCCGGGCACCCCGGTGCGGTTCGTGGCCGTACGCCGCCGCTGATCCGCCCGGCCCGGCCTCAGGCGCCCTCCGGCCGTTCCGCCGTCGCGAGAGCGGCCAGTGCCGCGGACACCGCGGCTGCGGTGCCCAGGTCGAGGCGGGTACTCGTGCCCCGGGCCCGATGCCGCAGCTCGTCGGCGGCCAGGCGCAGCAGTTGCGGCAGCAGGTCGGTGCAGCGCCGGGCCACCCAGGCGGTGCCGGCGGTGGCCAGCCACCACAGGCTCGCCGTCCGGGTCGGTGCGGCGAACTCCGGTTCGGGCGAGGGCGGGGCCCCCGTTGCGCGGCCCGCCTCGGCGAGCAGTTCGTGGAAGCGGACGGCGAGCTGCCGGTGTCCGCGTTCGCCCGGGTGCAGCCGGTCCGCGCTCCACAGGGCCCGGTCGGTGATCCAGCAGCCCTCGGCGGCGTGCAGATGGACGGCCCCGTAGCGGTCGGACAGCGCGTGCACGACCGTGTTGACCGCGCGCTGCCGGCGGGCCAGCGGGCGGGCCAGGGAGCCCGGGAGGCCGAGCATCGCCCCGGGATCGGGCAGGCAGGCGGTGAGCAGGGTGGCGCCCCGGCCGGTGAAGGACGCGTAGACCCGGTCGAGGCGGGCGGCCACCGCGTGGATGTCGAAGGTGCGGCGCAGGGTGTCGTTGACGCCGATGACCACGGACACCAGGTCGGGGCCGAGTTCGAGACCTGCCGGAGTCTGCTTCTCCAGCACGTCCCGGGTCTGCGCCCCGCTGACCGCGAGGTTGGTGAACTCCACGTCCGCGGCGAGCGAGGGCGCGAGCAGCGCGGCCCAGCCCCGCCACGCCTCACCGGCGCGGTCGCCCACGCCCTCGGTCAGCGAGTCCCCGAGGGCGACGAAGCGGACGGGTCTCATGCCACGCCCTCCGGCACGGTGGCCACACCCTCCGGCACGGCGGGGCGGGAGGCGATCACGGCACCGGCGGGACGGGACACGGCCGCCGTGTCGGCGCGCCCTAGCACCTCCGCGTCGTGCGCCGCGAGGAACGCCTCCACGGCCGTTCCCCACCCGAAACACTCGGCACGCGCGCGTGCCGTCTCGCGCCGCTCGGACTCGCCGCGCTCCAGAAGGAGTTCGACGGCGTCCGCGAACGCCTCTCCGTTGTCCGCCGCCGTCGCACCGGCCGACCCGATCACCTCGGGCAGCGCGGACGACGCGCTCGCCACGACGGGCGTCCCGCACGCCATGGCCTCCAGGGCCGCGAGCCCGAAGGTCTCGGCGGGCCCGGGCGCCAGGCAGACGTCGGCGGACGCCTGGAGCGCGCCGAGGGCGGCGCGGTCGGCGACGTGCCCCAGGAACGTCACCGGCAGCCCGCGCTCCCGCGCGCGCTGCTCCAGCCGGGCCCGCAACGGCCCGTCACCGGCGACCACCAGCACCGCCCGGCGCCCGCGCCGCCGCAGCGCCTCCAGGGCGTCCAGGGCGGTGCCGGGCCGCTTCTCCACGGACAGCCGGGTGCAGGTCACCAGCAGCGCCTCGTCCGCGCGCGCGTGGAGCGCGCGCAGCCCGGGGTCGCGCAGCGCGGGGTGGCGCTCCATCAGGTCGACGCCCAGGGGGGCGCGTACGACGTTGCGCGCGCCGATCCGTACGAACTCGCGCTCGGCGAACTCCGTGGTGCACACGATGCGCGAGTAGACGTACGCGGTGCGGGTGTTGAGGGCGTCGGCGGCCCGCCGGGACATGTTCTCGGAGAGCCCCCAGGTGCGCAGCACGCCGTCGGCGGTTTCGTGGGAGACCATCACGGCGGGCACGCGTGCCCGCCGGGCCCAGCGGCCGGTCCAGCGCAGGGTCGTCCGGTCGGAGACCTCCAGGCGGTCCGGGGCCAGCTCCTCCAGGAGCGTGGTCACGCGCCGCTTGTCGGTCAGCACGCGGTAGCCGCCGGTTCCCGGCAGCACCGGGCCGGGCAGGGTGATGACCCGGCCCTGCTCGGTGTCGTGGTCGGTGTACCGCTCGCCCGGCACGATCAGCACCGGGTCGTGGCCCGCCGCGCGGAAGCCCTTGCCGAGTTCACGCAGGGCGGTGCGCAGGCCGCCGGAGGCGGGGGCGACGAAGTTGGCGAGCCGGACGATGCGCAGGGACTCGCCGGTCATGCCGCCACCGCCGTCTTCCGTACCGCGAGCACGTCCTCGTAGTGCGCGATCAGTTGGTCGCCGATGGCGGCCCAGGTGCGGCCCTCGACCGTCGCACGCGCGGCGGCGCCGTACTCGGCCCGCAGCTGCGGATCACCGGCCAGGGCGGCGACGGCCTCCTGTACGGCACGGGCGTCGCGCGGTGGGACGAGCAGTCCGGTGCGGCCGTGGTCGACGAGGTCGAGCGGGCCGCCGGCCGCGGGCGCGACCACGGGGAGACCGCTGGCCATGGCCTCCTGGACGGTCTGGCAGAAGGTCTCGAAGGGCCCGGTGTGCACGAACAGGTCCAGCGAGGCGAAGATCCGGGCGAGGTCGCCGCCGGTGCGGCGGCCCAGGAAGACGGCGCCGGGCAGGGCCTCGGTGAGGTGCGCCTGGCTGGGACCGTCGCCGACCACCACGACCTTCACGCCGTCCAGGCCGCAGACGCCGGCGAGCAGTTCGACGTGCTTCTCAGGGGCGAGCCGGCCGACGTAGCCGACGATCAGCTCGCCGTTCGGGGCGAGTTCGCGGCGCAGCGCCTCGTCGCGATGTTCTGGCCGAAAACGAACGGTGTCCACGCCGCGCGGCCACAGCCGTACCCGGGGTACGCCGTGTTCCTCCAGGTCGTGCTGGGCGGCGCTGGACGGGGCCAGGGTGCGGTCGGCGGCGGAGTGCACGGAGCGGATCCGCCGCCAGGCAGCCGCCTCGCCCGCGCCCATGTAGGTGCGGGCGTAGCCGGCCAGGTCGGTCTGGTAGACGGCGACGGCGGGGATGCCGAGCCGGGCCGCGGCGGCCATGCCGCGGACGCCGAGGACGAAGGGACTGGCCAGGTGAACCATGTCGGCGCGGTGCTCGGTGAGCGCCGCGGCGAGGCGCCGGCTGGGGAGGGCGACGCGGACCTGGGGGTAGCCGGGGAGGGGGAGGGAGGGGACACGGACGACGGGGCACGGCGCCTCCAGGGCGTCGGCCTTGGTGCCGGGCGCGGTGGCCGGCGCGACGACGAGCGGGTGGTGGCCGCGATCCACGAGGTGCCGGGCGGTCTGGAGCGCGCAGTGGGCCACGCCGTTCACATCGGGGGGAAAGGATTCGGTCACTATGACGACACGCATACGGGTGTTGTCGCCGCGCTGGACGTGGCCGCGTCAACGTGGATCTTTCCGGCCGAGGAACGTCCCGTGAGCGTTGATGTGCACACCCATGCAGGTCAGACGGTGTCCATGCCCACCTGACCTGCGGGTCACCACGCGTTCACACAGCGGGCGGAAGTCCGCCCGGGTACGTATCCGTACATCGTGTCAACCGGTCTGTCAGCCGCTGTCTCAGCCGGTGTGTCAACCGGCTCTCAGCCCGTGGGGGCGTCCGGTCCGAAGCGGCTGCGCACCGCGGTCTGTACCTCGTCCTCCTCCGCCGGGTCGGCGGCGAGGCGGCGGAGTCGTTCGACGACCCGGGTGTCACCGGTCTCGGCGTGCCGGGCGGCGAGTTCGCGGGTGGTCTCCTCGCAGTCCCACAGGCATTCGACGGCGAAGCCGGCGGCGAAGGAGGGATCGGTGGCGGCCAGGGCGCGGGCGGCACGGCCGCGGAGGTGGGAGGAGGCCGTCTCGCGGTAGATGTGGCGCAGGACGGGGGCGGCGCAGGCGATGCCGAGGCGTCCGGTGCCGTCGACGAGGGTCCACAGCGTCGGGGCGTCGGGGCCCTCACCGCGCACCGCCTCGCGCAGGGCGCCGAGGACGAGGTCCTTGTCCTGGGCTCCGCCGCGGCAGGCGAGCATGCGTCCGGCGGCGGCGCCGAGGGCGTCGGGGCGCTGGGCCCAGCCGCGCGCGCGGTCGACGGCGGCGAAGCTGCGCATCCGTTCGAAGGCGTCGACGGCGGCCTCCACCACGACGGTCGTGCCGTCGGTCACGGCGGCCTCGATCAGGCCGAGGGCGTCCGGATCGTTGCTGTCGGCGAGGTAGCGCAGCGCGGTGCAGCGGGCCCCGTCCGTGCCGCTCCTGGCGGCCTGCAGGATCTCTGGCCGGTCGTCCGGACCGGCCACGGCGGTCAGACAGCGGGCGGCGGGCACATGGAGGGCGGCGCCGCGCTCCATGCCCTGCTGGGCCCACTCGAAGACGGCGCGCACGCTCCAGCCGGGGCGGGGTCCGGTGGGCCGCATCTGGCGCTGCCAGCGGTCGAAACAGCCGGTTTCGTGGGCGGCACGCACGCGCGTGGCGATCCATTCGCGGGGATCCTCGGCCCACAGCCGCCAGGGCCGGGGCTCGAAGGCGTCGCGGACGGCGGCGGCCAGCTCGGCCTCGCCCTCTGGGTCGGCGGAGAAGCGGGCGAGGACGGGCGCGGCGAGGGCGCGCAGGCCGGCGTCGTCGTCCCTGAGGGCCAGCTCGTCCAGGGCCCACGCCCAGTTGGAGCCGTGAGCGGCGTACCGGCGCAGCAGCTCCAGCGCGTCCCGCCTGCCGTAGGAGGCGAGGTGGCCGAGGACGGCCAGCGCGAGGCCGGTGCGGGACTCGCAGGTGTCGAGGACGTCCTCGGGGTCGAAGAGGTGCGCCTCGATGGCGTCCAGCTCGCCGTTCAGGTCGAGGTAGAGGCGGGCGTAGTAGAGGGAGCGGTTCTCCACCTGCCAGTCGTGGCGGGGGTCGCGCAGCACACAGTGGTTCAGGGCCGCGAGCGCTTCCGCGCGCGGGGCGGTGAGCGCGTGCAGCGTGCCGTCGCCGCGGCCCCGCTGGAGCAGGCCGAGCAGCGTACCGCTGGGCGCTATGACCGGATCGAACATGGGAAACAGCCTCACATCAAGCGTCGACGCAACCGGGGAACACGCACTACCTGGCCGCGTGACACAACGTCGGAGCGCCCGCCGTCTCTTGCTTGCTGTAGACCATTTCTCTCTGCCTCTCGTCGGTGGCCCATGCGGACCGCATCACGGTCCGCGCGGTGCGGCAACACCTGCCCAGCCATCGCGTCCGTGAATCACGTCGTCATGATGACCCGCGGTCTGTGCTGCCGCGACCGTATTTCCGGCGGCCTACTACCGCCTCCCCCGATTTGTGTGTCGTGCCTGGTCAGTACCTGATCAGGACGTTCGGCTCAGTGTGCGCCGAACAGTTCCAGCAATTCCGTCTTGCCGAACATGCGCGCCGTGTCGACGGCCGAGGGGGTACCCGCGGCCGGGTCGGCGCCGCCCTCCAGGAGGGCCTTGATCACTTCCGTCTCACCCTTGAAGACGGCCCCCGCGAGCGGGGTCTGGCCCCGGTCGTTGATCCGGTCCACGTCCGCGCCGCGGTCGAGCAGCGCGCGCACCGCGTCGGCATGTCCGTGGTAGGCAGCGAGCATCACCAGGGAGTCGCCGCGGTCGTTGGTGAGGTTGGCCGGAACACCCGCGTCGACGTACGCCACGAGCGCCTCGGTCTGCCCCTGCCGGGCCAGATCGAAGATCTTGGTCGCCAGCTCCACGACCTCGGGGTCGGGGGCTTCACTCATGACCGGACCGCCTCTCCTTGCTCACTTCAAGAACTCCGGGGACTGAGGGAGCGTACGGCAGCGAGCGGAACACAGCCGTACGAGTGAATCGTCAGCGTACTGGCTCGCAGGGCACATGACCCGATCTGCCCGAGGTAAAGATCAGCAACACACCCGACCGAAGGCGACAGACCTGCTCAACCGGGCCAGGACCGCTCGCCGGAATCGCTCAGCCGAACGAGGGAAATCCGCCCAATTTCACCCAGTTGCACCTTTTATCGTATAGATACATCCTGTGATCCTGGAAGTACTCATGGTGACTGTCCCCTCTCGACACCAGGAGGCCTCAAATGATCCTCTCCATGTCCGGCGTCGTCCTGCTCGGCATCATCGTCTTCCTCTTCTTCCGGAAGGACGGGCTGAAGGGCTCACACGCCGCGGTCTCGGCCCTGTTCGGCTTCTACCTCGCGAGCACGGCCATCGCCCCGAGCATCAAGGCCGGCGGCGAGAGCCTGGCGAGCCTCCTGGGCGGCATCAAGTTCTGATCCGCTCCGTCCCGCCCGTACGCACCACCAGGAGACAGCAGTGGCCCGGCGCCCTCTCCCCCGCATTCTGAGCAATGGCAGCGCGGAGTACGCCCGCTCGCAGATCGCCCGGAGCCGGGAGCTGGCCCGGACGGCGGCCGACAGCGCAACCGACGTCCTCCACCCGCTGATCACCGTCTCGCGCGGGCTGCGCCGGCTGGCCGCGGCCGGGCTGCGCAAGTGGGCGGACACGCCCAAGGACAAGCGGGGGCCGCTGCTGTTCCTCACGGCCTCCGTGATCCTGGTCGTGGCACTGATGCCCTACGGCCCCCTGCTCGCCGCCATCACCCTGATGGCGGCGGCGGCCTGGCAGGGCCGTGACCGCACCCCGCCGGAACCCGAAGGGCCCGACGAGTCGCAGATCGAGCGGCTCCAGTCCCTGTACGAGGCCCTGATGCCGCACTTCTCCGCCCCGGAGGACCCGGCACCGCTGTACGGGCACGGCGGGGAGTGGGAAAAGGCCTTCGCCACGCACGAGTTCGACGGCGCGGGCCGCATCGCCCACCTCGTGATCCGCTACCCCGCGTACTTCCCGGACGGCGAGCCCGAGGCCCGCGCGCGGATCGAGCATCTGCTCACCGCGAAGGCCGGGCGGGGCCGCGAGTACCACTTCGCCTGGGACGAGGAGGGCAACCGGCTCGACGTCACCGTCCTCGCGCCGCTGCCCACCGACACCGCCGCCCAGCGCTTCGTCACCGCGCCCGGCGAGACGGTCCTGGGCCTCACCGATCCCACCGAGGTCCAGCGCACCCTCCCCCTCTCCTACGGAGAGGAACAGCGCGATGTGCCGCCGGTCGTCTGGCGCACCGGCGTCCGCTCCACCGAGCCGCACCTGCTGGCCATGGGCCACCCCGGCAGCGGCACCTCGACGCTGCTGCGCTCGATCGCCCTCCAGGCGCTCCAGTACGGCGACGTCCTGATCGTCGACGGCGGCGGCACCGGCGAGTACGCGTGCCTGACCGGCCGGGACGGCGTCCTGGCCGTGGAGTGCGCCCTCGCGGGGGCGCTGGCGAGTCTGGAGTGGGCCGCGAACGAGACCGAGCGCCGGCTCATCGCGATCAACCGGGCCCGGCAGGCGGGCGACCCACCGCCCGAGGACTGCAGGCGGCCGTTGTGGATCCTCCTGGACCGCCCGACCGTCTTCGCCCACCTCTCCGAGGCCGAAGCCCGCAAGGACCCCCAGACGCTGCTCCAGGTGCCATTGCGGCACGGCCGGGCGGCGAACGTGACCGTCGTGGTGGCCGAACAGTTCGACAGCGCCGAGCTGCTCAGCGAGGCGGTACGGCAGCACACGCGCGCGCGGGTCGTCCTCGGAGCCGCCGCACCGCAGCTGGTCGAGGCGGTGCTGGGGGCGCCACCGCACAGCACGCCACCGGCTCAAGTGCCGCCGGGCCGCGGGTACGCCCGGCTGGGGGCCGGTCCGGTGCACCGCCTTCAGGTCCCGTCCACGCCCGACCCGTACGACGACGCCACGAGCGCAGCGGACCGTCAGGCGGTGCTGGCGCTGCTGCCGGCGCGGACCACTCCCATGGAGGCGGCCGTGGAGGTGGCCGAGCCGTTGGAAACGGTCGAGAAGGCACCGTTCTACGGTGCGATCGCGACCGACGGGGCTGCAGCTTCCTAGGAGCGCGGGAACTGCGCGACCAGCCCCCACGCTCCCGCGGACGACGACGTTCCTCAGGACCCGTCGGCTCATGCCACGAACGTGCGGGGCGCCTCCGTTCCGGCCGTCGCGCCCGCCTCCACCAGCTTCGCCGCCGCCGCCAGGCGCACCGCCGCCTCCTCCGCCACCGCTCCCCCGACGGTGAACGGGAGGCGTACGTAGCCCTCGAAGGCGCCGTCGACGCCGAACCGGGGTCCGGAAGGGACGCGGACGCCCACGCGTTCGCCCGCCTCCGCGAGGCGGGAGCCGGACAGGCCGCCCGCGCGGACCCACAGGGTCAGACCGCCGTTGGGGACCTCGAACTCCCAGGTGGGCAGCTCCCGGCGGATCGCGGCCACCAGGGCATCCCGGTTCTCGCGGGCCTGGGCGCGGCGCAGCTCCACCGCCTCCTCCCAGCCCCCGGTACTGAACAGCCAGTTCACGGCGAGTTGTTCGAGGACGGGCGTGCCCAGGTCGGCGTACGCGCGGGCGGCGACCAGGCTGCGGATCACGTCCGGGGCCGCGCGCACCCAGCCGATGCGCATGCCCGCCCAGAAGGCCTTGCTGGCCGAGCCGACGGTGATCACGGTCGAGCCGGCCGGGTCGAAGCTGCAGACCGGGCGGGGCATGGCGTCGCCGCCGAAGTCCTCGTCGAGCCACAGCTCGCTCATGGTCTCGTCCGCGACGAGGACGGTGCCGGCCGCGCGGGCCGCGTCCACCAGCCGGCGCCGCTGGTCGTCGTCGGCGAGCGCGCCGGTGGGGTTGTGGAAGTCGGCCACCACGTAGGCGATGCGCGGCGCGGCCTCGCGCAGGACCTGGCGCCAGCGGTCCAGGTCCCAGCCCCTCAGGCCCTCGGCCATGGCGACGGGGACTAGCCGGGCGCCCGCCTCGCGCATGAGCTGGAGGATGTTGGCGTAGGAGGGGGACTCCACGGCGACGCGTTCGCCGCGGCCCGCGAAGAGGTGGCAGATGGCGTCGATCGCGCCCATCGCACCGGTCGTCACCATGATCTGCTCGGGCATGGTCGAAATGCCCCGCGCGGTGTAGCGCTCGGCGATCATCGCGCGCAGCGCGGGCAGCCCGGCCGGGTAGTCGCCGTGCGTGTGGGCGTACGGCGGCAGCTCCTCCAGGGCGCCCTGCACCGCGCGGGTCAGCCACGGTTCGGGGGCCGGCAGGGCCGCGCAGCCCAGGTCGATGATCGAGCCGAGGGCCTCGGGGGGCAGCGGTTCCAGGCCGCGCGCGGGCAGCGGGTTGCCCGCCGGTACGGCGGTCCAGCTGCCGGCCCCGCGCCGGGACTCCAGGAACCCCTCGGTGCGCAGTGCCTCGTAGGCGGCGGCGACGGTGGTGCGGCTGACGGAGAGGGCGAGGGCCAGCTCGCGTTCGGCGGGCAGCCGGGCGGCCACCGGGACGCGCCCTTCGAGCACGAGCAGCCGGATGCCGTCGGCGAGGGCGCGGTAGGCGGGCGGGCGGCGTGTGCCGGGGCCAGCCGGGCGGTCCTGCTGGGAGTTGAGCAGCCGGGCGAGTTGCGCGGCACCCACGGCCGAAGTCCAGTGCGCCATGGCAATCAGTCCACCTTCCCCGAATTGGCCATGGATGGCGTTCCATCCCAAGCCACAGAGTGTCATGCATCAGGCCACTGTCACCACCCAGGGGGGTCATTCATGTCCATACCGGGCCGTCTCGGACGACGGCTGATCCAGCTGTACGCCGGACTCGCGCTCTACGGGGCCAGTTCGGCGCTCCTCGTCCAGGCGGACCTGGGCCTCGAACCCTGGAACGTGCTGCACCAGGGGCTGGCGAAACTCACCGGGCTGACCATCGGAGTGGTGTCGATCATCGTGGGGGCGGCGGTGCTGCTCCTGTGGATACCGCTGCGCCAGCGCCCCGGGCTCGGCACGGTCTCCAACGTCTTCATCGTCGGGCTCACCATGGACGGCACCCTCGCCCTCCTCCCGGACGTGCACTCGCTCGTCGTCCGGGTACCGCTGCTGCTGGCCGGGGTCGTGCTGAACGGTCTGGCGACCGGCCTGTACATCACGGCGAGCTTCGGGCCGGGGCCGCGCGACGGTCTGATGACCGGTCTGCACCGGCGCACCGGCCGCTCGATCCGGCTGATGCGAACGGTGATCGAGGTGACCGTGGTGGCCACCGGATTCGCCCTCGGCGGCACCATCGGCATCGGCACCCTGCTGTACGCGGTGGCCATCGGGCCGCTGGCCCAGCTGTTCCTGCGGATGTTCGCCGCCCCGGCGGCATCGGACGGCAGCGCGATCGTTGCCGAGCCGATACCAGGAGGAGCGATACTGCGTCGGTGAGCACATCGATACGCGTCCGCCACCCGTACCTCGACCACCCCGGGCCCATCCCCTTCGCCCATCGCGGCGGGGCCGCCGACGGGCTGGAGAACACCGCCGCGCAGTTCCGGCGGGCGGTCGAGCTGGGCTACCGGTACATCGAGACCGATGTGCACGCCACGGCGGACGGCAGGCTCGTCGCCTTCCACGACTCGACCCTGGACCGGGTCACCGACGGGGCGGGCCGCATCGCCGACCTGCCCTGGGCGGACGTGCGGCAGGCGCGCGTGGGCGGCCGGGAACCCGTGCCGCTCTTCGAGGAGCTGCTGGAGACCTTCCCCGACGTCCGCTGGAACGTCGACATCAAGGCGGAGCCCGCCCTGCGACCGCTGCTGGACCTGATCGAGCGCACGGACGCCTGGGACCGCGTGTGCGTGGGCTCCTTCTCCGAGGCCCGGGTGCTGCGCGCGCAGCGGCTGGCCGGGCCGCGGCTCGCCACCTCGTTCGGCACGCGCGGGGTGCTCAGCCTGCGGCTGCGCTCCTGGGGGCTGCCGGCCTCGGTGCGCCGCTCCGCGGTCGCCGCGCAGGTGCCGGAGGCCCAGTCGGGCGTCCCGGTGGTCGACCACCGCTTCGTCCGTGCCGCCCACGCGCTCGGGCTGCAGGTGCACGTGTGGACGATCAACGAACCGGAGCGGATGCACCGGCTCCTGGATCTCGGAGTCGATGGCATCATGACCGATCACATCGACACGTTGCGCAAGGTCATGGAGGACCGCGGCGTCTGGGCCTGACCGCCCGGAGTGCCGGAACCGCACCTTCGCACGGCACGACAGCGCAGAAGCGAGGGGTGCGTATGGGCATCGACACCGTACAGGCGGCGACCGACGACGACAGAGCGGCACGGCGGCGCGAGCAGCGCGGCTGGTACGCCTACGACTGGGCCTGCTCGGTCTACTCGACGAGCGTCCTCACCGTGTTCCTCGGCCCGTATCTCACCTCGGTCGCCGAGTCGGCGGCGGACGCCGACGGCTATGTGCACCCGCTGGGCATCCCGGTCCGGGCGGGCTCCTTCTTCGCCTACTCGGTGTCCCTGTCGGTGATCGTGGCGGTCGTGCTGATGCCGCTCGCGGGCGCGGCGGCGGACCGCTCGGGCCGCAAGAAGCCGCTGCTGGGGGCGGCGGCGTACACGGGCGCCGCCGCGACCACGGGCATGTTCTTCCTGGACGGCCACCGCTACCTGCTCGGCGGGGTGCTGCTCATCGTCGCCAACGCGGCGCAGTCCGTGGCGGCGATGGTCTACAACTCCTATCTCCCGCAGATCGCCCCGCCCGAGGAGCGGGACGCGGTCTCCTCGCGGGGCTGGGCATCCGGCTACGCGGCGGGCTCCCTGGTGCTCGTCGCGAACCTCGTCCTGTACTCCGCGCACGACTCCTTCGGCCTGTCCGAGACGGCGGCGGTCCGCGTCTGTCTGGCCTCGGCCGGTCTGTGGTGGGGTGCCTTCACCCTCATACCGCTGCGCCGGCTGCGCGACCGGCACGCGCGCGTGGAGCGCGCCGCCGCGCCCGGGCTGCGGCAGCTCGCGGCCACTGTCCGGGACATGCGCCGGCACCCGCTGACGCTGGCGTTCCTGCTGGCGTACCTCATCTACAACGACGGCATCCAGACGGTGATCTCCCAGGCCTCCGTCTACGGCTCCCAGGAGCTGGGGCTCGGGCAGTCGACGCTCATCGGGGCCGTGCTGCTGGTGCAGGTGCTGGCCGTGGCGGGCGCCCTGGCGATGGGGCGGCTGGCCCGGACCTACGGCGCGCAGCGGACGATCCTCGGCTCGCTGGTGGCCTGGACGCTCACGCTGGCGGCCGGCTACTTCCTGCCCGCCGGGGCGCCGGTGTGGTTCTTCGTGCTGGCCTCCGGGATCGGGCTGGTCCTCGGCGGCAGCCAGGCGCTGTCCCGCTCGCTCTTCTCGCATCTGGTGCCGCCCGGCAAGGAGGCGGAATACTTCTCGGCGTACGAGATGAGCGACCGCGGCATGAGCTGGCTCGGGCCGCTGCTGTTCGGTGTGACCTACCAGCTGACCGGAAGCTACCGCTCCGCGATCATCTCGCTGGTGGCCTTCTTCGTCATCGGATTCGCCCTGCTCGCACGGGTCCCGGTGCGCCAGGCGATCCAGGCGGCGGGCAACCCTGTCCCGGAGAGGATTTAGCGTCGATTTAGCGCTCGGCGCGAAAGGGCTGTAGTGTACGCGTTTGGCCTGCCAGGCGTACCGTTACTGCGCGTCAAAGATGCCGAAACGCTGGGTGACATCTGCTAGCAGATGTGACAAACCGGGCGCCTGTGGGTAGAACAAGGGGCGGCTACGACGGCGACGCATGACCCGGAACGGGAATCTTTACCGCCGACCGGACGTTGACCGGATGACGACGACAGCGACACCTGTCCTGTGGGCGACAAGCCCGGGAGGCACGATTCATGAGTGAGCGAGCTCTTCGCGGTACGCGCCTCGTAGTGACCAGCTACGAGACGGACCGCGGCATCGACCTGGCTCCGCGCCAGGCCGTGGAGTACGCATGTGAGAAGGGGCACCGTTTCGAGATGCCCTTCTCGGTCGAGGCGGAGATCCCGCCGGAGTGGGAGTGCAAGGTCTGCGGGGCCCCGGCACTCCTGGTGGACGGCGACGGCCCTGAGGAGAAGAAGGCCAAGCCTGCGCGTACCCATTGGGACATGCTGATGGAGCGCCGCACGCGCGAGGAACTCGAAGAGGTTCTCGAGGAGCGCCTGGCCGTTCTTCGCTCCGGGGCGATGAACATCGCGGTTCACCCGAGGGACAGCCGCAAGTCGGCGTAGTCCCTGCGGGGCTGGGCCGGACACACAGCGCACGTAAAATTACCGCGGGCGCCGTACGTGAGACGTACGGCGCCCGCGGTTTGCTGTTCGCGTGCGGCTACCGGGTCAGCGGGGGCCACTGTTCCCCCGGCTCGGGGCGGTCCTCCCGGATCACCTCACCCTGCACCACCTTGCCGTCCGGCCGGTGCATGCGGGCCTGCTGGAAGGCGTTGCCCAGGGATCCGGGAGCGGCATGGCGGAGCTTGCGCTCGGTGTAGCGGCTCACGCCCTTCTGCACCGCGGGTATCAGCAGGAGGAGGCCCAACACGTCGGAGATCAGGCCGGGGATGATGAGCAGCAGACCGCCGAGCATCGTCAGGCCGTTGCCGCCGCCGCGCTTCGGTGAACCGCCTTGCTGGAAGGCCTCGTTGAGGTTCTGGAAGGCGCGGCGGCCGGCCCGCTTGATGACCACGGAGCCGGCGACGACACCCGCCACCAGCAGCAGGAACACGGTCAGGCCGCCGGCCGCGCCCGCGACCTGGGTCAGCAGCCAGATCTCCAGCACGAGCCAGGCGGCGATGCCCAGCGGCAGATATCTGCGCACCGGGGAACGTCGGGGCCGAGTGGTGGTCGCAGAGGTCGGGGCGCCAGTCGTCATGCTCCCAGTGTGCCTGGGCGCGGCTCAGTACGGGATAAGCGGGATGCGGGACAAGAGGATGGCCGGCCGGGGCCGGCGCCCGTCCTACGCCCGCTTGTCCTTGCCAGTGAACTTGCCGACGCGGTCCCCGACGCCCCAGGCGGTGACCCGCCACAGCGCCTCGACGAGGATGTCCTTGCTCATCTTGGAGTCGCCGAGTTCGCGCTCCACGAAGGTGATGGGGACCTCGACCACGTGGTAGCCGGCCTTGACGGCACGGCGGGCGAGGTCGACCTGGAAGCAGTAGCCCTGCGAGGCGACCTCGTCCAGGCCCAGACCCTCCAGGGTCTCGCGGCGGAAGGCGCGGTAGCCGCCGGTGATGTCGCGCAGCGGGAGGTCGAGCGCGAGGCGGGAGTACAGGCTGCCGCCGCGGGAGATGAACTCGCGGGACTTGGGCCAGTTGACCACCCGGCCGCCGGGCACCCAGCGGGAGCCGAGCACCAGGTCGGCGCTCTTGAGGGCGGTGAGCAGGCGCGGCAGCTCCTCGGGCTGGTGGGAGCCGTCGGCGTCCATCTCGATCAGCACGCCGTAGCCGTGCTCCATGCCCCAGCGGAAGCCCGCGAGGTAGGCGGCGCCCAGGCCCTCCTTGCCCTTGCGGTGCAGCACCTGGACGTGGTCGTCCTCGGCGGCCAGCTCGTCCGCCAGCTTGCCCGTGCCGTCAGGGCTGTTGTCGTCCGCCACCAGTACGTGGGCCTCGGGGACGGCCTTGCGTACCCGGCCGACGATGAGCTTGATGTTCTCCGCCTCGTTGTAGGTCGGGATGATCACCAAGGCCGTTCCGAGCGGGCCGTACTGCCTTCCCTGGGCCTTGGCCGCGAGGGTCCCGTCGCCGTCGTTCACTGCTGCCCCTTCTGGTCGTACGCAGGGGTCCACCATAGTGGCCGCGGCCTGCCCTGACCTCCCGGCGCGTTCGTATGGTGGTGTCTATTCCACAAGAGTGGGGTAAGAGTGCACTTTTGGGTATCCGCAACCCGCGGCGGATGGGGGCCCGGCGCCCTTCGGGCCGACCTTGGACCCGCTGGCTGCGGATCGACCGAAAGCCGTTGTCTACTGAGCGCCCGGACCCCACCCGGGTCACACCTTGCCGACCGGCCGGAACGTTCTTTCGCCGGCGCGGGCACTGAGCCTGGCTCCCAGCGACGGTGCCCCGGTGCGGCACACCGTCCCTGACCCAGCGGCGCTGCGACGAGTGCGCGAACACTCCCCGGTCGGGCGTCCGGTGGTGGACTCGGACGAACCTACCGGCCCCCGGCTGCCGACTGTCAATAGGCATTTGGCCTGCGCAAACGATCTACGGTTCGCGGGGAGCGCGGAGGATGCGCAGGTGGGGCGACGGGCGGCGGCGGACGATCACCGCCGCGCCACCCCCGGAGATCACTCGCCCGGGCGTACGAACACCGCCCGCCCGCCGACCACGGTCCGCAGGCAGACCGGGAGGTCGCGGCCCGGGGTCAGATCAGGCAGGCCGGGGGTGCCGGAGCGCGGGTCGGTGGACCAGCGGGCCACCCGGTCGTCGGGGGCCTGGACGACCAGTTCGTCGGTGCGCCACACGGCGTAGTCGGCGGGCGCCCCGGGCACCAGGACGCCCGCGTCGTCGCGCCCGACGGCGCGCCAGCCGCCGCGTGTGTGCGCGGTGAACGCGGCGCGTACGGAGACCCGGTGCTCGGGCGTGCGGTGGAAGGCGGCGGCACGGACCGTGCCCCACGGGTCGAGCGGAGTGACCGGGCTGTCGGAGCCGAAGGCGAGCGGGACACCGGCGCGCAGGAGGGCCGCGTACGGGTTGAGGGTGCGGGCCCGCTCGACGCCGAGCCGCTCGGCGTACATGCCGTCCTCGCCGCCCCACAGCGCGTCGAAGGCGGGCTGGACGGAGGCGAACAGGCCCAGCTCGGCGAAGGCGGCGATGGTCTCCGGGGTGAGCATCTCGGCGTGCTCGACGCGGTGCCGGGCGGCGCGCACGCGGGCCAGGCCGACCTTCTCGGCGGCGGCCCGCACACCCTCCACGACGGCGGTCACGGCGGCGTCGCCGATGGCGTGGAAGCCCGCCTGGAGGCCGGCCTCGGTGCAGGCGACGACGTGGGCCGCGACGGCGTCGGCGTCCAGGTAGGCGGTGCCGGTATGGCCGGCGTCGGCGTACGGCTCGTGCAGGCAGGCGGTGTGCGAGCCGAGGGCGCCGTCCACGAAGAGGTCGCCGGCGGCGCCGTGCGCGCCCAGTTCGCGGGCCTTGTCGACGTCCTGCTCGGCCCAGTAGCCGACCACGCGCGGTCCGCGCGCGTCGGCGGCCAGCTTCAGCAGGTCCGTGAAGTCGTCCTCGGAGGAGATCTTCGGGCCGCCGCACTCGTGCACGGTTGCGATGCCGAGGGAGGCGGCGTGCGCGAGGGCGGTGCGCTGGGCCTCGGCGCGCTGGGCGGGGGTGACGGCTGCGAACGCGGCGCGGCGCACGGTGTGGTGGGCGTCGGCGGTCAGCGGGCCGTCGACCGGGCCGAGGCCCGGCACGAGGTCGAGCAGCGCCGAGGTCACGACCGCCGAGTGGACGTCGATGCGGGAGAGGTAGAGCGGGCGCCCGCCGGTCGCCGCGTCGAGTTCCGCGCGGGTCGGCGGGCGGCCTCCGGGCCAGCGGGCGGCGTCCCAGCCGTGGCCCAGCAGGACGCGGTCGTCCGGGCGGGCGGCGGCGAAGTCGCGGACCCGGTCGAGAGCCGCCTCCAGGGAGGGCGCGTCGGACAGGTCGAGGCCGGTCAGTGCGACGCCGGTGGAGGTGGTGTGCACATGTGCGTCGGTGAAGGCCGGGGTGACCAGGGCTCCGTCGAGGTCGATCACCTCGTCCACGCCGTCGGCGAAGGCGTCCGCGGCGCCCTCGGAGCCGACCCAGGCGACTTGTCCGGCCTCGACGACCATCGCTGTTGCGAAGGGGTCGGCGGGGCTGTGCACCTCGCCGCGGCGCAGGAGGACGGTCTGGGTATCGGCGGTGCGCTCACTCATGACCCACAGTCTCTCGTGCCGGCCGGCCTGAGCCGCACCTGGGGCGTGTCGAAACCGTGCCCGGCACGGGCGACAGCGGTCAGATCCGCGGTGGGCGCGCCTCGTACGGCGTGGACAGCGCAACGGTCGTCCGCGTGGACACGCCCGCCAGGCTGCGCAGGCGGGCCAGCAGTTCCTCCAGTTCGTGCGGGGTCGCCACGCGGACCTTGAGGATGTAGTTCTCGTCGCCGGCGACGCTGTGGCAGGCCTCGATCTCGGGGACACCGGCCAGGCGGTCCGCGATGTCGTCGGGGGCGCTGGGGTCGAACGGTTTCACCGAGATGAACGCGGTGAGCGGCAGCCCGACGGCCTCGGGGTCGACCACCGCGGCATAGCCGCGGATGACGCCTCGCTGTTCGAGCCGGCGCACCCGCTGGTGCACGGCCGACGTGGACAGGCCCGTGGCCTTGCCCAGATCGGTGTAACTCATCCGCCCGTCCTTGACGAGCAGCTGCACGATTTGACGGTCCAGCTCCTCCATGAGGCAAAAACCTACAGTGCGCTCGATCTCCACGGACACTCGGCGCCGCAGGTCATGCCCGGTTCGTGATGTGCCCGAGACAAATGCGCCACACCGGGCACCCCCACCTGGCATGTGACGAACGCCACATGCCCTGAGCGGGCTCCGTAATGTTCTCGTGATTACCGCCGAGGCCGGACGGGAAGTGCTTGCTGTGGTCGAGGCCGCAGTGCCTTTTCGGCCCAGCCTTAGGGGGAGAATCCCATGCAGAGTGTCAATCGCGCAGGCCGTTCCGCGTCCAAGCGGCAGTCGCAGGTCATCGAGCCCGATCCGGAGGGCGTCGAACCCGACCTCTTCGAGGTCGAGGAGCTGGACCTCTACGACACCTTCGAGATGTACCGCGTCATCTGCCCGGACTGCGCGCAGCCTATCGCGCTGCTGGCGGACGAGGAGGTGCTTCCGGAGCACGCGCTGTGCGCCTCGCCGTGGAACCCGTTCGGGCTCACCGTCTGTGCGGGCACGGGCCGTTCGGCGACCGACGCCCGCCCCGCGGACGAGTCCTTCGAGCCGCAGGAGCAGGACACCGCCCTGCTGCTCACGCTCCCCCAGGGTCTGGACTGGCGGACGCAGCCCTTCTCGCACGTCGGCGGCCCGGGCTCGCGACCGATGCGCGTGCCGGAGCTGCGCCGCCAGGCCGCCTGAGCCCTTCCGCTCGGCCCTCCCGGCCCGACCCTCCCGGCACGCCCGGCACAGTCCCGGTACCGGCTCAATCCCAGTAACTGCCCTGCACCATGGCGCGCAGACTGTCGTGGTGCAGGATCAGTGTGTCCGGGTTCGCCGGGACGGCGACTTCCCCGAAGTACGCCTGCCGGTAGGCGATGCGCAGCATCACGATCGCGTGCCGCAGGGCGGCGTAGAGGGTGTGGAACTCCATGTCCCGCGGGGTGTGGCCGGTCAGGCGTGCGTAGCGGGCCTCGACGCGGTCGCGGCGCAGGAAGTCGGGCAGTCCGCGCTGTCCGGAGGCGGTCGTGAGGTCGTGGAAGAAGCGGTGCAGGTAGATGGTCCAGCCGAGGTCGACCTCGCGCGGGGCGAGTGCCGCCATCTCCCAGTCGAGGACGGCGACGGGGTCGAAGTCGTCGTAGACGACGTTTCCGATGCGCGCGTCGCCCCAGTTCAGGACGGGTTCGCCGGGCTCGCTCGGCCACAGCTGCTCCAGCCGGTCGAACGCGGCCTCGATGAGGGGTGAGCGAGCGAGGCCGTCGACGACCCAGGCGTAGTAGGCCCGTTGGGCCGTGACGTGCCGGCGCAGGGCGTCCCCCTCGCCGGGCGGGGTAAGGAAGTCGGCCTCCCTCACCGGGACTTGGTCGTGCAGCCGAGCCAGCAGCCCGATCGTGACCGCCTCCAGATGCTCTCGTTCGGCGTCGCTCGCCGCGTGCAGCCAACTGCCTTCGTAGGTGTACGGCATGACGTCCGGCGGCACGCGTCCGGCCACCCGCTCCATGACGAAGAACGGCGCCCCGAGCGGGCCCGGGTCCTCCTCCAGCCACAGCACGCGGGGCACCGGAAGGTCGGTGCGGTCGGCCACCAGGCGCAGGGTGCGGTACTGGCGCACCATGTCGTACTCGGGGAAGACGGTGTACGCGGCGGGGTCGGCCGCCAGCCGCAACGCACAGGACCGTACGGGCGGTTCGGGGTGCTCGATGTCGAAGAGCAGGGTCTCGCTGGACATGCCGTTCGAGGCCGGGACGGTGACGCCGACGGCCTCGGCGCCGGGCAGCCGGGTGCCGAGCCAGGCGGTCAGGCGCCGGGTCAGCTTCTCGATGTCCCGGGTGGTGGTGCGCGGTCGTGGTGCCGTGGCCATGTCGTCGAACCCCCTACGGCGCAACGGAGTCGAAGCCGGTGAAGCCGCTCGGGCCGTGGCGGCCGAACGAGCCGTGCTCGAAGATGCCGTACCCGGCCTGACCGTCCAGCCGGAAGCGGGCGGAGTGGTCGGTCACCCCGTAGGCGGCCAGCGGGTGCGCCGAGGGGTCGGAGAGGTCGTACGTACGGCGGTCGGTCCAGCCGGAGCCGCGCCAGGTGCCGTGCTGCCAGTCGTCGGCGGGCGGGTAGCCGGCGCCGACCGCGAGCGGGGAGGAGGCCAGGATCTCCACGTCCAGTTCCTGCGGCTTGCGCAGGTCGCCGAGGTGGATGACGGCACGCTCGGGGTGGCGGGTGCCCCGGCGGTAGGTGATGTCGGCCTGGGGCCAGCCCAGTTGGCGGTCACGGTGGCCGGGGCGGACCAGGGTGGCGTCGTTCAGGGAGCGGTGGCCGTCGGCGTCCTCCTGGACAATGACCATCAGGAAGCGGTCCTCGAAACGGACCGGGCACCAGATCCAGTGGAATCCCTCGGTCGGGTGATCCCCGGCGAGCCGCCCACCGTCCTCTCCGGGTATCGGCCGCACGCCCCAGCTGCGGTCCCGGGTGCCCGTCCAGTCCTCCGCGGAGACCTCGAACCGCTCACCGCCCGCCCGGATCACGCCCTGCACGCTCCCCGCCTGGACGAACCGCCGCCCCTCCAGGGTGAGCCGGCCGCCCCGGCGCTGGAGGTGGTGGGGCTCCCACAGGGCCGGGAAGGCGGCGGTCCAGGTGAGGTCGTACGACAGCTCGTCGTCCTCGCAGACCAGGCGGAGCCGGTGGAGGGGTTCGGGGACGTCGATGCGCAGCGGGCCGACGGCGAGCCGCATGCGGTCCTCGCCGAGCGTGTCCGAGGCACGGACGGCGTGCAGGGTGTCCCCCGTGCGGAGCGTGGCGTAGGCGTCGATCACGCCGAGGTTGGGGTAGACCCCGAGGCCGAGGATGAGCAGGGCGCGGCCGGCATGGTCGAAGACGTGGAAGATGCAGCGGTCGTAGGCGTTCCGGTCCCCGGTCGCCACGTGCTTCATGGACAGCGGCACCTGGTGCACGGGGTACTCGTCGAGCGGTACGGGACGGTCGTCGGCCACGGACACCCCCTGGAAGACAGTCCGCTGACGGTACGTCAGATGCCTGGAGGAGGCCAGAGCGGGAACCGGACGGCTGTGAACTCACGCACGAATGCGCACGGCGGTGACCTGTCCGGCGACCTCCGCGTTGCCCAGGCATGACCCTCATGTATCCGGCAACCGGGCGTCAGCGCCGGGTCTTCGTCCCCCGCCCCGCAGAATCGGTTCCGCCGCCGCCTTCGCAGTCGGACCCGCCCATCTACCGTGATCTGCTGCGCACCTGGGCCGACCGGGGCCGCACCCTGCCGGGCCGCCACGACCCGGAGTGGGTCAGGCTGGCGGCCCCGACGGTCCTCAGGGGGCAGTTCAGCGACTCTCAGGTCCCGCCACGTGACGGGCGATGACCACGCGCTGGATCTGGTTGGTGCCCTCGACGATCTGGAGCACCTTGGCCTCGCGCATGTAGCGCTCGGCCGGGAAGTCGGCGGTGTAGCCGTAGCCGCCGAGGATCTGCACGGCGTCCGTGGTGACCTTCATGGCCGTGTCGGTGCAGTGCAGCTTGGCCATGGCGGCCTGCTTGGAGAAGGGCTTGCCCGCGTCGCGCAGCCGGGCCGCCGCGAGGTACAGCGCCCGGCCGGCCTCGATCTGGGTGGCCATGTCGGCCAGCATGAAGCGCAGGCCCTGGAAGTCGGCGATGGCCCGACCGAACTGCCGGCGCCCGGTGGCATAGGCGACCGCCTCGTCCAGCGCGGCCTGGGCGACACCTATCGCGCAGGCCGCGATGCCGAGCCGCCCGGAGTCGAGGGCCGACAGGGCGATCGAGAAGCCCTGGCCCTCTTCGCCAATGCGCCGGTCGTCGCCGACCCGGACCCCGTCGAAGTGGACCTGGGCGGTGGGCGAGCCCTTCATGCCCATCTTCTTCTCCGGGGCCGCGGCGCTCAGGCCCTCGGCGTCGCCGGGCACCAGGAAGGCGGTGATCCCGCGGGGACCCTCCTCGCCGGTGCGGGCCATGACGGTGTAGAAGTCGGCGATGCCGCCGTGCGTGATCCAGGCCTTGGTGCCGTTGATCACCCACTGGTCGCCGTCCCGTACGGCCTTGGTGCGCAGCGAGGCCGCGTCCGAGCCGGAGGACGGCTCGGAGAGGCAGTAGGCGCCGAGCAGGCCGCCGCCGAGCATGGCCGGAAGGTGCTCGACCTGCTGCTGCTTGAAGCCGTAGGTGGCGAGCCCGTAGGCGGCGAGGGTGTGCACGCTGACACCGAGGCCGACGGTGAGGCGGGCCATGGCCAGCTCCTCCAGAACCTGGAGGTAGACCTCGTAGGGCTGCTCGCCGCCGCCGTACTCGGAGTCGTACGGCAGACCGAGCAGGCCCGATTCCGACAACAGGGTGAAGATCTCGCGCGGGAAGCGCGCGGCGTCCTCCTCTTCGGCCGCCTTCGGCGCGATCTCACGCTGGGCGATCTCACGGACGAGCGAGATCAGGTCCCGCGCTTCCTCCGTGGGCAGCTGACGCTCCACCGGCTGCGGGTCACGGTCGGACATGGCGTCGGTCTCCTCCCTGTTCGGGCACCGGCGGTCTGACCCGCTGGGTGGGGGCGCTCCGCCTGATCGTTCCGGTTCTGCCGAAGGCGCCGCCTCCGGGTCTCGGAGGCCGCTGACCAGCGGCTGCGCTGTGAGTATGCCCGATCAACGACCGCACGTCACCAGTTAACGACCGCTTACTTCAGGAATCGGACAGTGGCGTTCCGCACCCCTGAAATTGATCGTCAGTCGTCGCGGCGGGCCGGCGGCGGGGCCGGATAGGAGGGGTCCAGCTCCTCGATGGCGCGCAGGGCCCCGCCGAGCGTCTTCACCAGCAGCTCGCGCAGGACGTCACGGGACAGGCCGGGCCGGTCGATCCAGTCCAGGGCGGCGCCCTCGACGCTGCACACCCAGGAGAGCAGCCCCATGCGGGCCAGTGCGGAGATGTCACGGCGCCCGTAGGCGCCCTCGGCGATGGTGGCGACGATCGCCTCGCGCACGCCGTCCCGGATGGCGTGAACCTCGGTGTCGAAGCCGACCCCGCCGCTGACGATCGCGCGGTAGGCGGCCTGGTGGTGCTCGGCGTAGCGGAGGTAGCTGTCGATGGTGCGGTGGACGCGGTCCACGGCCGGCAGTTCGAGACCGCTCCCGGCGACGCTGACCAGGCCGGCCACGGAGTCCTGGATGATGGCCAGGTAGTAACCGCGCTTGGACTGGAAGTAGTAGTAGATCAGCCCCTTGGCGACCTGCGCGTGGCGGGCGATGTCGTCCATGGACAGCGCGTCGTAGGACGTGTCGGCGAACAGCCTCCGCCCGATGGCGATCAGTTCGGCGCGCCGCGCCTGCGAACGCTCGGTGCCGCGCGCCCGGGGAGGGGCGGCGGCACGCTGTTGACGCATATTCAACTTCGGCCCTGGTCTAGGCAATCGGCGGGACAGCCGCAGTATGTCAGAACAAGGGCCGCACAGTTGCCCGATCAGAGCAGTCGGAGCCGGGTTCGGATCGCTCCGGACCGGATTCAGATCAGTCCGAGCTGGGTCACGAACATCGCGACCACCGCGACCAGGACCCAGCCCATGACGTGCTCAAGGATCTTCGGTCCGTCTTCCTGGGGGCCGCCGGTGCGGGCGCGGGTGGCGGTGGCCGGGTGTGCGGTCATGGCTTCTCACAGACGTCGGACGTACAGGCTGAAACCCCCGCCATCCATCCACTTTGCCACCCGCTGCACCGTTTACGGCGGAGACGTTGCTCACAGGGTCAGCGCACGCCCACCGCCTCCAGCGCCTTGCGCTGGCGCGGGCTCGGCTGGGCCGGGAAGTACAGGTAGCAGACGCCGCCGGTGCCGGAGACGACCTTGCCGGAGGCGTTGTACCGCTTGGTCCGCAACCAGATGTTTTCGAACTCCCTCCGGAGGTAGACGCGGCGCACCGCCTGGTCGCTCGGCGAGGCCGGGTCGTTGGCGATCACGTCGCCCTCCGCGGTGAAGCCGATCACCGTCATCAGGTGACCGGAGGTGCCGTAGCCGGCGCCGGTCAGCTCGGTCTTCAGGAAGGACTGGGACGTTATGGCCGGGATGCCGGCCGCGATCAGGGTCTCCAGGTCGGTCAGCGAGGTGAGCCGGGTGACGACGCCCTGAAGGTCCGGGAAGGTGGCCGCGTAGGCGGCGTTGAACGGCCAGTTGCCGCAGCCCTGGTACTGGTAGTCGTAGGTGGAGCGGGCCGCGTGGTCGACCTGGGGGTCGGCGTAGGACGGGTCCACCCAGGACAGCTGCTCGGGGGTGAGCCGGCCGCCCCAGTACTCGACGATCATCTGCGAGCTGGTGGGGCTGCACCAGGCCTCGCCGCCGTTGTCGTACTGGGGGTACTGGCCCTTGTGGATCTCCTGCGAGTAGCGCGGGACGGCCAGTTCCTGGGCGAGGCCCGGGGCGGAGGCCGGGACGGTGAAGCGGTCGGGGATGTCGGAGCCCATGGCCCCGAGCCGCCACACGGTCGGGGTCAGGTGCGTGCCCGGGGTGCGGTAGAGGGTGAGCCGCAGCCGGTGGGAGGCGAGGCGCAGGCCGGTGCTCGCGTCGTCGATGGCGAAGGTGTCGGTCCAGACGGTGCTCTTGCCGTCGCTCTGGCCGTCCACCGAGGTCCGCTTGATGTCCTGGTCCCCGGCCGCCCAGCGGCCCATCACGTACCAGGGGGTGTCGGTGCCGTCGGTGTACGTGCCGCGCAGCTCGACCTGGAGCCAGGTACCGGCCGGGGTGTGCGCGTTCCAGGAGGCGATGACCTCCGTCGCGGGGACGGTGAGCTGCTGGACCGGGGCGGTCCAGGTGGCGTACTCCCAGGTGGCGGTGGTGCCGGTGTGCGGGTCGGTGTAGTCGGTGCGGCCCGCGGCGGTGCCGATCTCGACGGCGGGGCGGAGGCCGGAGACGGCCCGGACGCCCTGGGCGGTGCCGGACCGCCAGTCGCGGTACGTGGTCCAGGCGCAGTAGTCGACGGTGCGGGCCGGCGCCTGGCCGGAGTCGCCGCCTTCGCCGCCGGAGGTCTGCGGGTTCGCGGCGGCGGGGGCCGCTCCCCCGGTCACCGCGGCGGCCACGGCGACGGCGAGGACGGTTCTGCGGGACGGCTGTTGGGCTCTGCTCATGGGCGCGATTACCCCCAGGTGTCCGATTCGGGATGATCCGGTGCACGGTTGTGCGCCAACTATGGAGCAGGCGGCATGCCCCTGCCAGCACTTCGGCTCATGCCACGCCATGAATATTGGTCTCGGCCACTGAAGGGGGGCTGACCGGTGGAGGGCCGGCCCGGACGTGGCCCGGACAGGGCACGGCCCCGGCGTGGGCGAGTGCCGTGCGCCGGGGCCGGGGAAACCGAGGTCAGACGAGGTCCATCGCGGCGACCTCGTCGGGGCGGCCGTAGCTGACCGGGCCCTGGAAGCGGCGGCGGGCGGCGGCGAACCACCACACCGTGGCCACGAGCAGCACGACGGCCAGGGCGATCGACGCGTAGTTGAAGGAGTCGGCGGTGATCGGCGAGGCCTGCGGCAGCATGAACAGGACGCTGCTGAGCACGATCCAGATCACCGCCACCCAGCCGATCGGCCGGCCCCAGCGGCCCAGGTGCCAGGGGCCCGGCTGGAACTCGGCGCCGAGCCGCAGCCGCAGGAAGATCGGCACGGCGTAGGCGAGGAAGAGCCCGACGACGTTGACGCTGACGATGGCGGTGAACGCCGTGTGCGACCACCAGCCCGGCACGACCAGGGCGAGCGAGCAGACCACCGCGAGCCACACCGCGTTGACGGGCGTACGGGTGCGCAGCGAGACCGAGTGCCACCAGCGCGAGCCGGGCATGGCGCCGTCCCGGGAGAAGGCGAAGATCTGCCGGGTGTTGCTGGTGAGGTTGGCGAGCCCGCAGAAGAGCATCGCGCCGATCACGATCAGCAGCATCAGCTTGGCGGTACGCAGGCCCAGGCCGTCGATGAGTATCTGGACCGGCGGCGCGGCCGAGCCGGCGACTTTGTCGTAGTCGCCAATGCTGTAGACCAGTGCCAGCATCAGGATCAGGCCGGTGATCGCCGAATAGCCGACGGACCGGGTGATCCCCCTGGGCGCGTTGACCGTCGCGTGGACCGTTTCCTCGGACATGTGGAAGCTGCCGTCGAAGCCCGTGAAGGTCCAGCTCGTGACCAGCAGGCCGAGCATGCCGCCGTAAAGTCCGTTGGTGAAGCCGGTGTTGTTCTCGAAATGCGTCACGAAGGACGCCGACTGATGATGGTCGGGCATCACTATGAGTGTGCTCACGATCACCACGAGTCCAATCAGCAGCCACCACACGGAAATGCGGTTCAGTACGGCGACGAGCTGGACGGTGTAGGTGTTGGCGAGGCCCTGGAGCACGATGATCAAGCCAGTGATCAGGACCGTCTGGTGCGCCGTCGGCCGGTACGAGGTCCACTGCAGGGCGATGAAGGCCTGGATGAAGGTGGCCGCCGCGTAGCCGGTGGCGGCGGTGCCACCGATCTGCCCCACGAAATTCAGCCAGCCCGTGTACCAGGACCAGGCACCCTTGTGCCGCTTGGCGAGTTTACCGGCGGAGAAATACAGCGCGCCGCTCGTCGGATAGGCCGAGGCGACTTCCGCCATTGCGGCACCGATGAACAGCACCATGACGGACACGCCGATCCAGCCGAATACGAGAATGCGCGGCCCGCCCGCGTTCATGCCGTATCCGAAGGACGAGAAAATACCGGAAAGGATATTGATGATGGTGAAGGAGATCGCGAAATTGTCGAACGCCTGGAAACGCCGGGTGAGTTTCCGCGGATAGCCCATCGCATGCAGGGTGGCGTCATCGTCGAGCACGACCGGGGCCGCGTCGCGGGCCGTCGCCCGTGACGCCGGAGTCCGTTCCGACACAGATCGACCTTTCTCTCGGGGGAGGAGCAGGCAGGAGCAGGGGAACGTGCGGGGTCAGAGGGGTCCGGGGACGGGCAGGCCACAGGTACGCCGGGCCCGGGAGAGCTGCTCGGCGGGGTCACCGAAGGCGCTCCAGGGCATGCGCGAGGCGTACGGACCCATCGCCGTGAACACCGCCCGGGCCTCGAACTCGCGCTCCCCCATGACCAGCGCGTGCGCGAGGTAGGCCAGGTCGAGCACCGGGGTGAAGGGGTAACCGGCCACCGTGGGCAGCCAGTTGCGGTAGATCGCCAGCGCGGTGGAGCGCCACTGCGGCTGTTCCCAGACCCGGCCGGCCAGCAGCTGGGTGGGGTTGTAGCTCTCCACCAGGGCGACCAGGGGCAGCAGCCGCAGGTCGGAGTTGACGGGCGCCCGCTGACTGAGGAAGGCGGCCACGTCCCAGGCGGCGTTGACCGAGCCGCCGTGGCGGGAGAAGAAGAACGACAGGAACCGGTGGTGGGCCTCGCGGTGCCACGGGTCGAAGGACAGCACGTGCGCGAACAGCCGCCAAGGGCCCGGCGGGGCGGTGAGCAGGCCGTTCGGGGCGGGGTCGCGCAGCCGGTGCAGGCGGGTCATGGCCAGCTTGGCGACCCAGGGGGTGGGGTCGTCGGGGGCGACGGCGGCGGCCCGGTCACAGGCGGCCAGCGCGATCCGCTCCAGCGCCTCGGCGCGCTCGTCGTGGGCGTCGGCGGCCCGCATCGCCCGCTGCACCGCCACGCGGGCCCACATCAGCGCCGCCTCGGGCGACGGCTCCTCGGCCAGCCAGCGCTCGACCAGGTCGGTGCCGGCCGCCTCGGACGCCAGCACCAGCGAGCGGTGGGCCCGCAGCCCGAAGTCGGAACGCGTCTCGGCGAGGGCTTCGCGCGCGCTCCGATATCGCCCGGCGCGCACATCGACGCATACGCTTGCCAGGACACGGTCGTCAGCCGCCGGATGCCATACATAGTGCCCTTCGAATAACCCCGCGGCCATGCTCCCCTGTCCGTCCCCGTTCGACGCATCGCAGTTGCGCGCTGGAGGCACCATACTCAGCGGCGGGCACCCTCGGAACGCCGAATTCGACATATCGGTCAGCGGATTCGGGATGTTTATCGAGAGGATTGACTGGCCGCCAGCCGATGGTTCAAGAAGTGACGATTTCCCACCGGCCGGTCCCGTCGGTACGCGCCACTACTAGACTGTTTCCGGAAAACCCCCACACCGCACCACACCACGGGAATCGCCATTCACGACCTCGCCGCCCGGCTGCACGGGCTCCCCCCGTCCCTCGGGCCGGTCCGGCTGATCGGCGTCGACGGGCACGCAGGCTCCGGAAAGTCCACCTTCGCGGGCCGGCTGGCCGCCGCGCTGGGCGGGGCCCCGGTGCTGCACCTCGACGACATCGCGAGCCACGAACAGCTCTTCGACTGGACCGGACGGCTGCTGGCCCAGGTGATCGAGCCCCTCGCCCACGGCGAGAGCGCGCACTACACCCCCTACGACTGGCGCGCCCGCGCGTTCGCGGCGCCGCGCCCGCTGCCGCCCGCGCCAGTGGTGCTGATCGAGGGCGTCGGCGCCGGCCGCCGGGCGTTGCGCCCGTATCTGGCGCGGCTGCTGTGGATGGAGCTGCCCCACGAGGACTCCTGGGCGCGCGGACGGCTGCGGGACGGGACGGAGCAGCGGGAGTTCTGGGACGGGTGGGTCACGGCGGAGCACGAGCACTTCACCGCCGACCCTTCACGCCCCCATGCCGATCTTCTGGTCGTCCAGACACCCGAGGGGTACACGGTGCTGCCGGGACCGGGATCGCCTCCTGGGACAGGCCAGGAGGTCACTCACCGTGATGGACCATCCGCGATGTGCTGAACTTGTGAAGATCGCGATTCGAGAACTTCTTCAAGTGCCCCAACTGCGCTTGACCGGGGGGGCGTACAGGTCTTACGTTCTCAATGTGCGGCCTTTGGGAGCCGCCCGCAGACGCGAAGCCCCCGGTTGTTCCCCCGTGATCGGGGGCTTCGTTCTGCCCGTATTCCGTTTTCCGGACGCCCCGCGCGCGCCCACGCTCACCCTCGGTCACCGTGCGGCCCGCTCCCCCTCTGCCGCCCGCTCGCTCCCGTCCACTCCCACCTCGTCGAACGGGCCCCTGCGCCACCCTTCGGCGCACGGTCGTGCCGCGGGTACGATGCCCTCGGTGCGACCTTCGAGCAGTGCCTTGCGCACCTGCAACTCCGGTCCGCCGCACAGCGGTTCGAGCGCGGCGGCCGTCGGGCGACTGCCCGGTGGTGAACCACGGGGGCACGGTCTGTGGGGGGACGTGATGGACTTCGGCACGCAGGGCCCCGCGGCCCCGGCCGACCTCGCCTGGCTGCGAGGTGTGGACGCCTACACGATGGGGGCCTATCCGCAGGCGGAGGAGGAGTTCCGGGCCGCGGTCCGGATGGACTCCGGCATGGCGGACGCCTGGCTCGGGCTGCACGCCTTACGGGTGGACACGACGACCGCGCTGCTCAGGATGTTCCGGCACCGGGACCGCTTCGGGGAGCAGCGGGCCCGGCACCGCAGATCGCTCAACTCCTGGTACTGGCTGGGCTGGTGGGTGCAGCCGGTGCTGGAGAGCCCGCGCGACCTGCTGCTCGCGCACGCCTCGCACTGGCTGGACGGCCGGCACGTGCCGGAGCTGGACCGGGCGCTCGCGGGGCTGCCGCCGGTGGACACCGATCCGCAGGTCCGCTTCCTGCACGCCTGCCGCACCTATCTGGTCAAAGACTGGGACCAGTTGGTACGGCACACCGACCCGCTGCTCGACGACCCTCTCCTCGGCATAGAGGCGGGCCTGTTCGGCGGCATGGCCCGGGTGCGCCTGGAGATGTACGGGCAGGCCGAGCCGCTGCTGTCGGCGGCGCTGATGCGCTGCCGCAGCGAACAGCCGCAGCGCAAGGAGCTGCGCTACTGGCTGGCCCGCGCCCACGAGGGCACCGGCCGCTCGGCCGCCGCCCTGCCCCTGTACCGGGCGGTGCACCGGGTCGACCCCGCGTTCATGGACACCGCGGCCCGCCTCGCCGCGATCGCCGAGGGCGATGGATACGAGGACGGGATCGACGCGGTCGACCTCGCCGCGATCACCCTCACCGGGGCCGGGCAGGACGCGGTGGACGGACCGGACGGCTTCGATCCGCTCTTCGGCGCCGAGGGGCGTGATCTGCGGCTGACGGACCCCGAACCGCCGGCCGGTCCCCTGCCGTCGGTGGGCGATCCTGCGGTGCGGTCGAAGACCGGCGTGCCCTCGTCACCGATTCCGGCCGGGCCGACCGACCCGGCGCTGCTCGCGGAGGCGCTCGCCGAGCTGGAGCGCATGGTGGGCCTGGAGCCGGTCAAGCGCCAGGTCAAGGCGTTGTCGGCGCAGCTGAACATGGCCCGGCTGCGGGCCGGGCAGGGGCTGCCGGTGCAGCCGCCCAAGCGGCACTTCGTCTTCTCCGGGCCGTCGGGCACGGGCAAGACCACGGTCGCCCGGATCCTGGGCCGGGTCTTCTACGCGCTCGGGCTGCTCGGCGGCGACCATCTGGTGGAGGCCCAACGGGCCGATCTGGTCGGCGAGTACCTCGGCCAGACGGCCGTGAAGGCCAACGAGCTGATCGACTCCGCCATCGGCGGGGTGCTGTTCGTGGACGAGGCGTACTCGCTGTCCAACTCCGGCTACGGCAAGGGGGACGCGTACGGCGACGAGGCGCTGCAGGTGCTGCTGAAGCGGGCCGAGGACAACCGCGACCACCTGGTGGTGATCCTGGCCGGCTACCCGGAGGGCATGGACCGGCTCCTCGCCGCCAACCCCGGGCTGTCCTCCCGATTCACCACGCGCGTCGACTTCCCCTCCTACCGGCCCCTGGAACTCACCGAGATCGGCAAGGTGCTGGCCGCGGAGAACGGCGACCTGTGGGACGAGGAGGCGCTGGAGGAGCTGCGGTCCATCGCCGGGCACGTGGTCGACCAGGGGTGGATCGACGAGCTGGGCAACGGGCGGTTCCTGCGGACGCTGTACGAGAAGAGCTGCGCGTACCGGGACCTGCGGCTGTCGGTGTATCCGGGGGCGCTGTCACGGGAGGACCTGGCGACGCTGCGGCTGCCGGATCTCATGCAGGCGTACGGGGAGGTGCTGTCGGGGCGGGGGCCGCATGATCCGTCGGGCATGTAGGTACGCCCGGAGCAACGCCCCAGGGGCGCGGGGCTGTGCCGACATGCGGCTCCGCCTCCGCGCACCCTCGGGCGACGACGGTCTACGTGGCGAGCGCCTGCTCCGGCTCCCCGCTCACCCTCGGCTCCGTCAGCTTCACCTCCGTGGTCTTCCGGTGGGCCGGGTCCCGCACCTCGCCCACCAGGAGTTCCAGTACGTCCTCCAGGGCGACCAGGCCCAGGGCCCTGCCGTGCGCGTCCGCCACCTGGGCCAGGTGGGTGGCCGCCCGGCGCATCACCGTCAGGGCGTCGTCCAGGGGGAGTTCCGCACGGAGGGTCGCCATCGGGCGCCAGACGTGCTGCGGCACCGCCCGGTCGGAGTCCTCCAGGTCCAGGACGTCCTTGACGTGCACATAGCCCATGAAGGCGCCCGTCTCGGCCGCCACCGGGAAGCGTGAGTAGCCGGTGCGGGCGGTCAGGGCGACGATCTCTCCCGGGGTGACCGACGGAGCCACCGTGACCAGCGACTCGCGCTTGAGGAGGACGTCGGTGACCGGGCGGGAGCCCAGTTCCAGGGCGTCCTCCAGCCGCTCCCGCTCCTCGGGGTCGAGCAGGCCCGCCTGGCCGGAGTCCTCCAGCAGGCGGTTGAGCTGCTCGCTGGTGACCACGGCCTCGACCTCGTCCTTGGGCTCGACGCGGAAGAGCCGCAGGATGCCCTGGGCGCAGGCGCCGAGGGCGACGGTGATCGGCTTGCAGAGGCGGGCGAAGTAGACCAGGCCGGGGCTGAGCCACAGCGCGGCCTTCTCCGGTGCGGCCATGGCGAGGTTCTTCGGGACCATCTCGCCGATGACGAGGTGGAAGAAGACGACGCCGGCCAGGGCGATGACATAGCCCAGCGGGTGGATCATGCCGTCGGGCAGCCTGATCGCCTCGAACGCCGGCTCCAGCAGGTGGGCCACCGTCGGCTCGGCGACGGCGCCGAGCGTCAGGGAGCACACGGTGATGCCGAACTGCGCGGCGGCCATCATCTGCGGCAGCCGCTCCAGGCCGTACAGCACCTGGCGGGCCCGCGCGGTGCCGAGCGGTTCGATCTGGCTGCGGCGCACGGAGACGAGCGCGAACTCGGCGCCGACGAAGAAGCCGTTGGCGAGCACGAGCAGCGCGGCGAAGACGAGTTGGAGGATGCTCATCGGGCGGCCTCCATGACACCCGCCGCCGGGACCGTCCTGACCAGGCGGACCCGCTCGGCGCGGTAGTGGCCGACCTGGCGGACCGAGAGCCGCCAGCCGGGCAGTTCGGCCCGGTCGCCGGGGGCCGGGATGCGGCCGAGCAGGTCGGCGACGAGTCCGGCGACGGTCTCGTACGGCCCCTCGGGCACGTCGAGGCCTATGCGCTGGAGGATGTCGACGCGGCAGCTGCCGTCCACGTCCCAGGCGGGCTTGCCGTCCTCGGGCGGGGCGGCGGCCAGCTCGGGCACGTCCTGGCGGTCGTGCTCGTCGCGGACCTCGCCGACGAGTTCCTCCACGATGTCCTCCAGGGTGACCACGCCCGCCGTGCCGCCGTACTCGTCCACGACGACCGCGATGGGCTGCTCACTGCGCAGCCGGGCGAGGAGGGGCTGGACGGGCAGGGTCTCGGGGACCAGCAGCGCGGGGCGGGCGATACGGCTCACCGGGGTGCGCAGCCGGTCGTGGACGGGGACCGCGAGGGCGTCCTTGAGGTGGGCCATGCCGACGATCTCGTCGATCTTCTCCCGGTAGACCGGGAAGCGCGACAGGCCCGTGGCGCGGGTGAGGTTCACGACGTCCTCGGCACTGGCCGAGTCCTGGAGCGCGCTGACCTTCACGCGCGGGGTCATCACGTGCTGCGCGGTCAGCTCGCCCAGCGACAGGGTACGCACGAACAGGTCGGCCGTGTCCTGCTCCAGGGCGCCGGCCTGCGCGGAGTGCCGGGCCAGGGAGACCAGCTCGCCCGGGGTGCGGGCAGAGGCCAGCTCCTCGGCGGGCTCCACGCCGAGCGCGCGCACCAGCCGGTTGGCGACGGTGTTGAGCGCGGCGATCACCGGCCGGAACAGGCGGGCGAAGTGGTGCTGGGGCCCGGCCACGAACCTCGCGACCTGGAGCGGCTTGGACACCGCCCAGTTCTTGGGCACG
This sequence comes from Streptomyces sp. NPDC002671, assembly GCF_053592475.1. Taxonomy (NCBI): domain Bacteria; kingdom Bacillati; phylum Actinomycetota; class Actinomycetes; order Kitasatosporales; family Streptomycetaceae; genus Streptomyces; species Streptomyces sp. NPDC002671. The sequence continues at coordinate 69,647 of NZ_JBSFVU010000002.1, forward strand.
AGCTCGCCGACCACCATCTGGAGCGCGGAGGCGAACAGCATGCCGACGACCACGGCGAGGCCGGAGGCGGCGCCGTCGGGGACGCCGATCGCGGCGAACGGGCCGCGCAGCAGATCGGCGAGGGCCGGCTCGGCGAGCATGCCGACGACGAGCGAGGTGATGGTGATGCCGAGCTGGGTGCCGGAGAGCTGGAAGGACAGCTCCTTGAGCGACTCGACGACCGTGTGGGCGCGCTTGTCACCCTCGGCGGCGGCCTTCTCGGCGTCCGGGCGCTCGACCGTCACCAGGCCGAACTCGGCCGCCACGAAGAAGCCGTTGGCGAGAATCAACAGGAAAGCCGCTCCGAGGAGCAGCAGCGGGATGGTCATGATGCCGCCGCCTCCGCGTACACGCGGAACTGGTCCGCGGTATGTCGGGAGGGGACGGCGCGGGTACTACAGGACGATCCGTCCATCGCCGGAGGGAGTCACTCCTCGGGTTGCAGGAACCCCTGTGCACCGGGCGGTGCCACAGGGGCGGAGGCGTGATGTTTCGCCTCCGCCACCAGATTAATCAAGACCGGGCCTTGAGCGGCAGGGCAGACGCCCCCGAGTGAGCCCGGAGTGAGCCCCGACTCAGCCCTGAGGCCCCTCGGGGTCGTGGCCTGACCGCTGCTCCACGAGGGCGCGCAGGGCCCGGGCATCGGCGATGGCGCGGTCCCTGGCGATGCCCGGCTGGATGCCGAGCGCGGGCAGGCTGGTGCCGTCGCTGAGGTTGAGGAACACCCAGGGGTCGCCCGGGCGGAGGTTCACCTGGAGGATCTCCGCCCAGGCCAGACGCCGCCGGCCGGCGATGTTGACGACCGTGACCCCGGACTCCTCGGCGACGACCTTCACCCGGGCGAGCCGGGTCAGCACCCAGCAGATCAGCGCGCCGGTGACGACGAAGCTGACCCGCTCCCCCGGGCCGATGTCCAGCAGCATCGCGACCCCGGAGATGACCAGGAGGATCACCACGCCCGCGGTGAGCAGGATGGCCCGGGTCAGGTTCGGCCGGAAGGTCACGGGGAGGGTGGGCACGTCGGACATCTCGTTCTCGGGGCTGACGGGTTCTCGGAGGCGGTAGGTCGCCCCTCAGAGGCGGCAGGCGTGGATGGCCGTGGTCAGGATGGCGCGGGCGCCGATGGCGTACAGGTCGTCCATGATCCGCTGGGCCTCCTTGGCGGGGACCATGGCGCGGACGGCGACCCAGCCCTCGTTGTGCAGCGGGGAGACGGTCGGGGACTCCAGGCCTGGCGTCAGGGCGACGGCCTTCTCCAGCTGCTCGACGCGGCAGTCGTAGTCCATCATCACGTACGTCCGCGCCACCAGGACGCCCTGGAGGCGGCGCAGGAACTGCTGGACCTTCGGCTCCTCGCCGTCGGCGCCGGTGCGGCGGATGACGACGGCCTCGGACTTCATGATCGGCTCGCCGAAGACCTCCAGGCCCGCGTTGCGCAGCGAGGTGCCGGTCTCCACCACGTCGGCGATGACCTCGGCGACGCCCAGTTCGATGGCGGTCTCGACGGCGCCGTCCAGGTGTACGACGGAGGCGTCGATGCCGTGGTCGGCGAGGTGCCCGGCGACGATGCCCTCGTAGGAGGTGGCGACCGTCTTGCCCTTGAGGTCCTGGACGCCGTCGGCGGTGCCCGGCTTGGCGGCGAAGCGGAAGGTGGAGCGGGCGAAGCCCAGCGGCAGGATCTCCTCGGCGTCGGCGCCGGAGTCGATCAGCAGGTCGCGGCCGGTGATGCCGATGTCGAGGCGGCCGGAGGAGACGTAGATCGCGATGTCTCGGGGGCGGAGGTAGAAGAACTCGACCTCGTTCTCCGGGTCGACGATCCGCAGCTCTTTGCTCTCCCGGCGCTGCTGGTAGCCGGCCTCATGCAGCATCTCCGCCGCAGGGCCGGACAGTGAACCCTTGTTGGGGACGGCGATGCGCAGCATGAGATCGGCTTCCTTCGCGTGGTGGGATGTGGTTCTGAGCTGGCGGTGCTTAAAGGTGGGCGTAGACGTCGTCGAGGGAGATCCCGCGGGCGACCATCATCACCTGGACGTGGTACAGCAGCTGGGAGATCTCCTCGGCAGCCGCCTCCTTGCCCTCGTACTCGGCGGCCATCCAGACCTCGGCGGCCTCTTCGACGACCTTCTTGCCGATGGCATGGACGCCCTTGCCGACCAGCTCTGCGGTGCGGGAGGTGGCGGGATCGCCGTTGGCGGCCTTGTGCTGCAGCTCGGTGAAGAGCTGCTCGAACGTCTTCTTGGACATGGTGGTCCCACCCTACGCGGTGTGTGGGACCTTTCAGTGCCAGGGTTCAGATACTGAGCGGAGCGTCGCGGCGGTCGCGATCGCCGCGGTCACCGCCTCGTGGCCCTTGTCCTCGTTCGAGCCCTCGATGCCGGCCCGGTCCAGGGCCTGCTCCTCGGTGTCGCAGGTGAGCACGCCGAAGCCGACGGGGACGCCGGTGTCGACCGAGACCTGGGTGAGGCCCTGGGTGACACCCTGGCACACGTAGTCGAAGTGGGGGGTGCCACCGCGGATGACGACGCCGAGGGCGACGACCGCGTCGTAGCCGCGGCCGGCGAGGACCTTCGCGGCGACCGGCAGCTCGAAGGTGCCGGGGACCCGGATCAGGGTCGGCTCGTCGATACCCAGCTCGTGCAGGGCGCGCAGGGCGCCGTTGACCAGACCGTCCATCACCTTCTCGTGCCACTGCGCCGCGATGACGGCGACCCTGAGGTCGCTCGCGTTGCGTACGGTCAGTTCCGGTGCACCCTTGCCGCTCACGTCTCTCCTAAGGCGTTTCTTCTTACTGGCCTTGCTTACTGGTCTTGCTTACTGGCTGGCCGCGGAGGCCGCCGCGGCCGGCGTGTCGAGCCAGGGCAGTTCGTGCCCCATCCGGTCCCGCTTGGTGCGCAGGTACCGGAGGTTGTGCTCGCCCGCCTGTACGGGCATCGGCTCGCGGCCGGTGACCTTCAGGCCGTGGCGCTGCAGCGCGTCGGTCTTCTCGGGATTGTTGGTCATCAGGCGGACACTGCGCACCCCGAGGTCGGCGAGGATCTGCGCGCCGGCGCCGTAGTCGCGGGCGTCGGCGGGCAGGCCGAGTTCGAGGTTGGCGTCGAGGGTGTCCCGGCCGCGTTCCTGGAGTTCGTAGGCGCGCAGCTTGGACACCAGGCCGATGCCGCGTCCCTCGTGTCCGCGCAGGTAGACGACGATGCCCCGGCCCTCGGCGTGGATGCGCTCCAGGGCGGCGTCCAGCTGGGGGCCGCAGTCGCAGCGCAGGGAGCGGAAGACGTCGCCGGTGAGGCACTCGGAGTGGACCCGGACCAGGACGTCCTCGCCGTCGCCGATCTCGCCGTGGACGAGGGCGACGTGCTCGACGCCGTCGAGGGTGGACCGGTAGCCGTAGGCGGTGAAGGTGCCGTGCGCGGTGGGCAGGTGGACCTCGGCCTCGCGGCGGACGGTGGGGTCGTTGCTGCGGCGGTAGGCGATCAGGTCCTCGATGGAGATGATCGTCAGGCCGTGCTTGCGGGCGAACGGGATCAGCTCGGGCAGGCGCAGCATGCGGCCGTCCTCGCCGGCGATCTCCACGATGGCGCCGACCGGCTTGAGGCCCGCGAGGCGGGCGAGGTCGACGGCGGCCTCGGTGTGGCCGTTGCGGACGAGGACGCCGCCGGGCCGGGCGCGCAGCGGGAAGATGTGGCCGGGGCGGACGAAGTCGCTCGGCTCCGCCGTGCCGCTCGCGAGCAGCTGGAGCGTCGTCGACCGGTCGGAGCCCGAGATGCCGGTGGTCACACCGTGCGCGGCGCTGGCGTCCACGGAGACGGTGAACGCGGTCTTCATCGACTCGGTGTTGTCCTCGACCATCTGCGGCAGCTGCAGCCGGTCGAGTTCCTCGCCCTCCATGGGGGCGCAGATCAGGCCGCGGCACTCGCTCATCATGAAGGCGACGATCTCGGGGGTCGCCTTCTCGGCGGCGATGACGAGGTCGCCCTCGTTCTCGCGGTCCTCGTCGTCCACGACGACCACCGGGCGGCCGAGGGCGATGTCGGCGATGGCCTGCTCGACCGGGTCGAGCGTGAAGTCCTCGATGTCGTCGGTGCCGTACAGCACGGGGGCCGAGGTCATGCCTGTGCTCCTTCCAGGACGGGCTGCGGGCTCGTGCGGGAGCGCAGCCACCAGTCGCGCATGCCCCACAGGACGAGCGCGCCGTAGATGACGTAGACGAAGCCGGAGAAGGCGTATCCGTTGGCGAAGTTGAGGGGCACGCCGACGAGGTCGACGAGCAGCCAGGCGATCCAGAACTCGACCATGCCCTTGGCCTGGGCGTACATCGCGACGATGGTGCCGACGAAGATGTAGGCGTCCGGCCAGGGGTCCCAGGACAGGCTCGGGTAGGCCTTGAAGAGCAGGGCGACCGCGACCGTGCCGACGGCCGCCGCGACGGCCATGGCCGCGCGCTCGGTCCAGCTCGCGAAGCGGGGGGTGATGTGCCCGTCCGCGGACCGGCCCTTGGTGCGCTGCCACTGCCACCAGCCGTACAGCGCGACGGCCATGACGACAACCTGCTTGCCGGCGCTGCCGGTCAGGTGGCCGTAGAAGGCGGCGAAGAGGACGAGGCCGGAGAGGAACTGCACGGGCCAGGTCCACAGGGAGCGGCGCCAGCCGAGGGCCAGGGTGATGAGGCCCAGGATGTTGCCGACCATGTCGGACCAGATGATGGGCTGTCCGAACAGCGTGAAGGCGTGGGAGTTGAGCCAGTTCACCGCCCGTCCCCCTGACCGGAGGCGAGCAGCCGCTCGACGTACTTGGCGATGACGTCGACTTCGAGGTTGACCGGGTCGCCGAGCTGCTTCACACCGAGCGTGGTCAGGTCGAGGGTGGTCGGGATGAGGCTGACGGTGAAGTAGTCCGGGCCGGCCTCGACGACCGTGAGGCTGATGCCGTCGACGGTGATGGAGCCCTTCTCCACGACGTACCGGGCGAGGTCCGCGGGGAGCGAGATCTTCACGATCTCCCAGTTCTCGGAGGGCGTGCGCGCCAGCACCTCGCCGGTGCCGTCGACGTGGCCCTGCACGATGTGCCCGCCGAGGCGTGCGCCGACGGCGGTGGGGCGCTCCAGGTTGACGCGGGAGCCGACGGTGAGCGCGCCCAGGCTGGAGCGGGTCAGCGTCTCGGCCATGACGTCGGCGGTGAACTCGTCACCCTCGTGCTCGACGACGGTGAGACAGACCCCGTTCACGGCGATGGAGTCGCCGTGCTGCGCGCCCTGGGTCACGACGGGTCCGCGGAGCCGGAAGCGGGAGGAGTCGCCGAGGTTCTCGACGGCGGTGATCTCACCCAGCTCTTCGACGATTCCAGTGAACACTTCCCGGGTCCTCCAGCCTCATTGGGCACGGACTCCGGGGCCTGTCGATGACGACAGCATGTACGGGTGAACACACCGAGGGCGACGCCGAGATGGATCCGTCCGCGTACGGACGAACCCAGATACGGCGGCGCGCACATGTGCATGCTCGCCCGCCGCGCACTGCCTCCCATCCGGACTTTAACCGTCGGTCCAGGAATTTCACCTGGTCAACCGGCCGCTGGAAGCGACCGGGTCGCGGACTGTAACCGCCGGTTCGGACTTTCACCGACCCCGGAGTGCGCTGCTTCTGGTACATGGCCAGTTTGCCACGCCCGATGCCCACTCATGCAGGCGGTCGGTGTGGGGTCGCTCACAGCACGCGTCCCGGACTTGCGCGGAACGCCGCCTTCCCCCCAACAGCCGTACGACTCCGAGGGGTTGCCCCGTCCGGGTGGCCAGGACCCAACCCATTGACCATATTGGTCTAGTCCTTTTATGGTTCGGGCGCGCCCGGTGGCGGTGACGACGGCCCTTGCCCGCCGCCGGGCTGCTGCGGCTCGGGGGCACGCTGCTCCAGGCCCTGGCGAAGCCACCCGCCATGCCACTCCCCGCCGGGCGGATGGCGGACCTGGACGCCGGCAAGATCCAGAAGACACCCCCTCAGGTCAGCGCTCGGGCGGTGCGAACAGTTCCTCCTGGGCCCGTTCCCGTGCCGTCAGCAGGGCGCCGCGCAGGACCGCGGTTCCGCCGAGGGTGCTCGGTCGCACCTCGGTGACCAGGGGGGACATCCGGCGGAGGCGGTCTGCAACGCGGGCGGCCAGCGGCGGGCCCCCGGCCTGGCCGATCTCGCCGCCCAGGACCACGCAGCCGGGGTCCAGGATCGCGGCGACGGAGGCGGCGCCGACGGCGACGCGGTCCGCCAGGGTGTCGAGGAAGCGGTCGGCGTTTCCGTGCGGCGACCGAACCGCCTCGGTCACCGCCGCGAGGACGAGCTCCGCCGCCCCCGGTCCGTCCATCGGCGCGTCCGGCACGGGGCGGCCGTGCTCCGCGGCCAGCGTGCCGATCGCCGACGCCCCGGCAAGGGAGTGGAAGCCGCCGGCGCAGTCGGTCGCCGACGGGAGGGACGTCGTTCCGGGGACCGGCAGGAAGCCGATCTCGCCGGTGCCGCCGGAGGCGCCGCGGCGCAGGGTGCCGTCGAGGACGACGGCGGCGCCGACGCCGTGGCCCAGCCACAGCAGGACGAAGGTGTCCCGGTCGCGGGCGGCGCCCTCGCGCTGCTCGGCCACCGCGGCCAGGTTGGTCTCGTTCTCCAAGATGACCCGGGCCTCGGGCAGCCGTTCCTGCAGGGCCGCGGCCAGCCGGCGGTGCCAGGCGGGCAGGCCGCCGGAGTCGCGGAGGTCGCCGGTGGCCGGGTCGATGAGGCCCGGCGCTCCGATGCCGATGGTGTGCAGCCTCCCCCACGCTCGAACGCCCTCGCGCGAGGGCACCCCCGTCGCGCCCGCCTCCTTCGCCGTGCGCTCCACCGCGGCCACGGCCTGCTCCACGGCGGGCCCGGTCCCGGTGTCCCCGCCGATCGGCACGGACGTCTCGGCGAGCACCCGCCCGACGAGGTCGGAGACCAGCACGAAGACGCCCCCGGTGCGCACGTCGAGGGCGGCGAGGTGGGCGCGGTCGGCAACGATGCCGTACAGCCGGGCGTTCGGCCCGCGGCGCACCTCGCCGGACTCGCCCACCATCGTGATCAGTCCCGAGGCGGTGAGCCGCTCGACGAGGTCCGCGACGGTGGGCCGGGACAGTCCGGTCAGCTGCTTCAACCGCCCTGCCGTCAGCGGGCCTTCCTGCTGCAACAGCCGCAGGGCCAGCCGGTCGTTGATGGCCCGGGCGGTGCTGGGTGATGCGGGCATGACGGAAATCCTCCCAGAAACCGGCGGCCGTAATCTCCCTATCTATCAGGCAGGGTCCCTGATAGTTTACGGCGGCATCGCGAGAGCGCGGCGGGAAACTCCTGGGGAGGGGCTGGAGCATGAGTGACGTGGGCTACGCGCACGACGAGGTGAGGCGCGCCCGGTACGCCGTGGCGGCCGTGTTCGCCGTGCACGGTGCCGTGACGGGCTCCTTCGCGACCCGCGTGCCGTGGATCCAGGAGCACGCCTCGCTGAGCGCGGGCCAGTTGGGCCTCTCGCTGGCGTTCACGGCGTTCGGCGCCTCGTGCTCGATGCCGCTCGCGGGCCGGATCAGCCACCGCTTCGGCAGCCGCAGAGCCCTGCGCGGGCTGATCGCGCTGTGGACGCTGTCCCTGGTCCTGCCGTCCTTCGCGCCGAACATGTCCACGCTGTGCCTGGCGATGTTCTGCTACGGCGCGAGCGCGGGCATGGCCGACGTGGCCATGAACGCGCTGGGTGTCGAGGTCGAGCGGCTGCTCGGGAAGTCGGTCATGTCGGGGCTGCACGGCATGTGGAGCGCGGGCGCGCTGACGGGCTCGGCGGCGGGCACGCTCGCCGCGCACCTCGGCGCGGACGCGCGGGTGCACTTCGCGCTCGCGGCGGCCGTCCTCACCGTGCTCGGTGTGCTCGCCTGCAGCTGGGTGCTGGACGTGCAGCCCGCCGAGGACGAGGAGCCGCCCCCGCGGTTCGCGCTGCCGCCGCGCTCGGCGCTGCTGATCGGCGCGGTCGGCTTCTGCGCGGTGTTCGCGGAGGGCGCGAGCCTGGACTGGTCGGCGGTGTTCCTGCGGGACCGGCTGGACAGTTCGGCCGGGCTGGCGGCGGCCTCGACCACGGGGTTCGTGCTGACGATGGCGGTGGCCCGGATCGCCGGGGACGCCGTGGTGAACCGCTTCGGCGCGGTCCGCACCGTCCGCGCCGGCGGGGTCCTGGCCGTGCTCGGCGGCCTGCTGGTCGTCGTCGCGGGACATCCGGCGGTGGCGATGGCCGGGTTCGCACTGATGGGGCTCGGCATCGCCGTGGTCGTGCCGCTCTGTTTCGCGGCGGCCGGGCACGCCGGGCCCAACCCCAGCCAGGCCATCGCGGGTGTGGCGACGATCACCTACACCTCGGGGCTGATCGCGCCGAGCCTGATCGGCACGGTGGCCCAGGCGAGCAGCCTGGTGGTCTCGTTCTGCCTGGTGACGGCGCTGGCGTGCGGGCTCGCCGGGTTCGCGGGTGTGCTGCGCACGGCCGAGCGCGGCGCCCGCGGCGAGATCACTCCGAAGGCCGCAGCAGTTCCCGGCCCACGACCCTGAAGGCGTCGGTCCACGGGGTGGGGCGCAGGGTCGTGGCGTCCAGCCGGACCAGGACCCGGGTGCCGTGGGCGTAGGTCTGCGTCCCGTCGGCGGAGCAGAAGCGGAAGCCGTAGGTCAGGCCGGTGGTGCCGAGCCGTTCCACCCAGAGGTGAACGGCGTAGACCCCGGGGCGGGTCACCGGAGCTTCGTAGGTGACGCGCAGTTCGCGTACGGCGTTGCAGGCGTCCCCCGCGGCCACCCAGTCGCCGTCGAAGCGGACGCCGTGCCCGTTCCACAGCTCGGTCCAGGCGCGCTCGGCCAGCAGCGGGTAGCGGGCGTTGTGCAGGAGTCCGAGTGCGTCGAGGTCGTCGAAGTGGACGGTGACGGGGATCAGCCTGCCGTAGGCGACGGCGGGGGCGGTCGGGGCTTCGGCGGTCACGGCGGGGGCTCCTGGGCGTCGCTGAGGGGTGCTGGGGGCTGCTCGGGGTGCTGAGGGGTGCTGCGGCCACCACATACTAAGCGACCGCTCAGAATCCCTCTCCGCACCCCGATCGCGATCACAATGGTCTGGACCGCCTTCATGCACAGAGAAAGCGAAACCCCCACCATGGATCTCGGCGTGCGCTGGAAACTGCACGGTGACGGGCGCACGCCCGCGCCCGGAGCGGTGGTACGCCCCGACGAACGGCTCTCCTGGCCCCGCACGGTGGGCCTCGGCGCCCAGCACGTGGTCGCCATGTTCGGCGCGTCCTTCGTCGCCCCGGTACTGATGGGCCTCGACCCCAACCTCGCGATCATGATGTCCGGCGTCGCGACCGTGATCTTCCTGCTCGCGACCCGCGGCCGGGTGCCCAGCTATCTGGGCTGCTCGCTGTCGTTCGTGGGCGTGGCCGCCGTCATCCGGGCCCAGGGCGGCACCAGCGCGACCGTGACCGGCGCGGTCTTCGTCGTCGGCGTCGCGCTGTTCCTGGTGGGGCTCGCCGTCCAGCGCTTCGGGGCGCGGATCATCCACGCGGCCATGCCTCCGGTCGTCACCGGCGCGGTGGTCATGCTGATCGGCTTCAACCTGGCTCCGGTGACCGCCGCCACCTACTGGCCGCAGGACCAGTGGACGGCCCTGCCGGTCATGCTGTTCACCGGGCTCGCGGTCGTCTGCCTGCGCGGCTTCTGGTCCCGCATCGCGATCTTCCTGGGCCTGATCTTCGGGTACGGGATCTCCTGGCTCTTCGACCAGGTCTTCGGCAGGATCCACTCGAACGACGGCAGCGGCAAGGTTGTCGATCACTGGCGGCTCAACCTCTCCGGTGTCGGCAAGGCCGACTGGATCGGGCTGCCCCACTTCCACGGACCGTCCTTCCAGTGGTCGGCGATCCTCGTCGCACTGCCGGTCGTGATCGCCCTGGTCGCGGAGAACGCGGGCCACGTCAAGGCGGTCGGCGAGATGACCGGCACCCACCTGGACGACAAGCTCGGCACGGCGATCTCGGCGGACGGCGTCGCCTCCATGCTCTCGACCGCGGTGGGCGGCCCGCCGAACACCACCTACTCCGAGAACATCGGCGTGATGGCCGCAACCCGCGTCTACTCCACGGCCGCGTACTGGGCCGCCGCCGGCTTCGCGCTGCTCTTCGGCATCTGCCCCAAGTTCGGCGCGGTCGTCGCCGCGATCCCGGGCGGCGTCCTCGGCGGCATCACCGTCATCCTCTACGGCATGATCGGCCTGCTCGGCGCGCAGATCTGGCTGCACGCCGACGTGGACCTGCGCAACCCGCTGAACCTGGTGCCGACCGCCGCGGGCATCATCATCGGCGTCGGCAACGTCACCATGAAGTTCACCGAGAACTTCTCCCTCAGCGGCATCGCGCTCGGCGCCCTGGTCGTCATCACCGGCTACCACACCCTGCGCGCCTTCGCCCCGGCCCATCTGAAGCCGCAGGAGCCACTGCTGGACGAGGGCACGTCGTCGTACGACGACGAGGCGGAAGAGCAAGGCACCCGGCGCGCCGAGCCGTAGGCGCGGGGCGGGCGCGTTCCCCCGTTCCGGCGAAGCGGCGGGCCCGTCGGCGCGCGCGTCGGCCCGGGGCTGGGACCCTTCCCCCATGGCGCAGTTGGAACACTTTCCCCCGTCCGTCGACGCCGTCGTCTCCCGGATGCGCGCACTCGACGCGGCCCTGCCCGAGCGGGACGGGGTCGCCGTGTTCAACCGTGTCTACCTCGCCGTCACCGAGGAGGTCGACCGGCGCCTGGACACCGGAGGGTTCGCGGATCCACGGGCGGCGAGCGCGCTGGACGTGCGGTTCGCCGAGCGGTATCTGGCGGCCGTCGACGCGGTGGCCGCCGACCACCGGCCACCCGCCTGCTGGCGCCCGCTGTTCCAGCTCCGCCGCCATCCCGGCGTACGGCCGCTGCAGTTCGCTCTGGCGGGCATCAACGCGCACATCGGCCACGACCTGGCGCTCGCGGTGGTGGACGCCTGCCGCACGCTCGGCTGCGAACCTGCCGATCTGGAGGACGAGTTCGACCGCGTGGGCGAACTGCTCGTCTCGCTGGAGGAGCGCATCCGCGAGGATCTGATGCCGGGCCCCGACCTGTTGCAGCTCGCCGATCCGCTGACCCATCTGCTGGGCTCGTGGAGCCTGGAACGGGCTCGGGAGGCGACCTGGGCGGCGGCCCGCGCGCTGTGGGCGCTGCGCCGCTGCGGGGACGTCGCCGAGGAGTTCACCGAGCGGCTGGACTCGGCAGTGGGCTTCGCCGGGCGGATACTGCTGACCCCGCTCCCCGACTGACGCGGCTGTTGCCGGCCTGGCCTGATCTTTTCGCCGCGCGCCGCCTCCGGAACTGTCCCGCGATCAACCAACGTTGATCGACGTATACCGATCGCAGAGGAGCAGTGACATGGCGACCAGGCTCGGCCTCAGTCTTCCCCAGATGCGGCAGTTCAGCCTCGGCAGGGACGTGCCCGACGTGGCGCGCGCCGCCGAGGAGATCGGCTACGAAAGCCTGTGGGTCTTCGAGCGGGCGTTGTTCCCGGAACCCGCCACCCAGGGCCTGTACGACATCGAGGGCATGCCGTGGCCCGACCAGTACCGGGGCGTGGCGGACCCGCTGGTCACGCTGACGCTGGCGGCGGCTGCCACGCAGCGGGCCCGGCTCGGCTCCAGCGTCCTGGTCGCGCCGCTGCACGTGCCGTTCCAGCTCGCCAAGGCCCTGGCCACGCTGGACGCGGCGAGCGGCGGCCGGGTGATCGCGGGCTTCGGCACAGGCTGGTCCCTGGACGAGTACGCGGCGTCGGCCGTCCGGCCGTTCGAGGAGCGCGGTGCCGTTCTGGACGAGCTGATCGAGGTGTGCCGGAAGGTCTGGGGTCCGGATCCGGTCAGCTACGAGGGCCGTATCACCAAGATCGCATCCGCGGTGGTCGGGCCCAAGCCGGCCCGGCCGATACCGATCCTGCTGGCCGCGGGCAACAAGCGGGCCAAGCGGCGCCTCGTGGACCACGCCGACGGCTGGCTGCCGGTCGCCATCGCGCCCGGGCAGGTCGCCGCCGAATGGCGCGAGCTGCAGGAACTGGCCGAGGAGCGGGGCCGTAAGGAGCCGATCCAGGCGGTCCTGCGGGTGAACACCAACTGGATGCCCAAGCCGTTCGAGGGCGCCGGCCGGATGCCCTTCCAGGGTCATGTGGACCAGATCGTGGAGGACCTGGTGGAGCACGCGGAGATCGGCCTGGACGAGATCATGCTCGACCTCCAGGGCCTCGCGCGGGACGCCGAGGAACTCAAGGACCGCGCCGCGGAGGTGTTTGAGAAGGCGCGGGCGGCCGGAGTCTGAGTCCGGCCGCCCGCGCCTCGGTCGGGGGTGTCCGCTGAATCCCGGTCAGTCCTCGGGCAGTTCCACCGGAGCGATCTCGTCGTAGCGGTCGCCCGGGCCCGGGTTGGTCGGGTCGGTGGCGCCGCCGAACTGGTGCATGACGCCCCAGACCGCGTTCAGCGCGGTCTGGATCGCGCCCTCGGCCCAGCCTGCCGTCCAGGAGATGTCGTCACCGGCGAGGAAGATGCCCCGCTTGTCCTCGGGCAGCCGGTCCTGCATGAAGTGCGTGAACAGGCGGCGCTGGTAGCGGTAGTGGCCCGGCAGGTTGGCCTTGAACGCGCCCATGAAGTAGGGCTCGTTCTCCCAGGAGACCGTCACCGGGTTGCCGATGATGTGCTTCCGGATGTCGACCTTCGGGTAGATCTCGCCGAGCGACTTCAGCATGACCTCCATCCGCTCGCTCGCGGACAGCGGCAGCCACTTCAGGCTGTCGTCGCACCAGGTGTAGGACAGGCAGATCACGGCGGGCTTGTCCGGACCGTCGTCGAGGAGGTAGGTCCCGCGCGTCATACGGTCGGTGAGCGTCATCGACATGACGTCCCGGCCGGTCTGCTCGTCCTTGTCCAGCCAGAACGGCCGGTCCACGGGCACGAAGAGCTTCGAGGACTCCATGTAGTGGGTGCGCTCGATCGCGGTCCAGTGGTCGATCGGGAACAGCGAGTCGTCGCAGGCGATCTTGGACAGCAGCATCCAGGACTGGGCGGTGAAGATGGCCGACTTGTAGGTGCGGATGTCGCCGTTCGCGTCCGTCACGGTGATCTGGTTGCCCGCGGTGCGGTGCAGCCGGGTCACGGCCGGCTTCGGCTCGCCGTCCACGTGCAGGGACTTCAGCGAGGTGCCGTACGGCCAGTGGACGATCTTCTCCGGCTCGCGCTCCCACAGGCGCAGCGGCAGCTGCTGGGAGCCGCCGACGATGCCGCGGTGGTGGTCGTCGGCCTCGGTGTAGACGACCCGCAGGATCTCCAGGATGGAGTTCGGGAAGTCGGTGTCCCAGCCGCCGGTGCCGAAGCCGACCTGGCCGAAGATCTCGCGGTGCCGGAAGGACTTGAAGGCCTCGGAGTCGCAGAGGAAGCCGTAGAAGGTCTGGTTGTCGAGCTTCTCGACCAGCTTCGCCCAGATCTCGCGGATGCGCGGGACGTCCCGCTCGCGCATGGCGCGGTTCATGTCGGAGAAGTCGGCGCCCTCGTCGAGGCACTTGTTCCAGGCCTCGGCGACGTCACGGTAGACCTGGGGCAGGTCATCGATGGTCTCGGCGTAGTGCGACTCGCCCTTGAGGTCCACGACGGTGGACGGGGTGGCCTCGGCCAGCGGGTTCGGGAAGGGCCTGGTCTCCAGGCCCACCATGTCGATGTAGTGCTGGAGGGCGGTGGAGGAGGGCGGGAAGCGCATGGCGCCCATCTCGGCGGTGAGCGAGTCGTCGCAGCCCTCGAAGCCGACGGTGCGCAGCCGGCCGCCGATCTGGTCGGCCTCGTAGACGACGGGCTTGAGGCCCATCTTCATCAGCTCGTAGGCGGCCACGATGCCGGACAGACCGCCGCCGATGACGGCGACCTCGGTGCCGTGCTCGGTGGCCGGCACCTGGCCGAGGCCCGCCGGGTGGGCGAGGAAGTCGTCGTAGGCGTAGGGGAAGTCCGGGCCGAACATGGTGATCGGCGGCTGCTGCTCGTCGGCGTGCTCGACGGCGTTGGGCACCGTGGACGTCATGGGGTACGGACTCCTTGCGCGAGGTGAAACAGGGGGAAGCGTGTGAGGCGGGTCGCTCAGACCAGGGCCCCGTACAGACCGGGGCAGCGGTCCTTCAGGTACGGGTTGGCCTCACGGGACGCGGCCAGGAAGGCGGGGTCGGCGTCGGCGACCACCAGCTGCTCGGTGCGGCCGGCACGGGTGCGGGCGATGCCGTCGGGGCCGGCGAGGGTGGAGAGGCCGACGAACTCGAACTCCCCTTCCTGTCCGACCCGGTTGACGTACGCGACGTACATCTGGTTCTCGAAGGCGCGCACCGGGATCATCGACTCGGGGACGAACTGGAAGGGGTGCATCTGCGCGGTCGGGACGACGAGGAGGTCGGTGCCGGCCAGCGCGTGGGCGCGGACGTTCTCCGGGAACTCGACGTCGTAGCAGATCAACAGGCCGACGGTCAGGCCGTTCAGCTCGGCCTGGACGACATGCCGCTCGCCCGGCGTGAAGTGGTCCCGCTCGAAGCAGCCGAAGAGGTGGGTCTTGCGGTAGTTCGCGAGCCGGGTGCCGTCGGCGGAGATCAGCTGGGCGGAGTTGTAGACGGTCTCGCCGTCGCGCTCCGGGTAGCCGTACACGATCGCCACACCGTGCCGCGTGGCGGTCTCCGCGATCGCGTCGGCCGAGTCACCGTCGGCGGGCTCGGCGAGCCGGGCGATGTCGTCCCCGATCGCGTACCCGGTCAGGAACATCTCCGGCGTGGCCAGCAGCGCGGCGCCCGCAGCGGCGGCGCGGCCCGCGGCCTCGTCGAGGACCTTGAGGTTCTCGGCGATCGAGCCGGGGCGGCCGGAGCTCTGGAGCAGGGCGGTGCGCATGCGTGATCCTCACCGGTACGGGGGGTTTGGGGGCCAGTTAGAAGGTACGGTCGGTGCGCTCGGCCGGACAAGAAGGAGCCGTTGCGCGCCGGTGCGCGGATCGTTGCGTGCGGCGGGGATCGGACGGCGATTCGTTGCGCGCCCTCCGATGGAGTTCCCGAGCTGGACGGGAGACGTTCCCGCACTGGACGGCCGGGGTTCCCCGGCCGGACCGCCTGGAATCCCGGGCTAGAGCTCCTTCAGCCGCTCCACGATCTCCCTGAGCAGCCCCGGGTCGGCGGCCGGGGCGCCGGGCAGCACGCGGCGGGGCAGGTCGACGCGGATCAGGCCGGCCTCGGCGAGGTCGCCGAGCAGGACGCGGACGACGGTCAGCGGCAGGTCGGCGTCCGCGGCCAGCTCGACCACGGGGCGCGGGCCGCGCCGGACGAGGTCGAGGAGTGTGGCGCGGGAGTGGTCGATGCCGGGCCCTGCCACCACGTTCTCCACCGCGGTGACCTGGGACATCAGGTCGATGGCATGGCGGCCCGCGGGTCGGGTGCGGCCCCCGGTCACCGTGTAGGGGCGCACCATCGACCCGGTCTCGTCCTCGTACCAGTGCTCGTCGTTCACCGCGGGATCATGGGGTAAAGCGGGCGGCGGCGTCCAGGTGGCTGCCGAGCCTGCGGACGAGCAGGGCCATCTCGTGGGCGAGCTGGCCGACGTCGGTGCCGGCCTCGCTGAGCACGGCGAGCCGGCTGCCCTGCCCGGCCGGGGTGATGAACAGGTAGGCGTCCTCCAGCATCACCATGGTCTGCCGCACCTCGCCGGCATCGAACCGGTCTCCCGCCGAGCGGGCCAGGCTGTGGAAGCCCGAGCAGACGGCGGCCAGGTGCTCGATGTCCCGCCGGCGTATGCCCTCCGAGCCGCTGAGCGGGAGGCCGTCGGCGGTGAGCAGGACGGCCTGGCGGACGTGCTCGGTGCGCGCCACGAGGTCGTCCAGCAGCCAGCCGAGATCCGTACCGGGCGCTTCGGCGGGCGCCGCGGGGCGCTCGGGGGTCTGCTCGTCACCGTGCATGGTCGGTGTCCGTCCCTTCGTGGGCGTCGGTGGACGACGCGCCATCCGCGTCGCCGGTCGCGGGCAGCCCCTTACGGCCACGGTCCAGACCGCGCTGGAACGCCCCGAAGATGGCACGCATCTCGTCGGCATCGGCCTCCGGCGCGGCCACCGGTTCCCGGGACGCCGGGTCGTCCCGCAGCTCGGGGGCGAGGGAGGCTTGCCGGGTGCGGGTGGGTAGGGCGGGGGCGGCGGCGCGGGGCTCGGGCTCCGGGTCGGGGGCCGTAGCCCGCGGGACAGAAGCGACAGCCGGGGCCTCCTGGCCCGTGGCACCGACCCTGGTATCCGGGGCCAAGGCGGTGGCCTGCGGTTCCGGGGCCGGTGTCGGCCTGGGCCGTTTCCGGGTGGGCAGCTCCGGTACCGGTGCGGGCCCGGGCGCGGGCCGGCGTTCCGTCGGCAGCTCCGCGACCGTGGTCGTCGGCTCGGCGGGCCCCTGCGCGGAACGCGCCGGCAGCCGTCGTACCTCGGCCCCGACCCCCGCCGGCTCCAGCTCCTGCCGCGCTCCCGGCGCCGGGGTTCCCTCCGCCAGCACTCCCACCGGCAGCAGTACCACCGCCGTCGCCCCCCCGTACGGCGAATCCCCCAGGCTCACCCCGATGCCGTGGCGGGCGGCGAGGCGGCTGACGACGTAGAGGCCGAGGCGGTCGTGGCGGGTGGGGTCGAAGGAGTCGGGGTCGGTGAGGGTGCGCCGGGCGTGCTCGCGCTGTTCGTCGTCCAGGCCGAGCCCTCGGTCGTCGATCTGCAGGACGAAGCCGGCACCGGCCCGGCCGGTGCGCAGCGTGACCTCGGTGTGCGGCGGCGAGAACGCCGTGGCGTTCTCCAGGAGTTCGGCGATCAGGTGGACGACGTCGGCGACCGCGTCCGCCGCGACGCCGGCCTCCGGCATCGGCGGCACCACCACGCGCGCGTAGTCCTCGATCTCGCTGACGGCCGAGGCGACGACGTCGGCGAGGGGCACGGGACGGCGCCAGCGGCGGCCGGGGGCGGAGCCGGAGAGGATGATCAGGCTCTCCGCGTGCCGGCGCATGCGCGTGGTGAGGTGGTCGATGCGGAACAGCTCGCGCAGGATGTCCGGGTCCTCGGTGCGCCGCTCCAGCTTGTCCACGAGCTTCAACTGGCGGTGCACCAGCGCCTGGTTGCGCCGCGCGATGTTGAGTAGCACCGCGAACAGGCCCCGCCGCAGCGTGGCTTGCTTCACGGCGGCCTCGACGGCGGCCAGGCGCGCGGTGTTGAAGGACCGGCCGACCTGGCCGATCTCGTCGGCGCGTACGTCGTCCGCGGCGAGCGGCGGCGCCTCGGCGACCGCGTCCACCTCCTCCCCCGCGCTCAACCTGCGCATGACGTCCGGGAGTTGCTGTGTCGTGAGGACGTCGGCCGCGTCCCGCAGGGTCTCCAGGCGGCGTGAGATGCGCCGGGCACCGCGCACCGCGAACCACAGGGACAGCGCGACGGCGGCCAGCCCTACCGCGCCGACGACGGCCGACTTGGTCAGCTCCTGGTAGGCGAACGCCCGCCCGCGCGCGGCGGAGTTCTCGGCCGAGCGAGTGCACAGCTGCATGTAGCGCTTGACGGCCCGGTCGGTGGTCGTGCGCCAGGAGTCCGCCGCGACGGCCCGTCCCGCGCGGCCTGCCCCGGCGCGCAGCAGCGCGTCCTCGCCCCGCACCAGGGAGCGGTGCAGCTCCCCGCGCTGGAACTCGTCGAACAGGCCGCGCGAGTCGGCGGGCAGGTCCGGCACGTACGTCCGCTCGAAGACGCGCCGGTCCTCGATGGTCGCGGTCAGGGTGTCGTACTGCCGGTCGGTCAGGCTGCCGGCCGCGCGGGCCCCGGCGACCAGGGCGTCCTCCCGGGAGACGAACTCCCGTACCCGGACCAGCTCGATGACGACCTGTGCCTCCCGGGCGAGCTGCCCGGCCTGCAGGGCGGTGAGCGTGGACTGGACGTCGAAGCCGGGTTCGACGAGCGCGCTGTACTCGTCGACCGCCTTGTCCCAGGAGATCCGCCGGGCGAGCACGGCGGAGCGCAGCTGCTCCAGCTTGCCGGTGGCCGCGACCATGACGTCCAGGGCCTGGCGCTGCCGCCGGCTGAGCCGGCCGCGGTCCCCGCCCTGGATCGCCTCCCGCATGGCGTCCACCGCCCGGTCGGTGTGGCGCTGCTGCCCGAGCAGGTCGCCCGCCGTGGCCGGGTCGAGGCCGGCGCCCAGGTAGGCCGCGGACATCCGGCGCTCGATCTGGATCTGCCCGATCGCGGTGTCCACGGGGGTGCCGTAGTCCTCGTACACCCCCTGGAGCCGGATCAGTGCCCGCAGTTCGCCGGTGACGGACACCATGGCGAAGCTCCACAGGGCCATCAGCGCGACGGCCGGGGCGAGGGCGAGCGCCACGATCCGCGTGCGGACGGTGGAGGGACGGCCGACGGGCCAGCGCATGGAGTACCTGCCCGGTATTACCAGTCAGTAGCAATGGAAAGTCCGGCACAACCTACGGGATCAAGCCACTGGCCGCAATGGTGACCTCAGGTAACCCCGGGTCAGATCCGGTCCACGGCGAACGTGGTGACCACGGCCGCGTGGTCCGAGGGCCAGTCGTTCCCGGCGACCTCGGGCCAGGGGCTCGGGGTGCCGGTGACCAGGGTCCGCGCGTCCCGCACGGTCAGGCCGCCGCAGTGCAGGACGTAGTCGATCCGGTCCTGCGGCTCGGGTCGCCCGCTGCCGTCCTCGTGCACGGGGTGGATCGGCGACCAGGTGTGGCCGGGCTCGGCGGCCGGGTCGGGGTGGGCCTCGCGGAAGGAGTCGGCGAAGCCCGCGTCCTCGGCCGCCTTCGTCACCGGCCAGGCCACGTCCGGCCAGTCCAGGTGCGAGGGGCAGTTGAAGTCGCCGACGAGGACGACCGGGACGCCGTCGCGCGAGGACTCGGCGATCCGGCGCAGGGTGTCCCGCATCTGCGCGAGCCGCACGTCCTCGTGGGCGATCAGCTCGGCGGCCGGCAGCCCGTCGAAGACGGACTCGTAGGGGCCGTACGGCGTGTAGTAGAGATGCGAGGTCCACACGTCGACCTCACGGCCCGGCGCGACCTCGATCCGGACGCCGGCGGCTCCGTAGAAGCCGACGTCGGGGTCTCCGAACCGGGCGGTGATGGGGTGGCGGCTGAGGATGCCGAGGTTCTCGCCCGCCGCGTGGTGGTGCCAGCCGAGGAGCCCGGCGAGTTCCTGCGCGGAGGTGTGGGCCGTCTCCTGGAGGCCGACGACGTCGGCGTCGCTGGCCAGGATGGCCTTGACCTGCTTGGCCCGGTGGTCGTCCACCGCGCTGCCGCCGAGCCACAGGTTCCAGCTCATGACCCGGAGTTCCGTCGCGATCATGTGCTCCAACTCCTCCGTGGTGACGCCGACCAGGCTGTCCCGCACGGTACGCCCCGGCGCGCCGCCGATCGGCGCGAGCGAGGGCACGGCGAGCACGGCGCACCCGGCGGCCTCGGCGGAGGCCACGCCGGTCTCGGTGTCCTCGACGGCCACGCAGGCCGCCGGGTCGACGCCGAGGGCGCGGCAGGCGGCGAGGTAGGGGTCGGGGGCGGGCTTGGTGCGGGGCGTGTCGTCGGCGGTGACGGAGGCCGCGAAGCGGTGGGCACCGAGGGCCTCGAGGACGACGTCGGCGACCGCGCGCGGGGACGCGGTGACCAGGGCGGTGGGGACGCCGTCGCGGGCCAGCTCGTCCAGCAGTTCGCGGGCGCCGGGGCGGGGCACGATGCCGGTGCGGACGCGTCCGGCGAACTCGCGGTGCAGGTCGGCGGCGAGGTCCGCGTCCGCCCGGCCGGTGGACGCGGCGAGCCAGGCCGCCGTGTGCTCGACGGGGCGGCCCAGCACGTCCGGCTGGTCGGCCTCGGTCAGCGGGCGGCCGGCGACCTGCTCGACCGCCTCCCACCACAGGCGCTCGGTGTCGACGAGCGTGCCGTCCATGTCGAACAGGACGGCCTGAAGCGGGCGCCCGGGGGTGTGGGGGGTCACGGTTCTGTCTTTCCTCACTTCTGGATACGTTCGGCCACCAGCACCGGCCGCTCGGGCAGCGACACACTCACGGCGCTCCCGGCGCCGAGCCCGGCGGCGTCGTGGGCGGGCAGGTCGGCCTTGGCCTCGGTGCCGTCGGCGAGCCGTACGGTGACCCGGACGACCGCGCCCAGGAAGGCGGTGGCGACGACCCGGGCGCTGCCCTGCTCGTCGGCCTGTACGTGGACGGCCTCGGGCCGCACCAGCACGTCCACAGCCCCGTCCGCGACCTCGCCATCGGCCGGCAGCCGCTGTCCGAGCACTTCGGCCGTGCCGTCCTTCAGCTCGCCCGGGATGCGGCTCATCGTGCCGACGAACTCGGCGACGAAGGCGGTGGCGGGGCGGCCGTACAACTCTGCGGGCTCGGCGCACTGTTCGAGCCGTCCGCCGCGCATCACGGCGACCCGGTCGGCGATGGACAGCGCCTCTTCCTGGTCGTGCGTGACGAACAGGGTGGTGATGCCGAGCTCCTGCTGGAGCCGGCGGATCTCCTCGCGCAGGCTGAGCCGCACCTTGGCGTCGAGCGCGGACAGCGGTTCGTCGAGCAGGAGGACGCGCGGGCGCAGGGCGAGCGCACGGGCCAGCGCGATGCGCTGCTGCTGCCCTCCGGAGAGCTGGTGCGGGTACCGCTCCCCCTTGTCGCCGAGGCCGACCAGCTCCAGCAACTCGGCGGCGCGGGCGCGCCGTTCGGCCGTACGGACCTTGCGCATGCGCAGTCCGAAGGCGACGTTGTCGACGGCGTTCAGGTGCGGGAAGAGGCTGTACGACTGGAAGACCATCCCGGCGTCGCGGCGGTGGGCCGGGACATGGGTGACGTCCTCGCCGTCCACCAGCACCGCGCCGGCGTCGGGGTGTTCGAACCCGGCGAGCATGCGCAGCGCGGTGGTCTTGCCGCAGCCGGAGGGGCCGAGCAGGGCCAGGAACTCCCCGGGGTGGACGGTCAGGTCGAGTCCGTCCAGGGCGACGGTGGTGCCGAACTCCCTGCGGAGTCCGCGGAATTCGACGGTGGCGGCCTTCTGGCCGGCGGCCTTCTCAAGCGTGGTGGCGGTCATGGTGTTCATCCCCGGGAGGAAGCGGTTCGGGTACGGCCGCCGGCACCGGCGAGCGCGAGGAGCAGGGCCCAGGTGACGAGCAGGCTGAGCACGGAGACGGCGACGGACATCTGGGCCTGCGATTCGCCGACGTTGTAGATCCACACGGCGAAGGGGGTGTAGCCGAGCAGATGGGCCACGGTGAACTCGCCGAGGACCAGGGCCAGCGTCAGGAAGCCGGAGTTCAGCAGCGCCCCGCGCAGATTCGGCAGGACAGCCTGGACGAGGGCCTGCGGCCAGGAGGCGCCGCAGCTGCGGGCCGCCTCGACGAGGGTCCGTACGTCGATCGCGCGCAGGCCTGCGTCCAGAGCCCGGTAGACGAACGGCAGCGCCATCACGACGTAGGCGAGGACCAGCACTACGGGGAAGTTCTCGTTCTGGATCGCCACGAACGTCTGGAACAGCGGGGTGCGGGACAAATGGTCCGGCCCCCACTTCAGCACGGTCACGATCCCGGCGGAGAACGCGATCGGCGGCACCACCAGCGGCAGCGAGCACACCAGCTCCACCACCGGCCGCAGCCGGGGCGCGCCGAGCCTGAGCGCGACCACGGCGGGCACCATCAGCAGCAGCACGACGGCGATGGTGGCGGCGGCCAGCTCCAGCGAGAGCAGCAGGCTGGAGACGAAGCCGTCGGCGGACAGGATCTTGGTGTAGGCGTCGAAGGTCACGCCCTGGCCGGGCGCGTCGATGCTGAAGACCACGGACGCGCCGAGCGGCACCAGGAAGTACAGGGCGGCCAGGCCGAGGACGGCCCAGCGCCAGGGAGTCAGGCGTCGAGCCATCGGGCGCTCCGTCGTTGCAGGGGCAGGTACACGGCCATCACCAGGCCGGCCACCAGGACCATGTCGAGGCTGAGGGCGAGGGCCACGTTCTCCTGGCCGACCAGCACGTTGCCGGACAGGGCGTCGGCGATCTGCAGCGTGACCAGCGGGACCGCGCTGCCGACCATGGCGGCGGCGGTGGCGTAGGCGGCGAAGGCGCTGCCGAACAGCAGCACGAAACCGCCGAGCAGGGAGGGCGCGAGCACGGGCAGGGCCACGTGCCGCCAGTACTGCACGCCGGTCGCGCCGTTGTTCAGCGCGGCCTCCCGCCACTGGGCCCGCAGGCCGTCCAGGGCCGGGGTGATGGTGAGGACCATCAGCGGGATCAGGAAGTACAGATAGACGAGGACGAGGCCCCAGAAGCTGTACAGGTTCCAGCCGCTGTCCCTCAGGCCCAGGTGCACGGTCAGCACGCCCGCGTTGCCGAGGGTGGCGACGAAGGCGAAGGCCAGCGGGACACCGCCGAAGTTGGCGAGCACGCCGGAGGCGGTCAGCACGGCCTCGCGCAGCGCGCGGGAGCGGGAGCTGACCACGGCCTGGGCGAGCGGCAGCCCGAGCAGAGCGCCGAGTCCGGCGGAGATCGCCGACAGCTTGACGCTGCCGACCAGGGCGGTGAGGTACGGGCCCTGCAGCGAGTTCGTCAGGTTCTCGCCGGTGTACGACGTGGCGCCGCTCGTCGGGTCCTTGACCGTGAAGGCGCCGTTCAGCATGGCCAGGGCGGGCAGGCCGAAGGCGATGGCGGTGAACACCAGCAGCGGCACCACGGCGAGCCAGCCGGGGGCGCGGCGCCGCCGCTTCGCCGAAGCGACGGGCGCCACGTCCGCACGCGTGAGAGCGGCGGTCATCCGGAGACGGCCTTGCCCCAGCCCTGCGAGAGGACCGTCTTGGCCTTGCTCTGCTGGTCCTCGGTCGGGAAGGAGGGGGTGCCGGTGACCTGCGGGAGGCTGGCGGCGGCGGTCTTGTCGAGGGTGCCGGCCTTCTCCATGGCGGGCATCAGGGCCGGGCGGGCGAAGCCCTGGAGCCACAGGTTCTGGCCCTCGGCGCTGTACAGGTACTCCTGCCACAGGCGCGCGGCGGCCGGGTGCGGGGCGTCCTTGGTGACGGCCTGGGAGTAGTACTGGGCGTACTGGCCGTCGCTCGGGACGGAGACCTTCCAGTCGAGGCCCTTGGACTTGAACTCCTTGGCGTAACCGGCGTTCAGGTAGTCCCAGTCGATGCTGATGGGCGTCTCGCCCTTCTCGACGGTGGCCGGGGTGGACTCGACCGGCGTGTAGTTGCCGTTCTTCTTCAGCTTGGCGAAGAAGTCCAGGCCGGGCTGGATGTTGTCGAAGGAGCCGCCGCCCGCGAGCGCCGCGGCGTAGACGCCACCGAAGGCCGAGCCGGACTTGGTGGGGTTGCCGTTGAGGGCGACCTGGCCCTTGTACTGGGGCTTGAGGAGGTCCTTGAAGGTGGTCGGGCACTCCTTGACGCGCTTGGCGTCGCAGCCGATGGAGATGTAGCCGCCGTAGTCGTTGAACCAGCGGGCCTGCGGGTCCGCCTGGCCGGCCGGGATGTCGGCGAAGGAGGCCACCTTGTAGGGCGCGAGCAGGCCCTGCTGGGCGGCGCTCAGCGCGAAGGAGCTGCCCAGGTCGAGGACGTCGGGGACGCGGTCCTGGCCCTTGCGGGAGGTGACGGCGTTGATCTCGTCCTGGCTGGTGCCGTCGGGGCTCTCGTCGTCGATCTTGATGCCGTACTTCTTCTGGAAGCCGTCGATGATGGCGCCGTAGTTGGCCCAGTCGCGGGGCACCGCGATGATGTGCAGCGAGCCCTCCTTCTTGGCCGCCTTGACCAGGGCGTCCATGCCGCCGAAGTCGGCCGCGGAGGTGGCGGTGGCGGCGTTCTTGCCGTCCTTGGTGGTGGTCGCCTTGTCGGGGGCGGCGCCGCAGGCGCTCAGCGCGAGCGCGGCGACGACGGCGAGGGAGCCGCCGAGGACGGCGTTTCGCGGCAGGGACACGGTCACGGTCTCTCCAGGGGTGCGCACGGGGGTGAGGCAGTGCGATGGGCTTGTTGCCGAGAACTTGTCGAGAACTTGTCTGAACAAGTTGACCCAAGTACGCCCGCACCCGGTGTCCTGTCGGTGAACGCAGGAGAAACCCTGTCCCCTGATTCGCTGCACAGTTACGGTTGACACGGATCACCTGAATCCGTCGATTAGGCTGGTCACGCTGTGCACAGCCGCCTACGCAGAGGGGAAGCATGACGGCGCGACACGAGGAGATCGCCGACGAACTGCGGCGAGCCATCGACCGTGAGGAGTACACGGTCGGCAGCCGGCTGCCCTCGGAGTCGGAGCTGGCCGGGCACTACGGCGTGTCCCGCGGCACGGTCCGCCAGGCCGTCGCCGCCCTCACCTCCGAGGGCCTGATCGGCTCCCGGCAGGGCGCCCGCCGCGTGGTGCTGGCCAGCCGCCGCAGCCAGAGCTTCGAGGAGCTGCGCAGCTTCGCGCAGTGGGCGCGGGCGATGGGCCGCGAGGCCACGGGCCATGTCGCGGCCCAGGAGTACCGCCCGGCCACGCACGAGGACGCGGTGCGGCTCCAACTCGCCGTCGGCACACCGGTGTTGCACGTGCTGCGGGTGCGCGGCCTGGACGGCGAGCCGGTGCTGCTGGAGCGGACGGTGTACGCCGACTGGATCTCCCCGGCGGTCGAGGCCATCGAACCCGACTGCCCCTCGGTCACCCAGCGCCTCTACGACGACACGGGCCTCGTCTTCGCGTACGGGGAGCATGTGATCGACGCGGTCGCGGCGGGCGCGCAGGACGCCGAGCTGCTGGGGGTCCGCCGTACGAGCCCGCTGCTGCGGGTGCAGCGCGTCACCACGACACGCGAAGGGCGCCCGGTGGAGTGGTCGGACGACCGCTACCGCTCGGACGCCGTGAGCTTCAGCGTGCACAACTCGATCGGGAACAACGCGCTGGCGCGGAAGACGGCGGAGTAGAGCTCCCCGCCCGCGCACCTGGGGATTTTTAGCCCGGCGCGCCCGAAGAGAACCGCCGGAGCAGCGGCGAGAGCACCAGCACCGACTTGGTCCGCTCGACGAACGGCTCCCCGGCGATCCGCTCCAGCACCCGCTCGAAGTGGCGCATGTCGGAGGCGAATACCTGGGCGATCGCGTCCGCGTCGCCGGTGACGGTCGACGCGGCCACGACCTCCTGGTAGCGCTCCAGCCCCCGCTGGATGGTCTCCGGCGATGTGTTGCGCCGGCAGTGGATCTCGATGTAACCCTCGGTCTCCCAGCCGAGCGCCGCCGGGTCCACCCGGACGGTGAACCCGGTGATGGCTCCGGTGGCGCGCAGCCTGTCCACGCGCCGCTTGACGGCGGGCGCGGACAGGCCGACGAGCTGCCCGATGTCCGCGTAGGAGCGGCGGGCGTCCTCGGCGAGGGCGTGCACGATGCGTTCGTCGAGATCGTTCAGCACTGAGGGTGGTTCACTTCTTCGGTTCGGTCACTTCTCTGCCGGCACCGCAACGTCCTGCTCGGTCGCGAGACGGGAACGGCGATAGCCGTATACGAAGTAGAACACGAGCCCGACCGCCATCCAGACACCGAACACGATCCAGGTGACGCTGGACAGGCTGCCCATCATCCAGACACAGAACGCCAAGCCGAGCGCGGGGAGCACCGGCGACAGCGGCACGCGGAAGGTGCGGTTCATGTTCGGGCGGGTGCGGCGCAGCACGACCACGGCGATGTTGACCAGGGCGAAGGCGAACAGCGTGCCGATGCTGGTGGCGTCGGCGAGCTGGCCGAGCGGGATCGCGGCGGCGAGGACACCGCAGAACACCGACACGATGATCGTGTTGGCGCGCGGCGCACCGGTCTTCGGGTGGACCTTGGCGAACACCTTGGGCACCAGGCCGTCGCGGGACATCGCGAAGAGGATGCGGGTCTGGCCGTAGAGCACGGTCAGGACGACGCTCGCGATGGCGATGACGGCGCAGAACGCCAGCAGGGTGCCCCAGAAGCTCTGGCCGGTGACGTCCTTCATGATCTGGGCGAGCGCGGCCTCGGAGTCGTTGAACTGCCGCCACGGCTTGGCACCGACGGCGACGGCCGCGACCAGCACGTACAGGGCGGTCACGATGACGAGGGACAGCATGATCGCGCGGGGCAGGTCGCGCTGGGCGTTCTTCGCCTCCTCGCCGGCGGTGGAGGCGGCGTCGAAGCCGATGTAGGAGAAGAACAGCGTGGCACCGGCCGCGCTGACGCCCGCCATGCCGAGCGGCATGAAGTGCGAGTAGTTGCCGGACTTGAAGCCCATGAAGCCGATCGCGCAGAACAGCACGAGCGCGGCGATCTTCACGCACACCATGATCGTGTTGGCCCGCGCCGACTCCTTGGCACCGCCGAGCAGGAACACCATGGCGAGCATCACGACGATCAGGGCGGGCAGGTTGAAGATGCCGCCGTCGACGCCGGGCGGGTTGGCCAGGGCGTCCGGGATGGTCACGCCGATGGTTCCGTCGAGCAGCTCGTTCAGGTACTCGCCCCAGCCGACGGCCACGGCGGCGACCGAGACGCCGTACTCCAGGAGCAGGCACCAGCCGCAGACCCAGGCGATCAGTTCGCCCATGGTTGCGTATGCGTACGAGTACGAGGAGCCGGCGACCGGGATGGTGCCCGCCAGCTCGGCGTAGGACAGGGCCGAGAACAGCGCGGTGAGACCGGCGATCACGAAGGAGAGGGTGACGGCCGGACCCGCCTTGGGCACGGCCTCGCCGAGGACGACGAAGATGCCGGTGCCGAGGGTGGCGCCGATGCTGATCATGGTCAGCTGCCACAGTCCGAGGGAGCGCCGCAGCGAGCCTCCCTCACCGTGGCCGCCCTCCGCGACCAGGCGTTCCACTGGCTTGCGACGCATCAGCCGCGCGGCGACGCCCGGGGATGCAGGGGCGGCCGTTCGTTGGTTCTGCGGGGGTGCGCCTTGGTCGAGCACGCGCTGGCTCCTTATCGCTGGCGTTCAGATGGAGCGGGGACGGGCGGGGGCCTGCGAGGGCAGGAACCCGCCGAGCGGAGTCCCCGCCACGCTACGTACAGCGCAGCACCCTATGAGGCCGGGCTTCACGTGCGTAATGCAGCAACCTTGCGCATCCCCGGATGATCATTGCGTTCATCCTGCCGGTATGACAAATCGTTGCGCGTGGGCTACCGAACGTTGCGCAAGGGACTTTTCGGGCGCGGAAACGGCGACGGCCCCCGCTTTCCCGTCAAGGAGAAAGCGGGGGCCGTGCTCGATCGGCTCGGGTCAGTTCCAGCTGGCGTGCAGCGGCTTGCCCTCGGCGTAGCCGGCCGCGCTCTGGATGCCGACGATGGCCTTCTCGGCGAACTCCTCCAGGGAGGAGGCACCGGCGTAGGTGCAGGAGGAGCGGACGCCCGCGATGATCGAGTCGATCAGGTCCTCGACGCCCGGACGGGCCGGGTCGAGGTACATGCGGGAGGTGGAGATGCCCTCCTCGAACAGCGCCTTGCGGGCCCGGTCGTACGCCGACTCCTCCGACGTACGGTTGGCCACCGCACGCGCGGACGCCATGCCGAAGGACTCCTTGTAGGCGCGCCCGTTGGGGTCGTGCTGGAGGTCGCCCGGCGACTCGTACGTGCCGGCGAACCACGAGCCGACCATCACGTTGGACGCGCCGGCCGCGAGGGCCATGGCCACGTCGCGCGGGTGGCGGACACCGCCGTCGGCCCACACGTGCTTGCCGTACTTCTTCGCCTCGGCGGCGCACTCCAGGACCGCGGAGAACTGCGGCCGGCCCACGCCGGTCATCATGCGCGTGGTGCACATGGCGCCGGGGCCGACGCCGACCTTGATGATGTCCGCGCCGGCGTCGATCAGGTCCTTGACGCCCTCGGCGGAGACGATGTTGCCCGCGACGATCGGCACCTGCGGGTCGAGCGCGCGCACCACCTTGATGGCGCTGATCATCGACTCCTGGTGGCCGTGCGCGGTGTCGATGACGAGCGTGTCCACGCCCGCGTCGAGCAGCTGCTTGGCCTTGCCCGCCACGTCGCCGTTGATGCCGACGGCCGCCGCGATGCGCAGCTTGCCGTCCTGGTCGACGGCCGGCGTGTACAGCGTGGTGCGCAGGGCGCCCTTGCGGGTGAGGATGCCGGCCAGCTTGCCGTCCTTGTCGACGGCCGGGGCGTAGCGGCGGTTGTGCTGGTCGAGGGTGTTGAAGGCCTCGCGCGGGTCGATGTCCGCGTCCAGCAGGAGCAGGTCCTTGGACATGACCACTTCGAGCTGGGTGAAGCGGTCGACGCCGGACAGGTCCGCGTCGGTGACGACGCCGACGGGCCGGTGGTCCCCGTCGACGACCACACCGGCGTTGTGCGCCCGCTTGGGCAGCAGCGCGAGCGCGTCGGCGACGGTCTGGTGCGGGGCCAGCACGATCGGGGTGTCCAGCACCAGGTGGCGGCTCTTCACCCAGGAGACGACGTCGGTGACGACATCGATCGGGATGTCCTGCGGGATGACCACCAGGCCGCCGCGGCGGGCCATGGTCTCGGCCATGCGGCGGCCGGCGATGGCGGTCATGTTGGCGACGACGAGCGGGATGGTGGTGCCCGTGCCGTCCGGCGAGCTGAGGTCCACGCCCTGACGCGAGCCCACCGCGGAGCGGCTCGGCACCATGAACACGTCGTCGTACGTCAGGTCGTACGCGGGCTGGATGTCATTGAGGAAACGCACGTGCTGCACATCCCAGTCGATCAGAGGTGACCCCCTGACGGGTGCGCCAGGGGGAAAGAGCACGTACTTCATTGTCCCATGTGGCAGCCCTGTCATGCCCCCACAGAACATCCAGGCTGCCCGGAGAGGCCTTAGGAGGATCCTCCAAGGGTGAGGACGACGGCGAGCGCGGGCGTGCGGTCCACCGCCTCGGCGAACACGTCCTGCGCGGTCCGCCACTCGTCCGCAGCCGCCTCGGCGTACGGCCGCCAGCCCCGCACGACGAGCAGCAGCCCCTGCTCGACGGCCGCCTCGGGCCAGACGGTGTGGTCGGAGAGGGAGTCGACCAGCGCGTCCCAGTTCCGCCCGAACCAGTCGGGCAGCGCCAGCGCGCGGGCGACCCGGTCCATCAGGCCCGCCTTGTCCATGACCCCGTCGAGGTCCAGGGTGACGACGAGCCGCCCCGTCAGGTCCTCTGTCGACTCAATGCTCATCTCAGCACCGCCCGGAACGACTTGTAGTGATCATCGGTGTAGTAGATCTCCGCGTGCTCTCCGGCGACGATGCGCCGGGCCCCGCGGTCGCGCGAGCCGGGTGTCCGCACCGTGTACTCGTGGTAGTAGCCGCGCTCGTGCCTGGGCAGCCGTCCCTCGAAGTTCCCGAAGACGACCCCGTCCCGGGCGTACGGAAAGGGTCCGCCCTGGTCGATGAGGGCCAGGGTCTGACGGGCCTCGGCGGGGAGCTCGGACGCCTCGACGGTGCGCATGCCCCGGACCCAGGCAGGGGTCGGGACCGCTGTGCCCGTCGAAGGATGCGTGGTGGAGGAGGCCGAGGAGCACCCGGTGAGCAGGGCGGCAAGGACGACCAGAAGCCCCGCGAGCGCGCGGGGCACGCATCGCCCGAGCGCCTGGGGGACGAACCGCAGCAGCATGCCGACGATGCTGCCACGGCCGTCCCGCTACGACGACGCCACGACCCGCCGTCAGGACCCGTCGGGATCCGCGCGGTTGAGCGCGGGCTTCGGCGTCGGCCCCGCCGTCATCAGGTAGTCCGCGGCCGAGGTGTCCGTGACCAGGCTGGTGACCAGCCCGGAGCGGAGCACCGCGTCGATCGCGGACGCCTTGCGCTGCCCGCCCGCGATCGCCACGACCTCCGGGACACGGCGCAGCTGGTCGGCCGTGACCGTGATGCACCGCTCCCCCAGGTCCCGCCCGATCCGGCGCCCCTCGGCGTCGAAGAGGTGCGCGGACATCTCGGCGGCGACACCGAGGGAGGCGTAGTGCGCGCGCTCCTCGTCGCTCAGCATGTCGTGCACCGTCGAGATGCCCGGCTCCCAGGAGCCGATGGAGACGCAGGCGACCGTGACCTTGTCGAAGTACTCGTAGGCCCGGGCGATCCCGGTCTGGTTGCGCAGCGCCGTCGCGGTGGCCGCGTCCGGCAGCAGCATCGGGGCGTAGATGGGGTGCGCGTCGCCGCCGGAGACCTGCGCGGCCCGGCGCACCGCCTCCACGGAGCCGCGCTCGGCGGTCCCGGCGTCGTACACGCCCGTCAGCTGGACCACCGTGCAGGGCGGCAGCCGGTCGAGCGCCGCCGCCATGTTGATGGTGGACCGGCCCCAGGCCAGACCCAGTACGTCCCCTTCGTTGACGAGTTCGCCGAGCAGGTCGGCGGCGACCTCGCCGAGGTTCTCGGGGTCGGGGGTCTCCTCGGCCTCAGCCGGGGACTCGACCACGACAGCGTGCCTCAGGCCGTAGCGGGCGCGGAGCGCGTCGGAGCGCTCGGCGTCCAGCTCGGCCGGCACACGGATCTCGATGCGCACGAGATCCCGTTCGAGGGCGGTTTCCAGGACCCGGGCCACCTTGAAGCGGCTGACGCCGAACTCCTCCGCGATCTGGATCTTGGACTTGCCCTCGAGGTAGAAGCGGCGGGCCATGGCCGCCGCCTGCACCAGCTCAGCGGGTCCCATCCGCATGGCTGACCGGCCCGCCGACATACCCGACACGGCGATCTCCTCACTGCTGTTCACACTCTGGACTCGCCGTTCATCCTTGCAGATTCGGCGTAACTGATCTGCCCTGATGGGCGCCGTTCACTTAAGCGTTCACGTTTAGACGGCTCAGTGGCCGCATGACCAGGACGCCTTGGCCGTGGCCGCCTCGGCCTGGGCGCGCAGCGCACGCACGGCCTCCGCCGGATCCTCGGCGCCGTACACCGCGGAACCGGCGACGAAGACGTCCGCGCCCGCGTCCGCGCACCGCTCGATCGTCGAGGCCGAGACACCGCCGTCGACCTGCAGCCAGAGCTGGAGACCGTGCTTGTCGATCAGCTCTCTGGTACGGCGGATCTTCGGCAGCATGATGTCGAGGAAGGCCTGGCCGCCGAAGCCCGGCTCGACCGTCATGATCAACAGCATGTCGAGTTCCGGCAGCAGGTCCTCGAACGGCTCGATCGGCGTCGCGGGCTTGAGCGCCATCGAGGCGCGGGCGCCCTTGGCGCGGATCTCGCGGGCCAGCCGCACGGGGGCGGCGGCGGCCTCCACGTGGAAGGTGACGGACGAGGCGCCCGCCTCGACGTACTGGGGCGCCCAGCGGTCGGGGTCCTCGATCATCAGGTGGCAGTCCAGCGGGGTGTCCGTCGCACGGGCCAGGGACTCCACGACCGGCACGCCGAGCGTGAGGTTCGGGACGAAGTGGTTGTCCATGACGTCGACGTGAAGCCAGTCGGCGCCTTGGACCGCCTTGGCCTCCTCCGCGAGTCTCGCGAAGTCGGCGGACAGGATGCTGGGATTGATCTGCGCGGCCATGACCCAAGACTGCCATGCCCGGAGCACTGATGTTCGCCTCGGTCCACAGGCGAGGCCGTTCGTCCTACTTGTCCTACGGTATGACGACGCCTGTGGAGAGAGCGAGCCCGCGGGTCAGCCGGTGCGGCGGATCAGCGCCAGGTACATCGCGTCCGTGCCGTGCAGATGCGGCCACAGCTGCACATCCGGCCCCTCGCCGAGCGCGGGGACGCCGGGCAGCATCGGACGGGCGTCGATGAGGTCGGTCTCCGGGCGCTGCTTGAGCACGTCGGCGACGACCGCGCGGGTCTCGGCGAGGTGCGGCGAGCAGGTCGCGTAGGCGACGACCCCGCCGACGCGCACGGAGTCGAGCGCGGTGAGCAGCAGGGCGCGCTGGAGCGGCGCGAAGCTGTCCAGGTCCTCGGGGCGCCGCCGCCACCGCGCCTCGGGCCGCCGGCGCAGCGCGCCGAGCCCGGTGCACGGCACGTCCATCAGTACGCGGTCGAAGGTGCCGGGCCGCCACGGCGGCCGGGTCCCGTCGGCGGCGATCACCTGATAGGGCCCGGGGTTCCCGGCCAGCGCCTTGGCGACCAGACCGGCCCGGTGCGGCTGCTTCTCGGAGGCGAGCAGCGCGGCTCCCCGCTCGGCGGCCAGGGCGGCGAGCAGCGCGGCCTTGCCGCCAGGCCCCGCGCACCCGTCGAGCCACTTCTCGTCGCGCCCCTCCAGCGGCGCGTTGGCCAGGGCAAGGGCCACCAGCTGACTGCCCTCGTCCTGCACCCCGGCCCGCCCCTCACGCACGGCCTCGACGGCACCCGGCTCGCCGCCCTCGGTGAGCCGCACGGCATACGGAGACCAGCGCCCCGGCACGGCCGCGTCCTCGCGCAGCAGCTCCTCGGCGGTGGCCCGCCCCGGCCGCGCGACGAGGGTCACCTCGGGCCGCTCGTTGTCGGCCTCCAGCAGGTCCTCGATACCGGCCCGGCCGCCCCCGAGCGAGTCCCACAGCGCGGAGACGACCCACCGGGGGTGGGAGTGCACGACCGCGAGATGGTCCTCGGCGTCCTCGTCGTAGGGCGGCGCGACCTTCTCCAGCCAGCCGTCCAGGTCGTCCTGGGCCACCTTGCGCAGCACGGCGTTGACGAACTTCGCCCGCCCGTCGCCGAGCACGACCCGCGCCAGCTCGACGGAGGCGGACACGGCCGCGTGCGTGGGGATCCGCGTCCCGAGCAGCTGGTGCACGCCGAGGCTGAGCACGTCGAGCACCGGCGGGTCGACCTCGCGCAGCGGCCGGTCCACACACGCGGCGATGACCGCGTCGTACGTGCCCTGCCGACGCAGCGTCCCGTACACCAGCTCGGTGGCGAGGGCGGCGTCGCGCGTGTCGAAGTCGCCCTTCTCCCGTGCCTTCCGCAGCAGCGGCGGCAGCACGAGGTTGGCGTACGCGTCCCGCTCGTCGACCGCGCGCAGCGCCTCGAAGGCGAGCATGCGGACGGGGTCCTTCTGGGGACGGCGGTAGGGCTTGGCGGGCTTACGGGGCCGCCGGGACTGCTCAGTCACGAAAAGGTGCTCCGGATATGGATTGATGTACGAATCCCAGCGTACGTCGGGTCAGCCGCCGAGGGTCTCGCGCTCGGTGATGCGCACGCCGCGCGCCCAGTCGGCCGCGCGCATCGGCTTCTTGCCCTGGGCCTGCACCCACAGCAGCTCGACGGCGTAGGAACCGGTGCCGACGTGCACGCTGTTCTTGCCGACGGCCAGCTGCCCCGGGGCGAGGTCGGTCCGCTCGGGCACGGGCGTGACCTGGATGAGCTTGAGCCGCTCGCCCCGGAAGCTCGTCCAGGCGCCGGGCGCCGGGGTGCAGCCGCGCACCACGCGGTCCACGCGGAGCGCGGGCGTGGCCCAGTCGACCTGCGCGTCCTCGACGTTGATCTTCGGTGCGAGGGTGATGCCCTCGGCGGGCTGCGGTACGGCCTTCAGGGTGCCGTCCTCGATGCCGTCCATGGTCGCGGCGAGCAGTCCGGCACCGGCAAAGGCGAGCCGGGTGAGCAGGTCACCGCTGGTGTCGGTCGGCCGGACCACCTCGGTGACGGTCCCGTACACCGGCCCCGAGTCGAGCCCCTCCTCGATGAGGAAGGTGGACGCTCCGGTGATCTCGTCCCCGGCCATGATGGAGTGCTGCACCGGCGCGGCTCCGCGCCAGGCGGGCAGCAGCGAGAAGTGCAGGTTGACCCAGCCGTGCGCCGGGATGTCCAGGGCCGCCCTGGGCAGCAGGGCGCCGTAGGCGACTACGGGGCAGCAGTCGGGCGCGATCTCCTTCAGCCGCTCCAGGAACTCGGGGTCGCGTGGCCGGACCGGCTTCAGCACCTCGATCCCGGCCTCCTCCGCCCGCTCGGCCACGGGCGACGCGACCAGCCTGCGCCCCCGCCCGGCCGGCGCGTCGGGCCGCGTGACGACGGCGGCCACCTCGTGCCGCCCGGAGGCGATCAGAGCGTCCAGAGCGGGAACGGCGACCTCGGGGGTACCGGCGAAGACGAGCTTCATGGGCAGGATCGGGCCTCTCGGGCAGGGTTGGACGGGCAGCGCACCAGTCTATGACCAGCTCCCCCTTCACCACCCCACAGGTTTCCCGGCGGGCGGGCACAGGTGGTGCGCGGGTGGGCGACAGGCGTACGCATATGCCCGTACGCCCCCAGCCCGTGACCAGCGGAGCGGAAACGCGTTGGTCAAGAGAGAGTTGACCACATCGGGCCCCTTTCACGGCCCAATTCCTTTCAACGCCGGTTCGAGAGGCTTGTTCATGGCCGACCACGCAACCCACGACGCCCAGGCCCGGGCCAGCCTGCACTTGCTGGTGCGGGACATCGAGCGGGTCCGCCGCCAGGTGGACGCCCTGCGCACGCTCACCGCCCAGTTGGGCAACGTCTACCGCCCGCGCCGCTCCGGCCCGTCCACGGGCTTCGTCGTCTACGGACGCGCCCCCGCCCCGACGGTCCGGCTCGCCCAGGAACTCCGGGACAGTGTCGAAACCCTGGTCACGGCCGCCGTGGACTTCGACCGCTCGCTCGGCTTCTCCTGGGACGCGGTGGGCTCGGCGCTCGGGGTCACCAAGCAGGCGGTGCACCGCCGTTACGGCGCCCGCCGCACCGCGGCCCAGGCAGCCGCCGAGACCGAGGGGACGCCGGAGCCGTCCGGCACCCGCACGCTCAACGTGAACTCCGGCCTGCCCGTGGTCCCGACGGTCCCCGCAGCCCGCTCCATGCCGACCCAGCCCACCGCCGGCAGCCCAACGCTCCGCGACGACGCCCGCCCGACAGCCTTCCCGGGGCCACGCAACGGCTGACACCACCTCACCCTGCCCTCCCGGAGAACGGCCGGGAGGGCAGACACGTGCGGGTATGCGCGCGGGCGCAGCCATACGGCGAACCGGACACTTCGGGGCTCCGCCGAGCCGACGCCCTGAGGCCCGCAGGCATCACCGCCCGAAGCGCCGCCGCCCCGAAGCTCGCGACCCGCAACGCCGAAGCCCCCGAGGCCCGGCAGCCTCGCAGTCGCACGACCGAGCGAGCCAGCAGCCCTCGGGGCCACTTGCCCCGCGATCAGAAGCCCCCTCAGGCCCGAAGCCGCACGACCCGGCAGCCCCTCACCCCCACGCATCCCCGCCACGCCCAGGCCACACAGCCCCAAAATGGCGCGGCGCCGCAGCCCTCGACCCCGCCAGGCGGGTCAGGAGGCCGGGCAGCCCCGTAGTCCCCAGGCCGAGCGAGCCCGCGGCCCCGCCAACCCGAAGCCACGCGCCCCACGCCCCGACGGCCCCGCAGCCCGCAGCCCGCAGCCCGCAGCCCGCAGCCCGCCAGGGCATAGCTCCCGCAGGGTCACCCGATATCCGGCGGATCGATCCGCACCCGCACCCGTGCCGCCTCCCCGCTCCCCCGTGCCATCCGGGCTGCCATCGCATTCTTCAGGGCGGCGGCCAGTGTCGCCCCGCTGCCCGGTGGCACGCGGACGAGGGCGCGTTCCCAGTGTTCTCCGGGCGGCGGGGCACCGGGGCGGCGTGGTCGGCCGGGGAGGGTGGGCGGTAGCGGAACCGGCCCCAACACCTCTGCGTCCGGCGGCAGTTCGGTCGCGCTCAGGAACTCGGCCACGGCCTCCGTGGTACCGGACACGGCCGCCATCCGCGACACCGGCGGGAAGCCCAGTTCGGCCCGCTCGGCCAGCTCGCGGACCGCGTGCCCGACGGGGTCCCAGCGCACTAGGGCCTGCACGGGACGCAGGGTCGGCTCGGCGACGACGACCACGGTCCCCCGCTCACCCTGCGGCCGTACGAGGGCCCCGGCCGCGATCCAGCGGCGCAGCGCGTCCTCCCCGGCCCGC
This sequence comes from Streptomyces sp. NPDC002671, assembly GCF_053592475.1. NCBI lineage: Bacteria > Bacillati > Actinomycetota > Actinomycetes > Kitasatosporales > Streptomycetaceae > Streptomyces > Streptomyces sp. NPDC002671. The sequence goes on from NZ_JBSFVU010000002.1 coordinate 105,541, forward strand.
AGGTCGGGGCGGCACAGCATGGCCCAGCCGTCCAGCAGCAGGGCCGCCGCGTAGCCGCCCTCGGCGACCGGCTCGGCGCCCGGTGTGCTCACGACCAGCGCGGGCGTGCCCGGCACAGTGTCCAGCACGTGCTCCCGTCCGGAGGTCCGCACCGGTACGGCGGGAAAGGCCCGCCCCAGTTCCTCGGCGGTCCGGCGGGCGCCCACGACCTGGGCCCGGAGCCGGAAGCCGCCGCACTCGGGGCAGTGCCAGGAGCTTTCCTCGCGCCCGCACCAGTCGCAGCGCAGCACGCCCGCGTCCTGGCCCTGGAGCGGCCCGGAGCAGTGTCTGCAGCGGGCGGCGGCGCGGCACTGGGCGCAGGCCAGGCGCGGCACGTAACCGCGCCGGGGCACCTGCACCAGGACGGGCCCGTGCCGCAGCCCTTCCCGGACGACCTGCCAGGCGAGGGTGGGCAGCCGGGCGGCGCGGGCGGCCTCGTCGCGTGCGAGGTCGTCGTCGCCGACGGTCCGGACGAGGGGCGCGGTCCGTCGCGTCTGCTCCCGCCCGGCGGCCAGGGGCCGCGCCCAGCCGCTCTCCACGAGCTGCGCGGCCTCCACCGTGCAGCTGAAGCCGCCCAGCAGGAAGGCACACCTGTCCAGCGCGGCGCGCAGCAGCAGGACGTCCCGGGCGTGCGGCTGCGGGGCGTGCGGCTCGCTGTGGCTGTCGTCGCCGTCGTCCCAGATGGCGACGAGTCCCAGGTCCCGCACGGGGGCGAACATGGCCGCCCGGGTCCCTACGACGGCCCGTACGGCCCCCCGCCGCACGGCGAGCCACTGCTCGTACCGCTTCTCGGGTCCTGCGTCGGCGGTGAGCAGCGCGTGGCGGCCCTCGCCGAGCACGGCGGTCAGCGCGGCATCGACGCGCGCGGCGGCACGCCCGTCCGGTACGACGACGAGCGCACCGCGTCCCGAGGCGAGCGTGGCGGCGACGGCACGGGCCAGCTCCTCGCTCCACAGCGGCCCCGGCAGGGCGTTCCACACCGCCCTCGGGGCTCCCCCGGAGGCCAGCGACTCGATGAAGGCTCCCCCGTGCTCGTACCGCGCCCAGGACCCGGCATCGGGCGCGGCGGGCGCCGGCAGAGGCTCGGGCGACGGCCGCCGCTCGGCCCGCGCGCTGCGGGGCGGCACGGCCAGCTGCAGCACATCGGCGAGGCTCCCGGCGTACCGGTCGGCGACGGCCCGCGCGAGCCCCAGCAGTTCCTCGCTCAGCACGGGCTCGGGCGACACGACCTGGGCGAGCGCGGCCAGCGGTCCGGAGTACTCGGACTCGGCCCGGCGCTCGACGAGGAACCCGTCGATGAGGCCCCCGCCCTCCCGGCGCCCTTCCCGCACCCGGTGCCGCCCGGCCCCGAACCGCACCCGCACCCGCACCCCGGGCTGCGCGTCGGCGTCCAGCTCCTCGGGCACGGCGTAGTCGAAATACCGGTCGAGATGCAGGACACCCTTGTCGACCAGCACGCGCGCGACGGGCAGCTCCTTGGCCAGCGCCGCGCCTCGCCACGTCCGCGGCTTGGCCCGCGGCACCTTGGCCCCGCGCACGCTCTCCCGAATGAGCGCAAGCTGCTCCGGCGGGGCCCCTTCGCCCCCGCCGCCCCCCGGCCCGTTCTCGCTGCTCACGCTTGCATTCTTACCAAACCCCACTGACAAACGGCCCTGGGAGCGGCGCCCGGGCACACGAGACGCCGAGGCCCGGCCCCCCGAAGGGAGGCCGGGCCTCGGTGAGAGATCCGTGTGGGGCCTACAGGCCCACGGCCTTGCGCAGGGCGTCCACGCGGTCCGTGCGCTCCCAGGTGAAGTCCGGCAGCTCACGGCCGAAGTGGCCGTAGGCGGCGGTCTGGGAGTAGATCGGGCGCAGCAGGTCGAGGTCGCGGATGATCGCGGCCGGACGCAGGTCGAAGACCGCGTCGATGGCCTTCTCGATCCTCTCGGTCTCGACCTTGTTGGTGCCGAAGGTCTCGACGAACAGGCCGACCGGCTCGGCCTTGCCGATGGCGTAGGCGACCTGGACCTCGCAGCGGGCGGCCAGGCCGGCCGCGACGACGTTCTTGGCGACCCAGCGCATCGCGTAGGCGGCCGAGCGGTCCACCTTGGACGGGTCCTTGCCGGAGAAGGCGCCGCCACCGTGGCGGGCCATGCCGCCGTAGGTGTCGATGATGATCTTGCGGCCGGTGAGACCGGCGTCACCCATCGGGCCGCCGATCTCGAAGCGGCCGGTCGGGTTGACCAGCAGGCGGTAGCCCTCGGTGTCCAGCTTGATGCCCTCGTCGAGGAGCGCCTTCAGCTCCGGCTCCACGACGAACTCGCGGATGTCGGGGGCCAGGAGGGACTCCAGGTCGATGTCCGAGGCGTGCTGGGAGGACACGACGACGGTGTCGAGGCGGACGGCCTTGTCGCCGTCGTACTCGATGGTGACCTGCGTCTTGCCGTCCGGGCGCAGGTAGGGGATGGTGCCGTTCTTGCGGACCTCGGACAGGCGCGCCGACAGGCGGTGCGCCAGGAAGATCGGCAGCGGCATGAGCGTCGGGGTCTCGTCGGTCGCGTAGCCGAACATCAGGCCCTGGTCGCCCGCGCCCTGCCGGTCCAGCTCGTCGAATTCTCCACCTGCGGCGGCACCCTCGACGCGGGACTCGTACGCCGTGTCGACACCCTGCGCGATGTCCGGGGACTGCGCGCCGATGGACACCGAGACGCCGCAGGAGGCGCCGTCGAAGCCCTTCTTCGAGGAGTCGTAGCCGATCTCCAGGATCTTGTTGCGGACCAGGGTGGCGATGTCTGCGTAGGCCTTGGTCGTGACCTCACCGGCCACGTGCACCAGGCCGGTGGTGATCAGCGTCTCCACGGCGACCCGGGAAGTCGGGTCCTCACGCAGAAGCGCGTCGAGAATCGTGTCGCTGATCTGGTCAGCGATCTTGTCGGGGTGACCTTCGGTCACGGACTCCGAGGTGAACAGGCGACGGGACACAACGCTCCCTGGGGTTGCAGCGGCTGCTGGCTGATCATTGGCGGACGACACGGGGGGCTGCGCCCGGCGTCGTCCGGGAACAGTTTATCGGTCGCACACGGCCGCCGGCCCACGTGTCTCGCCTCTTGGGAGCGCTGTGACCTGCGGCACGGGCATTCTGCACAATCACGAGGGGCCTTGGCCAGAGCCACTACGCGACATTACCTGGCCGGAAAGTGAGGCCGAATGGCCGGGAAAGCCCGACCTGGACGGCGGGACCGCGTCAGCTCAGGCGGGCGACGACGAGGTCCCAGACGATGTCGGCGAGCGCTTCCTTCGGGCCGTGCGGCACGGGCGTGTCGCTGCCGTAGGCGCCGAGCACAACCGCCTCGTTCTCCTCGGCGCCGAAGGTCTTGCGCTCGCCCACCTCGTTGACCACGAGCAGGTCACAGCCCTTGCGGGCGAGCTTGGCCCGGCCGTTGGCGAGGACGTCGTCGGTCTCGGCGGCGAAGCCGACAACGACCTGCCCGGGGCGGGCGCGCTCGGCCGAGATCTCCGCGAGGACGTCCGGATTCCGTATCAGCACGATCGGGGCGGGTTCCTCGCCGTCCTTCTTCTTGATCTTCCCGGTCGCGTACGTCTCCGGGCGGAAATCGGCCACGGCCGCGGCCATGACGACGGCGTCGGCGTCCGCTGCGGCCTTGAGGACGGCCTCGCGGAGCTGGACGGCGGTGCCGACCGGAACGACGTCCACGCCGGCCGGGTCGGGCAGCGTGGTGTTGGCCGCGATCAGCGTCACCCGGGCGCCGCGGGCCGCGGCCGTGCGGGCGAGGGCGTAGCCCTGCTTGCCGGAGGAGCGGTTGCCGAGGAAGCGGACCGGGTCGAGGGGCTCGCGGGTGCCGCCCGCGGAGACGACGACGTGGCGGCCGGCGAGGTCGGGCGTGGTGACGCCGCGAGCCAGCACGCGGCGGCAGACCTCGAAGATCTCCGCCGGGTCGGGGAGCCGGCCCTTGCCGGTGTCGACGCCGGTGAGACGGCCGACCGCGGGCTCGATGACGACCGCGCCGCGCCGGCGCAGGGTGGCCACGTTCTCCTGGGTGGCCGGGTGCTCCCACATCTCCGTGTGCATCGCAGGCGCGAAGACGACCGGGCAGCGGGCCGTGAGGAGGGTGTTGGTCAGCAGGTCGTCCGCGAGGCCGTGCGCCGCCTTGGCGAGCATGTCGGCGGTGGCCGGGGCGACCACGACCAGGTCCGCGTGCTGCCCGATGCGGACGTGCGGGACCTCCTGGACGTCGTCCCAGACCTCGCTGGAGACCGGGTTGCCGGACAGCGCGGACCAGGTGGCGGCGCCGACGAAGTGCAGGGCGGAGGCGGTGGGCACCACGCGCACGTCGTGGTCCGACTCCGTGAACCTTCTCAGCAGCTCACAGGCCTTGTACGCGGCGATGCCGCCACTGACCCCCAGAACGACCCTCGGCTTGTCCACCGTCTCTCCCCGGACTCGAAAACCTGGCACACCCATGAGACACCACAGGCCCGGCAACCTGCTGCCGGGCCTGTGGATAAGTCAACCGCGATCTGAAAGTACTACTGCGCGGGGCCCTCGATGGCCTCGGACGTCAGCAGACCCGCGTTGATCTCGCGCAGGGCGATCGAGAGCGGCTTCTCGTGGACGTGAGTGTCGACGAGCGGACCGACGTACTCAAGGAGGCCCTCGCCGAGCTGCGAGTAGTACGCGTTGATCTGGCGGGCCCGCTTGGCCGCGTAGATCACGAGGCTGTACTTGGAGTCGGTGGCCTCAAGCAACTCGTCGATCGGCGGGTTGATGATGCCCTCGGGCGCGGTGATGGAAGAGGACACGCTCTACCTTCCGAAGGAGGGGAAAAGATCAGACACAATCACACAACGTCCATCAAGGCTAGCAGCTCGCGAGCCACGCCCTCGACGGAGGTGTTGACCAAGGTCACGTCGAACTCCGGCTCGGCCGCCAGCTCGGTCCTGGCCGCCTCCAGGCGGCGCTCGATGACCTCGGGCGGCTCGGTGCCCCGGCCGGTGAGCCTGCGCACCAGCTCGTCCCAGGAGGGAGGAGCCAGGAACACCAGCTGAGCGTCGGCCATGGACTCGCGGACCTGCCGGGCGCCCTGGAGGTCGATCTCCAGCAGGACGGGCTCGCCGTTCTCCAGCCGCTCCAGCACGGCCGCGCGGGGCGTCCCGTAACGGTTGCCGGCGAACTCCGCCCACTCCAGCAGCTCACCGTTGGCGATCAGCTTGTCCATCTCCTCGTCGGTGACGAAGAAGTAGTGGATTCCGTGCCGTTCGCCGGGACGGGGCTTGCGGGTGGTGGCCGACACCGAGAGCCAGACCTCGGGGTGTTCCTTGCGCATATGGGCGACGACCGTGCTCTTGCCGACCCCCGAAGGGCCGGAGAGCACGGTCAGCCGCGGACGTTCACTCATGCAGCGATTATTCCAGCAATCCCGGAGTGCCCGGGACTCCCGGTCCGGCAGGACCCGGACTCAGGAGCTGGCGCCGCCGAACTCACGCTCCAGGGAAGCGATCTGGTTGGAACCGAGACCGCGCACGCGGCGGCTCTCGGAGATGCCCAGACGCTCCATGATCTGCTTGGCGCGGACCTTGCCCACGCCCGGCAGGGACTCCAGCAGGGCGGAGACCTTCATCTTGCCGATGACGTCGTTCTCCTGGCCCTGCTTGATGACCTCGTGCAGGGAGGCGCCGGAGTGCTTGAGTCGATTCTTGACCTCGGCCCGCTCCCGGCGAGCCGCGGCGGCCTTTTCGAGCGCGGCTGCGCGCTGTTCAGGGGTAAGGGGCGGAAGAGCCACGCCTACGTCACCTCGGATGTCGAACTGTCGGATACGGACCGGTGAGGAACCTAGTCGCCCCACACCTGGGGAGCCACGAGCAACACGCTTCGCCCGTTCTCTGCTCGGAGACTAGCGGGCAAGTGCGCCAGAGTCAGCGAGAACAGAGGAAAAGTCCTGGTCAGCCTCCGCCAGGCCGGACATTTCAGACATACTGCCCTCGATTTGAGAATGTATTCACCCTCAAGCCGCCCTCGCAGGTCGCCCCGCGCGGACTCAGGCCGCGCCGACGGCCGTCCGGATCTCCTCGGCGAAGCGCTCGGTGGCCGCGCGCAGCGCCCCGACCTCGGGACCGTGACGCAGCACACCCCGGCTGACGTTCGGGACGACGTTGCGCACCGCCGACCCGAAGACCTTGGGCAGATCGGCCGGCGTCGCCCCCTGCGCTCCGACGCCGGGAGCGAGGAGCGGACCGTTGATGCCGAGGTCGTACGACGACAGGTCGCCGACCGTGGCGCCCACGACCGCCCCGAAGGAGCCCAGCGGCTCCTCCCCCGCGTTCTCGACGGCCAGGTGGGCAAGCATGGTCGCGCCCACGTTCCGGCCGTCCGCGCGGACGGCGTGCTGGACCTCGGGACCCTCCGGGTTCGAGGTCAGGGCCAGCACGAACAGCCCAGCGCCGCTCTCCCGGGCCAGCGCGACGGCCGGGCTGAGCGAGCCGTAGCCGAGGTAGGGCGAGACGGTGAGGGCGTCGGAGAACAGCGGGGCGCCCGGGCGCAGGAAGGCCTCGGCGTAGCCGGCCATGGTCGAGCCGATGTCGCCGCGCTTGGCGTCCATCACGACCAGCGTGCCGGCCTCGCGCGCCTCCTGGACCGCCTTCTCCAGGACGGCGACGCCGCGCGAGCCGAACCGCTCGAAGAAGGCCATCTGCGGCTTCATGACGGCGACCCGGTCGGCCACCGCCTCGACGACCGTGCGGCTGAACCGCTCCAGACCGGCCACGTCGTCGTTCAGGCCCCACTCGGCGAGCAGGGAGGCGTGCGGGTCGATGCCGACGCACAGCGGTCCGCGCTCGTCCATGGCGCGGCGCAGCCGGGCGCCGAAAGGCTCCAGAGCAGTCATGCGGACTTCCTCACGTCGGCGCCGACCGCGTCGGCGAGGGTGGCGTACGGGCTGGTGCGCAGACGCGCGGCGAGGCCCTTGTGGATCGCGCGGGACCAGAAGGGGCCCTCGTAGATGAAGGCGCTGTAGCCCTGGATCAGCGTGGCACCGGCCAGGATGCGCTGCCAGGCGTCCTCGGCGGTCTGGATGCCGCCGACGCCCACCAGGGTGATCCGGTCGCCCACGCGCGCGTACAGGCGGCGCAGCACCTCCAGGGAGCGCTCCTTGAGCGGGGCGCCGGAGAGACCGCCGGTCTCCTGCACCAGCGAAGGTCCGGATTTCAAACCGAGGCTCTCGCGCGCGATGGTGGTGTTGGTGGCGATGATGCCGTCCAGGCCCAGCTCCACCGCCAGGTCGGCGACGGCGTCGATGTCCTCGTCGGCGAGGTCCGGGGCGATCTTCACCAGGAGCGGGACGCGGCGGTTCAGGACCGTACGGTCGGCGGCCTCGCGGACGCCGCTCAGCAGCGGGCGCAGGGCCTCGGTGGCCTGGAGGTTGCGCAGGCCGGGCGTGTTCGGCGAGGAGACGTTGACGACCATGTAGTCGGCGTACGGCGCGAGCCGCTCGGCGGACTTCACGTAGTCGAGGACGGCCTCGGCCTCCGGAACGACCTTGGTCTTGCCGATGTTGACGCCGACGACCGTCTTGAAGACGGGCTCGCGGGTGGCCAGGCGCACGGCGACCGCGAGCGAGCCCTCGTTGTTGAAGCCCATGCGGTTGATCAGGGCCCGGTCCGCGACCAGCCGGAACAGCCGCTTCCTGGGGTTGCCGGGCTGTGCCTCACCGGTGACCGTGCCGATCTCGACGTGGTCGAAGCCCAGCATCGACATCCCGTCGATCGCGACGGCGTTCTTGTCGAAGCCGGCGGCGAGCCCGAAGGGACCGTGCATGCGCAGCCCGAAGGCCTCCGTACGCAGCTCCTTGTAGCGGGGCGCGAGCACGGCGGCGACGAACGTGCGCAGCACGGGGATGCGGACGGCCAGGCGGATCCAGCGGAAAGCCAGGTAGTGGGCCTGCTCAGGGTCCATCCGTTTGAAAACCAGGCGGAAGAACAGCTTGTACATCTCGAAAGTCCTCAGGGGTCCTCATGACGAGGGGGACACCGTTTCCGGTGTCCCCCTCAGGGCTGCTAGTCGCGGGCCGATGTCAGGTGTTCCGCGTGTTCCTGGAGCGAACGGACGCCCACGTCACCGTGGTTGAGGGCGTCGATGCCCTGGACCGCCGCCGCGAGCGCCTGGACGGTCGTCAGGCACGGCACCGAGCGCGCCACGGCCGCCGTACGGATGTCGTAGCCGTCGAGGCGGCCACCGGTGCCGTACGGGGTGTTGACGATGAGGTCGACCTCGCCGTCGTGGATGAGCTGGACGATGGTCCGCTCGCCGTTGGGGCCGGGGCCCTCGGACTGCTTGCGCACGACGGCGGCGTTGATGCCGTTCCGCTTGAGGACCTCGGCCGTGCCGGAGGTGGCGAGCAGCTCGAAGCCGTGGGCGACCAGCTCACGCGCCGGGAAGATCATCGAGCGCTTGTCCCGGTTGGCGACCGAGATGAACGCGCGGCCCTTCGTCGGCAGCGGGCCGTAGGCGCCCGCCTGCGACTTGGCGTACGCCGTGCCGAAGACGGAGTCGATGCCCATGACCTCACCGGTGGAGCGCATCTCCGGGCCGAGGACGGTGTCGACGCCGCGGCCGTGGATGTCGCGGAAGCGGGTCCACGGCATGACGGCCTCCTTGACGGAGATCGGCGCGTCCAGCGGCAGTTCGCCGCCGTCGCCGTTCGCCGGGAGCAGGCCCTCCGCGCGCAGCTGGGCGATGGTGGCGCCCAGGGAGATGCGGGCGGCGGCCTTGGCCAGCGGCACCGCGGTCGCCTTGGAGGTGAAGGGGACCGTACGAGAGGCGCGCGGGTTGGCCTCCAGGACGTAGAGGATGTCGCCCGCCATCGCGAACTGGATGTTGATCAGGCCGCGCACCCCGACACCGCGCGCGATGGCCTCGGTGGAGGCGCGCAGGCGCTTGATGTCGAAGCCGCCGAGGGTGATCGGGGGCAGGGCGCACGCCGAGTCGCCGGAGTGGATGCCGGCCTCCTCGATGTGCTCCATGACGCCGCCGAGGTACAGCTCCTCGCCGTCGTAGAGCGCGTCGACGTCGATCTCGATGGCGTCGTCCAGGAAGCGGTCGACGAGGACCGGCCGGGAGGGGCTGATCTCGGTCGACTCGGCGATGTAGGAGGCGAGGCGGGTCTCGTCGTAGACGATCTCCATGCCGCGCCCGCCGAGGACGTAGGACGGGCGGACGAGGACCGGGTAGCCGATCTCGTCGGCGATGGCCTTGGCGCCCTCGAAGGTCGTGGCGGTGCCGTGCTTGGGGGCGGGCAGACCGGCCTCCGCGAGCACGCGGCCGAAGGCGCCGCGGTCCTCGGCGGCGTGGATCGCCTCCGGCGAGGTGCCGACGACCGGTACGCCGTTGTCCTTCAGGGCCTGCGCGAGGCCCAGCGGGGTCTGGCCGCCCAGCTGGACGATGACGCCCGCGATCGGGCCGGCGAGGGACTCCGCGTGGACGATCTCCAGCACGTCTTCCAGCGTCAGCGGCTCGAAGTACAGGCGGTCGGAGGTGTCGTAGTCCGTGGAGACGGTCTCCGGGTTGCAGTTGACCATCACGGTCTCGTACCCGGCGTCGGACAGCGCGAAGGAGGCGTGGACGCAGGAGTAGTCGAACTCGATGCCCTGGCCGATGCGGTTCGGGCCCGAGCCCAGGATGATCACCGCGGGCTTCTCGCGGGGCGCGACCTCGGTCTCCTCGTCGTAGGAGGAGTAGAAGTACGGCGTCTTCGCGGCGAACTCGGCGGCGCAGGTGTCGACCGTCTTGTAGACCGGGCGGATACCGAGGGCGTGCCGGACCTCGCGGACGACGTCCTCGCGCAGGCCGCGGATCTCGGCGAGCTGGTGGTCGGAGAAGCCGTGCCGCTTGGCCTCGGCGAGCAGCTCCGCGGTCAGCTCGGGCGCCTCGGCCAGCTCGTCCGCGACCTCCTTGATCAGGAAGAGCTGGTCGACGAACCACGGGTCGATCTTGGTGGCCTCGAAGACCTCCTCGGGCGTGGCGCCCGCGCGGATGGCCTGCATGACCGTGTTGATGCGGCCGTCGGTGGGCCGTACGGCCTCGCGCAGCAGCGTGCCCTTGTCGCCAGGGTCGCCGACGAAGGTGAACTGGCTGCCCTTCTTCTCCAGCGAGCGCAGCGCCTTCTGGAAGGCCTCGGTGAAGTTGCGGCCGATGGCCATGGCCTCGCCGACCGACTTCATGGTGGTGGTCAGCGTGGAGTCGGCCTGCGGGAACTTCTCGAAGGCGAAGCGCGGGGCCTTGACGACCACGTAGTCGAGCGTGGGCTCGAAGGAGGCCGGGGTCTCCTGCGTGATGTCGTTCGGGATCTCGTCCAGCGTGTAGCCGACGGCGAGCTTGGCGGCGATCTTGGCGATCGGGAAGCCGGTCGCCTTGGAGGCGAGCGCCGAGGACCGCGACACGCGCGGGTTCATCTCGATGACGATGACGCGGCCGTCGACCGGGTTCACCGCGAACTGGATGTTGCAGCCGCCGGTGTCGACGCCGACCTCGCGGATGACGGCGATGCCGATGTCGCGCAGGATCTGGTACTCGCGGTCGGTCAGCGTCATCGAGGGCGCGACGGTGATCGAGTCACCGGTGTGCACGCCCATGGGGTCGAAGTTCTCGATGGAGCAGACGACCACGACGTTGTCGTGCTTGTCGCGCATCAGCTCCAGCTCGTACTCCTTCCAGCCGAGGATGGACTCCTCCAGGAGCACCTCGGTGGTCGGGGAGAGCGTGAGGCCCTGCCCGGCGATACGGCGCAGCTCGTCCTCGTCGTGGGCGAAGCCGGAGCCGGCGCCGCCCATGGTGAAGGAGGGGCGGACGACGACGGGGTAGCCGCCGAGCGTCTCGACGCCCTTGAGGACGTCGTCCATGGAGTGGCAGATCACCGAGCGGGCGGACTCGCCGTGGCCGATCTTGGCGTTGACGGCCTCGACCACGGACTTGAACAGGTCCCGGTCCTCGCCCTTGTGGATCGCCTCGGGCTTGGCGCCGATCAGCTCTACGCCGTACTTCTCCAGCGTGCCGTTGTCGTGCAGCGAGATGGCGGTGTTGAGCGCCGTCTGGCCGCCCAGGGTGGGCAGCAGGGCGTCGGGGCGCTCCTTGGCGATGATCTTCTCGACGAACTCGGGGGTGATCGGCTCGACGTAGGTGGCGTCGGCGATCTCCGGGTCGGTCATGATCGTCGCCGGGTTGGAGTTGACGAGGACGACGCGCAGGCCCTCGGCCTTGAGCACGCGGCACGCCTGGGTGCCGGAGTAGTCGAACTCGGCGGCCTGGCCGATGACGATCGGGCCGGAGCCGATGACCAGGACGGACTGGATATCGGTGCGCTTAGGCACGCTGGCCCTCCATCAGGGAAACGAAGCGGTCGAACAGGTAGGCGGCGTCGTGGGGGCCCGCTGCCGCTTCGGGGTGGTACTGGACGGAGAAGGCCGGCTGGTCGAGCAGCTGCAGCCCCTCCACGACGTCGTCGTTCAGGCAGACGTGCGAGACCTCGGCGCGGCCGAACTTCGTCTCGCTGACCTTGTCGAGCGGCGCGTCCACGGCGAAGCCGTGGTTGTGCGCGGTCACCTCGACCTTGCCGGTCGTACGGTCCTGGACCGGCTGGTTGATGCCGCGGTGGCCGTACTTCAGCTTGTAGGTGCCGAAGCCGAGGGCGCGGCCGAGGATCTGGTTGCCGAAGCAGATACCGAAGAGCGGCGTCCTGCGCTCCAGGACGGCGGTCATGAGCGCGACGGGGCCGTCGGCCGTGGCGGGGTCGCCGGGGCCGTTGGAGAAGAACACGCCGTCCGGGTTGACGGCGTAGATGTCCTCCGCAGTCGCCGTCGCGGGGAGGACGTGCACCTCGATGCCGCGCTCGGCCATGCGGTGCGGGGTCATGCCCTTGATGCCGAGGTCGACGGCGGCGACGGTGAAGCGCTTCTCGCCGATCGCGGGGACGACGTACGCCTCCTTGGTCGCGACCTCCTCGTACAGGCTCAGGCCCTTCATGCGGGGCTGGGCCTGCACGCGCTCCAGCAGCTCGGCCTCGGGGGCGATCGCCTCGCCGGAGAAGATGCCGGCGCGCATGGAGCCGCGCTCGCGCAGGTGGCGGGTGAGGGCGCGGGTGTCTATGCCGGAGATGCCGACGACGCCCTGCCGCTCCAGCTCGTCGTCCAGGGAGCGCTTGGCGCGCCAGTTGGACGGCACGCGCGCGGGGTCGCGCACGACGTAGCCGGAGACCCAGATGCGGCTCGACTCGTCGTCCTCGTCGTTCCAGCCGGTGTTGCCGATCTGCGGCGCGGTCGCGACGACGATCTGACGGTCGTACGACGGGTCGGTCAGGGTCTCCTGGTAGCCGGTCATGCCGGTGGAGAACACGGCCTCGCCGAAGGTCTCCCCCACGGCCCCGTAGGCACGGCCGCGGAAGGTGCGGCCGTCCTCCAGGACGAGTACGGCGGGAACCTTGGCAGTTCCCCTGGTGGAGGTCGTCATCGTGCGCCTTCCGTGTCGTTGATCATGTCGTTCAGGGTGTCGACCCATTCGGCGTGCTCCGCCGCGTGGTCGGAGCGGAAGCCGGAGTCGATCAGCTTGTCGCCGTGCGCCCAGGTGACCACCAGCAGGCCGCCCTCGGTCAGCACCTTGCCGGCGATGCCCTTGTCCAGCCGGGCCTCGCGCAGCTGTGCGGCCGGGACGAAGAAGTCGGTCGCCCCGGGGCGTTCGACGTTCAGACCGGCCTCCGTGAGGGTCAGCTCGGCACGGCTGCGGGTGCCGAGGCCGTGGGCCACGATGCGGTCCAGCCACTGACCGGCGGTGGTGGAGCCGTGGTAGCGGCCACTCATGGTCAGTTTCGCCTCGCCGGGCTCGTCCGGCGCGTCGGGCAGCTGGGGCAGGTCGCCCTGGAGCGTGCCGCGCCACTTCCAGCCCTCGCGCATCAGCCAGTAGACGAGCGCGACGAAGAGGGCGAGTCCGACCAGCCAGCCGATGCGGGCGCCCCAGTGGGTCACCGCGGCCGACTTCTTCTCGGCCTCCGCCAGTTCCGTGGCGATTCCGGCTGCCAGCACAGTTGCAGATGTCACGTGAGCTTCCCGTCGACGAGGGTGGCCTTCCCCCGCAGCCACGTGTGGGTCACACGGCCCGGCAGCTCGCGTCCCTCGTAGGGAGTGTTGCGGCTGCGCGAGGCGAAGCCCACGGGGTCCACCGAGCCACGGTATGCCGTGTCGACGAGCGTGAGGTTGGCGGGCTCGCCCTCCGCGACGGGGCGGCCGTGCCCGGTGGCCTGTCCGATCCGCGCGGGCTTGAAGGACATGCGGTCGGCGACGCCGGCCCAGTCCAGCAGGCCCGTGTCGACCATGGTCTCCTGGACCACCGACAGCGCGGTCTCCAGGCCGACCATGCCCATGGCTGCGGCGGCCCACTCGCAGTCCTTGTCCTCGTGCGGGTGCGGGGCGTGGTCGGTGGCGACGATGTCGATCGTGCCGTCGGCGAGGGCCTCGCGCAGGGCCAGCACGTCGCGCTCGGTGCGCAGCGGCGGGTTGACCTTGTAGACGGGGTTGTAGGTGCGCACCAGTTCGTCGGTGAGCAGCAGGTGGTGGGGGGTGACCTCGGCGGTGACCTGGATGCCGCGGGACTTGGCCCAGCGGACGATCTCCACGGAGCCGGCGGTCGACAGGTGGCAGATGTGGACGCGGGAGCCGACGTGGTCGGCGAGCAGCACGTCCCGCGCGATGACCGACTCCTCGGCGACGGCCGGCCAGCCGCCCAGGCCCAGCTCGGCGGAGACGACGCCCTCGTTCATCTGGGCGCCCTCGGTCAGCCGCGGCTCCTGCGCGTGCTGGGCGACGACGCCACCGAAGGCCTTCACGTACTCCAGGGCGCGGCGCATGATCACGGCGTCGTCGACGCACTTGCCGTCGTCGGAGAAGACGGTGACGCCGGCGGCGGACTCGTGCATGGCGCCCAGCTCGGCGAGCTTGCGGCCTTCCAGGCCGACGGTGACGGCGCCGATGGGCTGCACGTCGCAGTAGCCGTGCTCGCGGCCGAGCCGCCAGACCTGCTCGACCACGCCGGCGGTGTCGGCGACCGGGAAGGTGTTGGCCATGGCGAAGACGGCCGTGTAGCCGCCGGACGCGGCGGCGCGGGTGCCGGTGAGGACGGTCTCGGAGTCCTCGCGGCCGGGCTCGCGCAGATGGGTGTGCAGGTCGACCAGGCCCGGCAGGAGGACCTTGCCGTCCGCCTCGACGACCTCGGCGCCCTCGGCGCCGAGACCAGTGCCGACCTGGGCGATCGTCTCGCCGTCGATCAGGACGTCCTGCGGCTCGCCGCCGAGCACCTTCGCACCACGGATCAGGATCTTGCTCATGGGGGTTACTTCTCCTCGGAACCGGTGGGGCGGGTGTGGGTGACGGCGGGTTCGTTGCCGCCCAGCAGCAGGTAGAGCACGGCCATCCGGATGGAGACTCCGTTGGCGACCTGCTCAATGGCGGTGCAGCGGTCGGAGTCGGCGACCTCGGCGGTGATCTCCATGCCGCGGACCATCGGGCCGGGGTGCATCACGATGGCGTGCTCGGGCAGCCGGGCCATGCGGTCGCCGTCGAGGCCATAGCGCCGCGAGTACTCGCGCTCGGTCGGGAAGAAGGCGGCGTTCATCCGCTCGCGCTGGACGCGCAGCATCATCACCGCGTCGCTCTTGGGCAGCGTGCTGTCCAGGTCGTACGAGACCGCGCAGGGCCAGTTCTCGACGCCGACCGGCACCAGCGTGGGCGGGGCGACCAGGGTGACCTCGGCGCCGAGGGTGTGCAGCAGGTCGACGTTGGAGCGGGCGACCCGGCTGTGCAGGACGTCGCCGACGATCGTGATGCGCTTTCCGGCCAGGTCCTGCCCTATCCCGGCGTCCCGGCCGACCAGGCGGCGGCGCATGGTGAAGGCGTCGAGCAGGGCCTGGGTGGGGTGCTGGTGGGTGCCGTCGCCCGCGTTGATGACGGCGGCGTCGATCCAGCCGGAGTTGGCCAGGCGGTAGGGGGCTCCGGAGGCGCCGTGCCGGATGACGACGGCGTCGACGCCCATCGCCTCCAGGGTCTGGGCGGTGTCCTTCAGGGACTCGCCCTTGGACACGCTGGACCCCTTGGCGGTGAAGTTGATGACGTCCGCGGACAGTCGCTTCTCGGCGGCTTCGAAGGAGATCCGGGTGCGGGTGGAATCCTCGAAGAAGAGGTTGACGACGGTGCGACCGCGCAGGGTCGGCAGCTTCTTGATCGGCCGGTCGGCGACCCGGGCCATCTCCTCGGCGGTGTCGAGGATCAGGACGGCGTCGTCGCGGGTGAGGTCGGCGGCCGAGATGAGATGACGCTGCATCTGTCAGGCTCCGTAAGGCAGTTCAGGATTAGGGAGATTCTGGGCAAACCGGCGCGTGAGTGGGCGCGTTGGAGCGGCCGTACCGTGCGCCTGGCCTGCTACTGGCCGGCCGGCTTCACACCGAGCAGCACGGTGTCGCGACCGTCCTCCTCGGCGAGCTGGACCTTGACCGTCTCCCGCAACGACGTGGGGAGGTTCTTGCCGACGTAGTCGGCGCGGATGGGCAGTTCGCGGTGGCCGCGGTCGACCAGGACCGCGAGCTGGACCGCGCGCGGGCGCCCGATGTCGTTCAGGGCGTCGAGGGCGGCGCGGATGGTGCGGCCGGAGAAGAGCACGTCGTCGACCAGGACGACCAGGCGGCCGTCGATGCCGTCACCGGGGATCTCGGTGCGGGCCAGCGCACGCGGCGGGTGCATGCGCAGGTCGTCGCGGTACATGGTGATGTCGAGCGAGCCGACCGGGACCTTGCGGTCGGTGATCTGCTCCAGCTTGACGGCGAGCCGCTGGGCGAGGAAGACGCCCCGGGTCGGAATGCCGAGAAGCACCACGTCGTCGGCGCCCTTGGCGCGTTCGACGATCTCGTGGGCGATGCGGGTCAGTACCCGCGCGATGTCGGGGCCTTCGAGAACGGGCCGTGCATCGGACGCCTGCGGATTCGCGTGCGTGTCCTGCTTGTCCATACGAAACGGACCCCCTTCTCCGCCTCACGGGACGGACCTTAAAGGACGTCGGAATTGCGCCATCAACGGTAGCAGGTCATGGAGAGGCCCCCGATCACCCCCTTGGCCCAAGCCGGTGTCACTACCACGGAAGCGTCGGTGTGGACCATTCGGCTTGACGCAGAAGAGTCACGCTGCGTAACCTCACAGTGAGTTACCAGCCGCGCGGCGGGACAACAGCCGACCGCGTTGACACAGTGTCCGGGGAGCTATATGTCCAGCGAATACGCCAAACAGCTCGGGGCCAAGCTCCGGGCCATCCGCACCCAGCAGGGCCTTTCCCTCCACGGTGTCGAGGAGAAGTCCCAGGGGCGCTGGAAGGCCGTCGTGGTCGGTTCGTACGAGCGCGGCGACCGCGCCGTCACCGTGCAGCGCCTTGCCGAGCTGGCCGACTTCTATGGCGTTCCTGTGCAGGAGCTGCTGCCGGGCACCACGCCGGGCGGGGCCGCCGAGCCGCCGCCGAAGCTGGTGCTCGACCTGGAGCGGCTGGCCACCGTGCCGGCCGAGAAGGCAGGCCCCCTGCAGCGCTACGCGGCGACCATCCAGTCCCAGCGCGGCGACTACAACGGCAAGGTGCTGTCGATCCGCCAGGACGACCTGCGCACACTCGCCGTCATCTACGACCAGTCCCCCTCGGTCCTCACCGAGCAGCTGATCAGCTGGGGTGTCCTGGACGCGGATGCGCGCCGCGCGGTGGCCACGCACGAAGAGGCCTGACCGCCTGCAGCAGCTGAGCAGAAACGTGCCGCCGGGGTGGCCGGAACTTTGCGGTTCCGGCCACCCCGGCGGCTTTCTGCGCGCCTCGTGGGGCGCGGAGGTACGGATACGCCGGAGGGCCCGCAGCAGTCTCACTGCGGGCCCTCCGGCGTTTTCTCGTGCCGCTCGTACCGCTTACGCCTCGTCCCGGCGCAGCTGCGGCTTCAGCTCCTTGAGCCGGCCCAGCAGGCCGTTGACGAACGAGGGCGACTCGTCGGTCGAGAACTCCTTCGCCAGCTGCACCATCTCGTCCAGGACGACGGCGTCCGGGGTCCCGTCCACCCAGATCAGCTCGTAGGCGCCCAGGCGCAGGATGTTGCGGTCGACGACCGGCATGCGGTCGAGCGTCCAGCCGACCGCGTACTGGGCGATCAGCTCGTCGATGCGCTTCGCGCGCACCGCGTAGCCCTCGACCAGCTGCATCGTGTACTCGCTGACCGGAGGTTGCCGGGTGTCGGACCGGGACAGCCGGATCCAGTCCGCGAGGACCGTCAGGACGTCGGCGCCGCGCTGATCGCCCTCGAAGAGGATCTGGAAGGCGCGCTTGCGAGCCGTGTTACGGGCAGCCACGGTTAGCTGCTCACCCGGCCGAGGTAGTCGCTGGTGCGCGTGTCGACCTTGATCTTCTCACCGGTGGTGATGAAGAGCGGGACCTGGATCTGGTGGCCGGTCTCCAGGATGGCGGGCTTGGTGCCACCGGTGGAGCGGTCGCCCTGGACGCCCGGCTCGGTCTCCTGGATGGTCAGCTCGACCGCGGCCGGCAGCTCGACGAAGAGCACCTCGCCCTCGTGGCGGGCGACGGTGGCCTCGAAGCCCTCGATCAGGAAGTTCGCGGCGTCGCCGACGGTCTTCTTGTCGATGTGCAGCTGGTCGTAGGTCTCCATGTCCATGAAGACGAAGTACTCGCCGTCCATGTACGAGAACTGCATGTCGCGCTTGTCGACAGTGGCCGTCTCGACCTTGACGCCGGCGTTGAAGGTCTTGTCGACCACCTTGCCGGACAGCACGTTCTTGAGCTTGGTGCGCACGAAAGCGGGGCCCTTGCCGGGCTTGACGTGCTGGAACTCGACGACGGACCAGAGCTGGCCGCCTTCGAGCTTGAGCACCATGCCGTTCTTGAGGTCGTTCGTGGAAGCCACGGTTGCGGAATCTCCTGGACTGACGTACGACCCCGGGGCACGCACCTTCCTAGAGGGCGAGCAGCTCCTTGGTCGTGATGGTGAGTAGCTCGGGTCCGCCGTCCGCCTCGGGGCGTACGACGAGCGTGTCATCGATCCGGACGCCGCCCCGGCCCGGGAGGTGGACCCCCGGTTCGACGGTGACCGGCACGCAAGCGTCCAGTTTACCCATGGCTGCGGGCGCCAGCTGCGGGTCCTCGTCGATTTCGAGTCCGACACCGTGTCCGGTGAGCGGTGGCAGGCCCTCCGCATAGCCCGCGGAGTCCAGCACCTGGCGTGCCGCCCGGTCCACGTCCCGGCAGGCCGTACCGGGCGCCAGGGACTCGCGTCCGGCGCGCTGGGCGGCGAAGACCAGGTCGTACAGCTCGATCTGCCAGTCGGCGGGCGAGGTGCCGATGACGAAGGTACGGCCGATCTCGCAGCGGTAGCCGCGGTAGGTGGCGCCGAGACAGACGGAGAGGAAGTCGCCCTCCTCCACGCGCCGGTCGGTGGGACGGTGGCCGCGGCGGCCGGAGTTCGGCCCGGTGGCCACACAGGTGGGGAACGCGGGCCCGTCGGCGCCGTGGTCGACCAGGCGCCGCTCCAGCTCCAGCGCGAGGTGCCGTTCGGTGCGGCCGACCAGGATGGACTCCAGCAGCTCGCCGAGCGCCTGGTCGGCGATCTCGGCGCCGATGCGCAGGCAGGAGATCTCCTCCTCGTCCTTGACCACCCTCAGCTGCTCCACGGCCGCGCCGAGATCGGCGAGGCGGAGGCGGGGGGCGACGGAGGCCATGGCCCGGTAGCGGGTGACCGTGAGGTGGTGCTCCTCCAGGGCGAGGGCGTCGGCGTCCTGGGCCGCGGCGAGGTCGGCTGCCGCGACGGCGGGGTCGCCGCCGGGTTTCGGCAGCACGTGCAGCCGCAGGCGCTCGTCCGGCCGCCCCTCGGCGGGGCGGTCCTCGGGCGGGCCGGCGCAGACGAGCAGGTCCTCGCGCCGGCCGAGGAGCAGGACGGAGCCCCGCGGGGCGGCGCCCGCCAGGTACCGCACGTTGGCAGGGCGGGACACCAGGGCAGCGGGGGAACCGGACGCGTTGCAGCGCTCTCTCAGCCGGGATCGGCGGGTCGCGTACACCTCTGACATGAGATGAGCGTAGGAGTTTTGCCCGGGTTGTGACGATTTTTACGGGCCGAGTGGGGTGGGGTGCGGCCTACCAGCTCGGGGGGCTCGCTATCGCCCTCGCCAGGACCTCGTCCAGGACTCTCGCCGTGCCCGGCACATCCAGTTGCGAGTTGTCGATGATCGGCAGGCCCGAGCCGTACCAGCCCGCCATGCGGCCGTGGATGCGGGCCACCTCCTCGTCGGTGAGGCGGCGGTTGCCGGAGCGCTGGGCGTTGCGCTCCAGGACGATCTCCAGGCCCGGGAGCAGGACGACCGGGAGCAGGCCGGGGCCCACATGGCGCTTCCAGCCGCCGAGGCCCACGACCGGGCGGTCCGGGAAGACGGCGTCGTCGAGGATGCAGGAGATGCCGTTGGCGAGGAAGTTCCGCGCGGCGAAGCCGCAGGTGCGGCGGGCCAGGCGGTACTGGGCCTCTGAGTTGTCGTTCCAGCCGGACTGGGGGTCGGCGAAGCCCGAGCGGACCCATTCGCGGACGTCGTCCAGGCTGATGTGGGCGGTGGGCACCCGGCGGTGGTCCGCCCAGTACTTGGCCACGCTGGTCTTGCCGGCGCCGGCCGGGCCGATCAGCAGCACGGCCAGGGTGGTGGCCGCCGGGTCCGGG
Organism: Streptomyces sp. NPDC002671; assembly: GCF_053592475.1. Lineage (NCBI taxonomy): Bacteria > Bacillati > Actinomycetota > Actinomycetes > Kitasatosporales > Streptomycetaceae > Streptomyces > Streptomyces sp. NPDC002671. The sequence goes on from NZ_JBSFVU010000002.1 coordinate 125,340, forward strand.
ACCGTGACGGCGGCAGGCGGCGCGGCGGGGACGCCGACCGGGCCGCCGGGCGGCAGCGCGACATGGCCGGTGGTATCGGGGGCCGGCGGCACCTGGGGCGGCGGGGGCACGGAGGCCTGGCCCTGCGGGGCTCCCGCGGGCGGGCCCGGGTGGTGTGCGGCCGACGCCCAGCCGGCGTGCGGCCCCTGCCCCGGCTGGTGGGGCGGCGGCAGCGGAGACCCCACTGCGTGCTGCATCCGTTGCCACTCCGTCTCGTGCATTGCGTTCGTGCCGGAGCGGGGGCGAGCCCCGCTCCGCACCGAACGGTACCGTCCCCGGCCGTCGTCTGCTGAAACGACCGGGGGCGGTCCGAAGTGCCCATTCCGCAAAGGAAGTCGGGCGAACACAGCGGTGAGGGGCCTACTGGCCCACTTCTCCGTACGCGGCGAGCAGGACGGCCGGGTCCGGGCCCTCCAGGACGGTCGGCTTGGCCAGGCCGTCGAGGACGATGAAGCGCAGCAGGTTGCCGCGGGACTTCTTGTCGACCTTCATCGTCTCCAGCAGCTTGGGCCACTGGTCGTAGCGGTAGCTCAGCGGGAGGCCGACCGATTCGAGGATCGTCCGGTGCCTGTCCGCCGTCGCGTCGTCCAACCGGCCCGCCAGGCGTCCGAGTTCGGCGGCGAAGTGCATGCCGACCGCGACCGCGGCGCCGTGCCGCCACTTGTAGCGCTCGTTCTTCTCGATGGCGTGGCCGAGCGTGTGCCCGTAGTTGAGGATCTCCCGCAGGCCGGACTCCTTCAGGTCCGAGGAGACGACCTCGGCCTTCACCCGGATCGAGCGCTCGATGAGCTCGGCCGTGTGCGGGCCCGCCGGGGTCCGGGCGGCCTCGGGGTCGGCCTCGATGAGGTCGAGGATCACCGGGTCGGCGATGAAACCGGCCTTGATGATCTCGGCGAGTCCGGAGACATAGTCGTTGACCGGGAGGGAGTCCAGCGCGGCCAGGTCGGCGAGGACGCCGGCCGGCGGGTGGAAGGCGCCGACGAGGTTCTTGCCCTCGGCGGTGTTGATGCCGGTCTTGCCGCCGACCGCCGCGTCCACCATGGCCAGCACGGTGGTGGGGACGGCGATCCAGCGCACCCCGCGCAGCCAGGTCGCTGCGACGAAACCGGCAAGGTCCGTGGTCGCGCCGCCGCCGACGCCGACGATGACGTCGGTGCGGGTGAAGCCGGACTGGCCGAGCGCCTTCCAGCAGTAGGCGGCGACCTCGGCGGTCTTGGCCTCCTCGGCATTGGGCACCTGGATGGCGACGGCCTCGAAGCCCTGCCCGGCCAGGTCGGCGCGGAGCGCGTCGCCGGTCTCGGCCAGGGCCTCCGGGTGGATCACGGCCACGCGCTTGGCCTTCTGGCCGATCAGCCCGGCCAGCTCGCCCAGGAGTTGGCGGCCGACCAGCACCTCGTACGGGTCGGTGCCCGCGGTGCCGGCGACCTGGATCCGGGTGACTGCCTCGCTCATGCTTCCTTCAACTCCAAAGCGTCCAGCGCGTGTTGGGTGACCTCTTCGGGGGTGCGACCGTCCGTCGCGACGACGACGGTGGCGACCTCCTCGTACAGGTGCCGCCGGGCCTCCATCAGCTCGCGCCACTGCTTGCGCGGGTTGACGGCGAGCAGCGGCCGGGCCACGTTCAGGCCGGTGCGCTTGACGGCCTCTTCGACGTCCATCGAGAGGTAGACCACGCGGTGCCCGGCGAGCAGCGCGCGGGTGTCCGCGTCGAGGACCGCCCCGCCGCCGAGCGAGAGGACACCCTCGAACTCGGCGAGCGCGGTGCGCACGGCCTGCTTCTCGATCGCGCGGAAGGCGGGCTCGCCCTCGTCCACGAAGATGTCGGCGATGGTGCGGCCCTCGGCCTCGACGATGTCGTCGTCGGTGTCGCGGTAGCCGACGCCCAGCCGCTCGGCCAGCAGCCGGCCGACGGTGGACTTGCCGACGCCCATCGGTCCGACGAGTACGACCGCAGGCACGGCGCTCACCGGATGTGGAGGTTGTCGAGGTACGACTGCACGTTGCGGCGGGTCTCGGGGACGGAGTCGCCGCCGAACTTCTCGGCGACCGCGTCCGCGAGGACGAGCGCGACCATGGCCTCGGCGACGATGCCCGCGGCCGGCACGGCGGAGACGTCGGAACGCTGGTGGTGGGCCTGGGCGACCTCGCCCGTGGTGACGTCCACGGTCTTCAGGGCGCGCGGCACGGTCGCGATCGGCTTCATCGCGGCCCGCACCCGCAGCAGTTCGCCGGTGCTCAGGCCGCCCTCGGTGCCGCCGGAACGGCCGGAGACGCGGCGGATGCCCTCCGGCGTGCTGACGATCTCGTCGTGCGCCTTGGAGCCGGGCACCCGGGCCAGCTCGAAGCCGTCGCCGACCTCGACGCCCTTGATCGCCTGGATGCCCATCAGGGCACCGGCCAGCCGGGCGTCCAGCCGGCGGTCCCAGTGCACGTGCGAGCCGAGGCCGACCGGAACGCCGTACGCCAGCACCTCGACCACGCCGCCGAGCGTGTCGCCGTCCTTGTGGGCCTGGTCGACCTCCGCGACCATCGCCTTCGAGGCGTCCGCGTCCAGGACGCGCAGCGGGTCGGCGTCCAGCTTCTCGACATCGGCCGGGGTGGGGTACACGCCCTGCGGAGCCCTCACGGAGCACAGCTCGACGACGTGCGAGACGATCTCGATGCCCGTCGTCTCCTTCAGGTACGACCGGGCGACCGCGCCGAGCGCCACGCGGGCGGCGGTCTCGCGGGCGGAGGCGCGCTCCAGGATCGGGCGGGCCTCGTCGAAGCCGTACTTCTGCATGCCGGCGAGGTCGGCGTGGCCGGGCCGGGGGCGGGTCAGCGGAGCGTTGCGGGCGAGGCCCGCCAGGATCTCGGGGTCGACCGGGTCGGCCGCCATGACCTGCTCCCACTTGGGCCACTCGGTGTTGCCCACCATGATCGCGACCGGGGAGCCGAGGGTGAGTCCGTGCCGGACGCCGCCCAGGAAGGTGACCTCGTCGCGCTCGAACTTCATCCGGGCGCCGCGGCCATAGCCGAGCCGCCGCCGAGCAAGGTGGTCGGCCACCATCTCCGTGGTGATCGGCACGCCGGCGGGAAGGCCCTCCAGCGTCGCGACAAGTGCGGGACCGTGGGACTCCCCCGCGGTCAGCCAACGCAGCCTGCTCAACGAAGCTCCTCAGTGTTCGCGCCCGGTACTGCCCTGCGCACGCATGCCTTCGCGTGCGGCGACGGCGCGACCGGATGCGCGGCCCCGGCCCGCCATACCCGATCCTCCCACGTCCGGGAAGAGGTTCCGGCGGGCGGTCCAGCAGACGGACACGGAATCTCGAGTTCAGCGCGCCGCGAGCGCCTTCTCCCCAGCGTGCCGCATGGCCTCCAGGGGAGCCGGTCGGCAGCCGGTCATCTGCTCGACCTGCAGGACGGCCTGGTGGACCAGCAGGTCGAGGCCGCCGACGACGGCACCGCCGAACATGGACCAGCGGGCCGCCAGCTCGGTCGGCCAGGGCTCGTAGAGCACGTCGAAGAGGGTGGCCGGGCGCTCCGGGACGGCGGTGACGAGGGCGTCGGTCGTGCCGGCGGGCGTGGTGGCGATCACCAGCGGTGCGCGCAGCGCCTGCGCGGCGTCGGACCAGTCGGCCGTGCGGACGTCGACGTCGAGCCGTTCGCCCCACTGGCGCATCTCGGCGGCGCGGGCCTCGCTGCGGACGTAGGCGACGACCTCGCCGGTGCAGATCCGGGCGAGCGCGGCGAGCGCGGAGGAGGCGGTGGCACCGGCGCCGAGGATCGCGGCGGAGTCGACCTGCTCGATGCCGTGTTCGCGCAGGGCGGCCACCATGCCCGGGATGTCGGTGTTGTCGCCGAGGCGGCGGCCGTCCTCGGTGAAGACGACCGTGTTGACCGCGTCGACGGAGGCGGCCGTGTCGCTGATCCCGTCCAGCAACGGGATGACCGCCCGCTTGAGCGGCATGGTCAGCGACAGCCCCGCCCACTCCGGCCCGAGCTTCTCGACGAACCCGGGCAGCGCGGCCTCGTCGACCTCGAAGCGGTCGTACGACCAGTCGGTGAGCCCGAGGGCGTCGTACGCGGCCCGGTGCAGCACCGGGGAGAGGGAGTGGGCGATGGGCGATCCGAGCACGGCGGCCCGGCGGGCGTCAGTTGCCCGAGCTGGCATTGAATTTGTCCTTGAGCTGCTTGAATTCGGCGTATGTCTTGGCGAATTCGGTGTTGGTCGTACCGTCGGTCGCCACGAAATAGATCCAGCCGTCGCGGGTCGGATTCAGTGCCGCCTTCAGCGCGTCGTCGCCGGGATTGCCGATCGGACCAGGCGGAAGGCCCTTGTGGGTATAGGTGTTGTACGGGTTCCGGTTGCCATTGATCTCCTTCTCGGAGATATGGATGTTGCTCGCGCCCTTGAGGTAGTTGTAGGTCGAGTCGAACTGGAGGAGCTGGTTGGTCTCCGTGTTCGTCGGCTTGAGGCGGTTGTAGACCACTTCCGCCATCTTGCGGAAGTCGTCGTGCGTCTTGCCCTCGGCCTGGACCAGGCTCGCGACCGTGACGAGCTGGAAGGCGTTGTCGAGCCCCAGGGCCTTGGCCTTCGCCGACAGGTTGTAGGCCGCGTACTTCTCCTTGGCCTGGGTGACCATCTGCTTGAGGACCGCGTCCGGCTTCATGCCCTTGGCGGCCGGATAGGTGCCCGGGAAGAAGAAGCCCTCCAGCGGGTCCTTGATGTCGCTGTTGTTCTGTGCCCAGCTCGGCATGCCGAGGCTCTTGTACTGGGCCTGGGCGGCCTTCTGCGTCGTTCCGGATGAAAGCTGGAGTTTCTTGTCGATGTCCGCGTAGACGCGCGCGTTCCGCTCGCCCGGGGTGACCATCACGTTGTTCTGGCTCTTCGGGTCGAGCATCATCTGCACGGCGCTGGCGGCGGACATCTCCTTTTTCAGGAGATAGGCGCCGGCCTGAATGGTGTCGCCCTTCGAGTTCTGCCCCTGGGCGTGCACGAAAGCCTCGGCGCTCTTGACGACGCCGGCCTCCTTCAGCCGGCGGCCGATCTCCCAGCCGCCCGCACCCTTGGGGATCTCGACGGTCACCGTCTCGCCGCTGCCGGCGCCCGCGTAGTCCGGAGCCGCGCCGAAACGATTTTGGTAGAACTGGTAGCCGAAATACCCAACTCCGCCCAGGCCGCCCCCGAACACCAGGACGACCACCATGCAGGCGCAGCCGGTACGGCGCTTCTTGCTCTTGACCGGTTTCCGGCCCTTGCCGCGCCGGTCGCCCCGGCCGCGGCGGCTCTCGGACTCGTCCTCGTCCTCGTCGTCCTCGCCGCCCGCGAAGAAGGCGTGCTCGCCCTGGTCCTCCCCCGGGTCCCAGCCTGTCTCCGGGTCGGGGTCCGGGCCCGGCTCCGGTTCCGGGCGCCTGCGGCCGGGCGGTACCGGCGGCGGGTAGGCGTCGTCGGTGCCGTAGAAGTCGGGCTGCTCCCCGCCGTAGGCCGTCGGGCTCTGGCCGTACGGGTCACCGGGGTCTGCGGCGTACGGCACATGGCCGTGGGTGCCGGTCCCGTCCCAGCCGCCCTGGTACTGCTGCTGGTACTGCTGCTGGGTCTGACCCGGAAGCTGCGGGTCGTACTGCTGCTGGCCCTGTCCGTCGTGGTATGGGTACTGCTGCCCGCCGTACCCCGGTTGCTGCTGCTGAGACCAGTCGCCGTACTGCTGCTGCGGCTGCTGCGGGTACTGCTGCTGCGGCTGGCCGCCGTAGGACTGCTGACCCGCGTGGGTCTGCTGCCCTCCCCATCCGCCGTCCCCGTACAACGGGTCCTCCGGATGCCACGGTTCGGAGCCTGGGCCCCGGCCATACTCAGTCATCGATCCCCTAGAGCCGCGAAGCCGACCGGTCACCGGCCGGTCGGCCCGCTTCCGTTCCGCCTCTTGCTGTGCCCCGGCTGTTCGAACACCGGCGCATCGCGCGGAACGTTACCGTATCGCGATCAGATGACCACTTCGACGCCCTCGCCGGGTGGTTTACCTGACACCCGTTCGGATTCGAGGGCCTGCTGCAGGATGATCACGGCCGCGGCCTGGTCGATCACGGAGCGGCCCTTCTTGGATTTCACGCCCGAGGCGCGCAGTCCCTGACTGGCCGTCACGGTCGTCATCCGCTCGTCCACCAGGCGGACCGGGACCGGATTGATGCCCTTCGCCAACTCCTGGGCAAAGGCCCGGACCTTGACGGCGGCCGGGCCCTCACCCCCCTTGAGGGAGCGGGGGAGCCCGACGACGACCTCGATCGGTTCGTACTCCTCCACCAACTGCCGCAGTCGGCGGTGGGCGGCCGGGATGTCCCGGCCGGGGACGGTCTCCACCGGGGTGGCGAGGATCCCGTCGGGGTCGCACGAGGCGACCCCGATGCGGGCGTCCCCGACGTCGATCGCAAGCCGACGTCCTCTGCGCATGTTCTCAGCCATTTCTTACGTGGCGTCTTACTTGGCGGTCTCGGCGACCAGGCGCTCGACGGCCTCGACGGCCTCACCGACGGCGGCCGGGTTCTGACCGCCGCCCTGGGCGACGTCGGGCTTGCCGCCACCGCCGCCGCCGAGCGTCTTGGCGGCCGTACGGACCAGGTCACCGGCCTTGAGGCCACGCTCGCGGGCGGCCTCGTTGGTGGCGATGACCGTCAGCGGCTTGCCGTTGTTCACCGTGAACAGGGCGACCACGGCGGCCCGGCCGCCCTGGATCCGGCCGCGCACGTCGAGGACCAGCTTGCGCAGGTCGTCCGGCGTGGTGCCGTCCGGGACCTGGCCCGTGACAACAGCCACACCGTGCACGTCCTTGGCGGACCCGGCGAGACCGGCGGCGGCCTGGAGCACCTTCTCGGCGCGGAACTTCTCGATCTCCTTCTCGGCGTCCTTCAGCTTGCCGAGCATCGCGGAGACCTTCTCCGGCAGCTCCTCCGGCCGGCCCTTGATCAGCTCCTGGAGCTGGGCGACGACCGTGTGCTCCCGGGCGAGGAAGTTGTAGGCGTCGACGCCGACGAGGGCCTCGATACGGCGCACGCCCGAGCCGATGGAGGACTCGCCGAGCAGCTTCACCAGGCCCAGCTGGGCGGTGTTGTGCACGTGCGTGCCGCCGCACAGCTCCTTGGAGAAGTCGCCGATGGTCACGACGCGCACGCGCTCGCCGTACTTCTCGCCGAACTCGGCGATGGCGCCCTGCTTCTTGGCCTCGTCGATGCCCATGATCTCGGCGTGCACGTCGAGGTCGCGGGCGAGCACCTCGTTGATCTTCTGCTCGACGTCGGTCATCACGGCCGTCGGAACGGCCGACGGGGAGCCGAAGTCGAAGCGGAAGCGGCCGGGCTGGTTCTCGGAACCGGCCTGGGCGGCCGTCGGGCCGAGGGCGTCGCGCAGGGCCTGGTGGGTGAGGTGGGTGGCCGAGTGGGCGCGGGCGATGGCCTTGCGGCGGCGGGCGTCGATCGAGGCCTGGGCCTTGGCACCGACCGTGACCTCGCCGACCTGGACGACGCCCTTGTGGACGTAGACGCCGGGAACCGGCTTCTGGCAGTCACGGACCTCGATGACGGCACCGGAGTCGACCTTGATCCGGCCGGTGTCGCCGATCTGGCCGCCGCCCTCGGCGTAGAACGGGGTGCGGTCCAGGACGATCTCGACCTCGTCGCCCTCGGCGGCGGCCGGGGAGGAGACGCCGTCGACCAGGATGCCGACGATCGTGGTCTCGCCCTCGGTGTCGCTGTAGCCGATGAAGTCGGTCTCGCCGGCGGAGTCGGCGATCTCACGGTAGGCGCCCATGTCGGCGTGGCCGGTCTTCTTGGCCTGGGCGTCGGCCTTGGCGCGCTCCCGCTGCTCCTTCATCAGGCGGCGGAAGCCGTCCTCGTCCACGGACAGCCCCTGCTCGGCGGCCATCTCCAGGGTGAGGTCGATCGGGAAGCCCCAGGTGTCGTGGAGCAGGAACGCCTTGTCGCCGGGCAGGACCGTGGAACCGGACTGCTTGGTCTCGGTGACGGCGGTGTCGAGGATGTTCGTGCCGGCCTTCAGCGTCTTCAGGAAGGCGTTCTCCTCGGCGAGGGCGACCTTCTCGATGCGCTCGCGGTCGGTGACCAGCTCGGGGTACTGCTGGCCCATCATCCGGATCACGGTGTCGACCAGGTCGAGGACGACCGGGCCGGTGGCGCCCAGCAGGCGCATGTTGCGGATGGCGCGGCGCATGATGCGGCGCAGGACGTAGCCGCGGCCCTCGTTGCCGGGGGTGACGCCGTCGCCGATGAGCATGGTGGCGGTGCGCATGTGGTCGGTGACCACGCGCAGGGAGACGTCCGAGGCGTGGGCGTCGCCGTAGCGGACGCCGGTCAGCTCGGTGGCCTTGTCGATGACGGCCATGGAGGTGTCGATCTCGTACATGTTCTGCACGCCCTGCAGAATCATGGCGAGGCGTTCCATGCCGAGGCCCGTGTCGATGTTCTGGCTCGGCAGGTCCCCGAGGATCTCGAAGTTGTCCTTGCCGATGCCCTCGCCCCGCTCGTACTGCATGAAGACGAGGTTCCAGATCTCCACGTACCGCTCGTCGTTGACGGCGGGGCCGCCCTCGACGCCGAACTCGGGGCCGCGGTCGTAGTTGATCTCGGAGCAGGGGCCGCAGGGGCCGGGGACGCCCATGGACCAGTAGTTGTCCTTCATGCCCAGGCGCTGGATGCGCTCCTTGGGCACGCCGACGACCTCGTGCCAGATGCGCTCGGCCTCGTCGTCGTCCTTGTAGACGGTGATCCAGAGCTTCTCCGGCTCCAGGCCGTAACCGCCCTTGTCCTGGGGGCTGGTGAGCAGCTCCCAGGCGAGCTTGATGGCGCCTTCCTTGAAGTAGTCGCCGAAGGAGAAGTTGCCGCACATCTGGAAGAACGTGCCGTGGCGCGTGGTCTTGCCGACCTCTTCGATGTCGGGCGTGCGCACGCACTTCTGCACGCTGGTGGCGCGCGGGAACGGCGGCTTGACCTCACCCAGGAAGTAGGGCTTGAAGGGCACCATGCCGGCCGGGACGAGGAGCAGAGTCGGGTCGTCCGCGATGAGCGACGCCGAAGGGACGACGGTGTGCCCGCGCTCCTCGAAGAAGCTCAGCCAGCGGCGGCGAATCTCGGCCGACTCCATCAGTGGTCCTCATTCCGGTTGTACGAGTACTTCGTTGGCGAAGAGATCGACGTTTCGATGTACTTCGGTGTGTCGGGGTTGTTGATGTTCTCGATGACGGCATGCCGCCGGGGCGCCGGGAGTTCGGGGTTCTCGTGGATCCCGAGAACCTCCTCCAGCTCGGCCTCCCGCTGGGCCATGTTGTCCCGCACGTCGAGCGCGAAGCCGACCGTGCGGTCCTTCAGGCGCTGACCGGTCTCCAGGGCCTTGTTCGCCGCGGTCGCGGCGAGGCTCTCGGGGGTGAGCTGCTTCAGCTTGCGGTTGACCTTGGTGGTGGCCCACACGCCGGCGGCGACACCTGTGGTGAACCAGAACGTACGGCGGAACATCGCTCGGTCTCAGTCCTTCTCTCCGCGCAGGTTTCGCTTGCTCCGCCGCGCGGCCGGCACGGTCCGGCCCACGATCACGGTACGCCTGGGTGCCCGCGCGGGCACGTCCTCCTTGCGACCGCCGAGGGCCCGCCGCACGCCGTAGCCGAAGGCGGCGACCTTGACCAGCGGGCCACCGAAGGTGGAGGCGACGGTGGTCGACAGCGCGGAGGCGTTCGACGTGACCTCCTGGACGTCGGAGGCGATCGCGTCGACCCGGTCGATCTGCGTCTGCGCGGACCGCACGGCCGCGGAGGCGTCGGCCAGCAGCGGGACGGCCTGGTCGGTCACGTCCGCCACGAGCTTGGTGGTCGCCTTGAGCGTCTGGGCCAGCCTCACCAGTGCCACGGCGAGGAAGGAGACCAGGATCGCCCAGAAGACGGCCACCAGGATCCCGGCCACCTCTCCACCGGACACTGTGCGCACCCGCTCCCTGATACGTGCTCTGACATCGGAACCATGAAAAAAGCAGTGCTCCGAGCCTATCGCGCCGGGACTGGCGCTCCATACCGGATTCCGGTGCGCGGGCGGCGGAGTTGCGGGAAGCGATTGTACGGACTGAACATGGTTCAGTACGCTCCGTGTCCCATGCGAGGTCCTCAGTACCCCGGCCCCTGCGCGGACGGCAGTCCGCCCCTTCACCTGACCGCTTTCGTCGGACGCTCGGTGGAACTCGCCGCGCTGGCCACGGCGCTCGACGAGACCCGGCTGGTGACCGTGACCGGCGTCGGCGGGGTGGGCAAGTCCCGGCTGGCGGCCCGGGCTGCGGCCGACCGGGCGGCGGCCGGGCCGGAGTCCTCTACCGGCTGGGTCGAGCTGGCGGCGGTGCACGATCCGCAGTTCGTGGAGTACGCGGTCGTGGAGGCGCTGGGGCTGACCGACCACACCACGCGGATGCCGAGGCAGATGCTGCTGGAGCATCTCGCCGGGCAGCGGCTGCTGTTGGTGCTCGACGGCTTCGAGCACCTGGTCGAGGAGTGCGCCGGCCTGGTGGCGGAGCTGCTGCGGAAGCTGCCGGGGCTGCGGGTGCTGGCGGCGGGGCGGCGCCCGCTGGGCGTCGCGGGCGAGCGGCTGTTCCCGCTGGGGCCGCTCGGCGAGGACGAGGCGGTGGAGCTGTTCGCCGACCGGGCCCGGCAGCACGGCCTGGAGCTGCGCGACCGCGCCGACGTACGGGAGGTGTGCCGGCGCCTCGAGGGCATCCCGCTGGCGCTGGAGCTGGCCGCGGGGCGGCTGCGCACCCTGTCCCCCGCGCAGCTGCTGCAGCGGCTGGACGACCGGTTCCGGCTGCTGACCGGCGGCGGCCGGGACGCTCTGCCCCGGCACCAGACGCTGCGCACCGCGATCGGCTGGAGCCACGAGCTGTGCACGCCCGCCGAGCGGCTGCTGTGGGCGCGGCTCTCGGTGTTCGCGCAGACCTTCGACCTGGAGGCCGCCGAGTACGTGTGCAGCGGGGACGGGCTGCCCGCCGAGGACCTCCTGGACCTGCTCTCGGAGCTGCTCGCCCAGTCGGTCCTGGCCCGCGAGGAGGCCGCGACGGGACCTCGCTACCGGATGCTGGACACGGTCCGGGCCTACGGCGCCGACTGGCTGGAGGCGACCGGGGACGCGGCCCGGCTGCGCCGGCGGCACCGCGACTGGTATCTGGGCCTGGCCACCTGGTGCGAGCTGGAGTGGTTCTCGCCGCGGCAGCGGGAGGTGGCCGCGCGGGTCGAGGCCGAGCTGCCGAATCTGCGCGCCGCGCTGGAGTTCAGCCTGACCGAGCCGGAGGAGACGCATCTCGGCCAGTACCTGGCGGGCTCGCTGTGGTTCTGCTGGGCGGGCTGCGGGCGGCTGGCGGAGGGGCGGCGCTGGCTGGAGCGCAGCGTGGAGCTGGAGTCGGAGTACGAGCAGTCCCGGCTGAAGGCGCTGTGGGTGCTCGGCTATGTGGCGATCCTGCAGGGCGACACCGTGCCCGCGCTGAAGGCGCTCCAGGAGTGCCGGGAGCAGGCCGAGCGGGCCGCCGACGCGACGGCGGTGGCGTACGCCGAGCACCGCACGGGCTGTCTGGCTCTCGTCACGGATGACATGAACCGCGCAGAAACGCTGCTGCGTTCGGCGCTGGAGCGCTACCGGGAGATCGGCGAACTCAACAGCAACGTCCTGATGGGCCAGGTGGAGCTGGCCATGACGCAGGCCTTCCAGGGCGATCTGCCGGACGCGGTCCGGCTGTGCGTGGAGGTGCGCCAGATCTGCGAGGACCACGGGGAGCAGTGGACTCGGTCGTACGCGCTGTACGTCCTGGCGTACGCGGCCTGGCGCGAGGGGGATCCGGCGCGGGCCCGGGAGCTGCTGACGGACGGTCTCGGCAAGGTGCACGCCTTCCACGACCTGCTCGGCTCGGTGCTGACGATCGAGCTGCTGGCGCTGGTGACGGCGACCGAGGGCGATCCGGCCGAGGCGGCGGTGCTCCAGGGCGCGGCGGCCCGGCTGTGGCCCTCGGTGGGGCTGCCGCTGTTCGGCTCGGCGTACTACAACGCGCCGCACGAGCTGTGCGAGGCGACCGCCCGCCGGACGCTGGGCGACGCGCGGTACGAGGAGTGCCTGCGGGAGGGGGCGGCCCTGGGGCGGGAGGCGGCGGTGGCCCGGGCGCTGGGCCACGAGGAGGTACGGCCGCTGCGGGCGATGCCGGCGCCGCGCGGGCCGCTGCCGTACGGCCACCAGGACGCCCAGAAACGCGAACCCGCCGCCTCGCCCACCCGGAAGGGTGGGGAGACGGCGGGCTGAAGTGCTGCGCCGGGGCTGGGATCAGCGGGCGTAGTACTCGACGACGAGCTGCTCGTCGCAGATCACCGGGATCTCCTTGCGGTTCGGCTCGCGGTCCAGGCGGAACGCCAGGGCCTTGAGGTTCACCTGGAGGTAGCGCGGGGTCTCACCGTCGGCGGCGAAGCCACCCTCACGGGCGATCGTGAAGAGCGTCTTGTCCTTGGAGCGGTCGCGGACCTGCACGACGTCGTCCGGGCGGACGCGGAAGGACGGCTTGTCGACCTTCTGGCCGTTGACCTGGATGTGGCCGTGAACGACCATCTGGCGGGCCTGGTAGATCGTGCGGGCGATGCCCGAACGCAGGACCAGCGCGTCGAGACGACGCTCCAGCTCGACGATGAGGGCCTCACCGGTCTTGCCCTGCACCTTGGAGGCACGCTCGTAGGCGCGGACCAGCTGACGCTCGGAGATGTCGTACTGCGCGCGCAGACGCTGCTTCTCGAGCAGACGGACCTTGTAGTCCGAGGTCTGCTTGCGGCCACGGCCGTGCTCACCCGGCGGGTACGGACGGGCCTCGAAGTACTTGACGGCCTTCGGGGTCAGCGCGATGCCGAGGGCACGCGACTTCTTGACCTTGGGGCGGGACTGGTTCGCCACTGTCTCTGTCTCTTTCGTAGTGTTCGGCTCGTCAGGGTTAGGGAGGTCGCATCCGCAGCCGGGAAAACCCGTCGGTCCCGAGGGGACCTGCCGGGCAGCCGCTTCCCTGGTCTGGGCACATACGTGCAGCACGCGAGTGGCCCACCGACCGTCCCGGAACCCCGGGTGGTGGTGGGCTGCCCGCGACACCGTTCGACGGTGCGCGACGCTCCTGGAGCCGGTCCGCGAAGGACCGGATCTCCGGCTGACTGTCCCGCTCTGACAGCACGGGACTCAGCACTTCTGAGCAGTTTACAGGGTGTTCAGGAGCGCTTGCGACCGAGGTGCTTCCTGGTCCATTCGACCGCGTCGGCGTACCGGGCCTCCGTGCCGTGCCGGGTCGGGGTGTAGTACGTGCGGTCCTTCAGGGCGTCCGGGGCGTACTGCTGCTCCGCGATGCCCTCGGGCAGGTCGTGCGGGTACACGTAGCCCTGGGCGTGGCCGAGCTCGGCGGCGCCCTTGTAGTGCCCGTCGCGCAGGTGCGGCGGCACCGGGCCGGCCAGCCCCTTGCGTACGTCCTCCAGGGCGGCGCCGATCGCGGTCGTCGCGGAGTTGGACTTCGGGGCGAGCGCCAGGGCGATGGTGGCGTGGCTGAGGGTGAGGGCGGCCTCGGGGAAGCCGATCATGGCGACGGCCTGGGCGGCGGCGACCGCGATGGGCAGGGCGCCCGGGTCGGCCAGGCCGATGTCCTCGCTGGCGGAGATCATCAGGCGGCGGGCGATGAAGCGGGGGTCCTCGCCGGCCTCGATCATGCGGGCCAGGTAGTGCAGGGCGGCGTCGACGTCGGAGCCGCGGATGGACTTGATGAGGGCGCTGGCCACGTCGTAGTGCTGGTCGCCGTCGCGGTCGTACTTCACCGCGGCCCGGTCGACGGTCTGCTCCAGTGTCTGGAGGCTGATCTCGGTCTCGCCCTGGTCGAGGGCGGCGCCGGCGGCGGCCTCCAGGGCGGTCAGGGCGCGGCGGGCGTCGCCGCCGGCGATCCGCAGCAGGTGCTCCTCGGTGTCCTCGGGAAGAGTGACGGCGTTCTTCAGCCCGCGGTCGTCGGCGAGGGCCCGCCTCAGCAGGCCCCGGACGTCGTCGTCGGTGAGGGGTTCGAGGGTGAGGAGGAGGGAGCGCGAGAGCAGCGGGGAGATCACCGAGAAGTACGGGTTCTCCGTGGTCGCCGCGATCAGGGTCACCCAGCGGTTCTCGACCGCGGGGAGCAGGGAGTCCTGCTGGGCCTTGCTGAAGCGGTGGATCTCGTCCAGGAAGAGGACGGTCTCCTTGCCGTAGCCACCGGTGGCGCGGCGGGCGCCGTCGATGACCGCGCGGACCTCCTTGACGCCGGCGGTGATCGCGGACAGCTCCACGAAGCGCTTGTTGGTGGCCTTGGAGACGACGTACGCGAGGGTCGTCTTGCCCGTGCCGGGCGGGCCCCACAGGATCACCGAGGACGGTCCGGCCGGGCCGCCGTTGCCCTCGCCGACCAGTCTGCGCAGCGGGGATCCCGGCTTGAGTAGGTGCTGCTGGCCCACCACCTCGTCGAGCGTGCGCGGGCGCATGCGGACCGCCAGGGGACTGCCGGCCGGGTCCTTCTCCTGGCGGTCCTCTGCTGCGGCGGTGAACAGGTCGGGTTCCACGCTGAAACCCTAAGACACGGCACTGACAGTCCCGTCCGGGCCGTCGGCCGGTACGGACCTCAGCTGGTCCAGAAGTCCCACCAGCGGGTCAGGATCAGCATCCCGATGATGCCGGTGTGCAGGACCGGCAGCACCCAGGTGAACTCCCCGAAGAAGGACTTCAGCGGGCGCGGGGCCGGCAGGAGGTCGTTGCGGATGTTGAAGGAGGTGACGGACCAGAACATGGTGATCGTGGCGACCCAGGCCAGCGAGCACCACAGGCACAGCGCGTTGATCCGGTACAGGGACTGGAACTGCAGCCAGGTGCAGAAGGCGACGCCGAAGAGCGTGCCGAGGTTGAGGGTCAGCCAGTACCAGCGCGGGAAGCGGGCGCGGGTCAGCAGGCTGACGCCGACGCAGACGACGATGCCGTAGCAGACCAGGCCGAGCATCGGGTTCGGGAAGCCGAAGGCGGCGGCCTGCTTGCTCTCCATGACGCTGCCGCAGGAGACGACCGGGTTGAGGCTGCACCCGGGCGTGAAGGTCTTGCCCGCGACCTTCGCTTCCAGGATCTTGAACTTGTCGATCGTGATGACCCAGGAGGCGAGGAGTCCGGCCGCGCCGGTGATCACCAGCAGCAGGGCGAAGGCGCGGCTGCCGCCCACCGCGCCGGGCGCGTCGGCGGTGCGCTCGGGACGGGGCTTCGTGGAGACGTCGGTGACTGTCGTCTTGCTCATCACGTCGATTCCGTCACTGGGGAGTTGGACCAACTTCGGGCAGGCGCTCATTGTGCCGCACACACCTGTGGATCCACCGTTTGCCGGGCACAAGTCCCCCGAACGAGAAAGGGCGCCGGGGTTTGGCCGGCGCCCTTCGCTCTGCTGTCCGAGCCGAACTAGCCGAGCCGTGACCGAAGTTCCGCCACGATCTCGTCCACGCCGACCGCCGTCTGCTCGCCGGACTCCATGTCCTTAAGCTGGACGACGCCCTCGGCGAGGTCGCGTTCGCCGGCGACGAGCGCGTAGCGCGCGCCGCTGCGGTTGGCGTTCTTCATGGCGCCCTTCAGGCCCTTGCCGCCGTACGCGAAGTCCGTCGCGACGCCCTGCTTGCGCAGTTCGGTGACCTTGGCGAACAGGACGCGGCGGGCCTCCTCGCCGAGCGGGACGGCGTAGACGCTGGTGGTGGACGGGATGTCGAGTTCGACGCCCTCCGCCTCCAGGGCCAGCACCGTGCGGTCGACACCGAGGGCCCAGCCGACGGACGGCAGCGCGGGGCCGCCGATCATCTCGGACAGGCCGTCGTAGCGACCGCCGCCGCCCACCGCGGACTGGGAGCCCAGGCCGTCGTGCACGAACTCGAAGGTCGTACGGGTGTAGTAGTCGAGGCCGCGCACCAGCTTCGGGTCGTCCTCGAAGGAGACGCCCGCCGCGGAGATCAGCTCGCGGACCTCCTCGTGGTACGTCTTGCACGCGTCGCACAGGTAGTCCCGCAGCAGCGGCGCGCCCGTCAGCTGCTTCTGGACGGACTCGCGCTTGTCGTCGAGGACGCGCAGCGGGTTGATGTCGACACGGCGGCGCGTGTCCTCGTCCAGGTCGAGTCCGCGCAGGAACTCCTGGAGCGCGGCCCGGTACACCGGACGGCACTCCTTGTCGCCCAGCGAGTTCAGCAGGACGCGGAAGTTGCTGAGGCCCAGCGAGCGGTACGCCTGGTCGGCCAGGATGATCAGCTCGGCGTCGAGGGCCGGGTCCTCCGCGCCGATCGCCTCGGCGCCGACCTGGGAGAAGTGGCGGTAACGGCCCTTCTGGGGGCGCTCGTAGCGGTAGTACGAGCCGGAGTACCAGAGCTTGACCGGGAGGTTGCCGCTCTTGTGCAGGTTGGCCTCCAGCGCCGCGCGCAGCACGGACGCCGTGCCCTCCGGACGCAGGGCCAGCTTGTCGCCGCCCTTGGTCTCGAAGGCGTACATCTCCTTGGTCACGATGTCGGTGGACTCGCCGACACCGCGCGCGAACAGTTCGACGTTCTCGAAGCCGGGGGTCTCGATGTAGCCGTAGCCGGAGTTGCGCAGGGGGGCGGCGATGGCCTCGCGGACCGCCAGGTACTTGGCCGAGTCCGGCGGGATCAGGTCGTACGTGCCCTTGGGGGCCTGGAAGGTACTCACGGAAGGTCTCTCGTCACATTCCTCGTCGAAAAGCCGGGGAGGCGCCGCGATCTCGGCGGCCTGCGACCGCCTGCCCCAGATAGGGGTTGGTGGCGCGCTCCTGGCCGATGGTCGTCTGGGGGCCGTGTCCGGACAGCACCACGGTGGAGTCGTCGAGCGGCAGGCACACGCGGGCCAGCGAGTCGAGCATGTCCTCCATGGAGCCACCGGGCAGATCGGTGCGTCCGATGGAGCCGGCGAACAGCAGATCCCCGGAGAAGAACACCGACGGGATGTCGGCGGTCTCGGGCATCCGGAAGGTCACCGACCCCTTGGTATGGCCCGGTGCGTGGGCCACGGAGAACTCCAGCCCGGCCAGCTCCAGCTTGGCGCCGTCGGCCAGCTCCCTGACGTCGTCCGGCTCCCCCACGGTCAGCTCGCCCATCAGCGGCATGCCGATCGACCGGCCGAGCGCCTTCTCGGGGTCGCTCATCATGTACCGGTCCTCGGGGTGGATCCAGGCAGGCACGTCGTGCGCGCCGCACACGGGGACGACCGAGGCCACATGGTCGATGTGGCCGTGGGTGAGGACGACGGCGACGGGCCTGAGCCGATGCTTCTTGAGCGCTTCTTCGACGCCTTCGGCGGCCTGGTGGCCGGGGTCGATGATCACGCACTCCTCACCGGGGGCGGGGGCGACGAGATAACAGTTCGTCCCCCACGCCCCGGCGGGGAACCCGGCAATGAGCACGATCGTCCTTCGTTGTGTCGATTACAGGCTGCTGCAGATGCAGTCAGAGCCTACCGGCGCTGCCGTTTCCACAGCGAACCCATATACGGTACGGGGCTACACGCAGCGATCGGCTCACAAGACGCACGCGTACCGCTCGAAACACGTCGACACACGACACGCATGAGGAGAGAACCCGGTGGTCAGCCAGGAGCAGCGGCGGCGTCAGCTCGCCCGGGAGAAGTTCTTGCGGCAGCAGCAGCGGCGCACCCAGTCGCGGCGCAAGGCGCGCATGCGGAACTCCGTCATCGCATCCGTGCTCGGCGTGGTCGTGATCGGCAGTCTCGCGCTGTACACGACCGGGGTGCTGAAGAACGACGACGACAAGAAGTCGAACGCGAGCGCCGACGTCACGCCGAGCGCGTCCCCGACCAGCAAGGCTCCGGACCCGTGCGCGAAGCCGGCGGCCGGCTCGGTGAAGAAGCTGAGCTGGAAGAAGGAGCCGGCGATGACGATCGACACGTCGGCGAAGTACACGATGAAGCTCGCGACGACGTGCGGTGACATCGGCATCGCGCTGAAGACGGCGGCGGCGCCGCACACCGTGAACTCGTTCGCCTTCCTGACGGGTCAGGGCTTCCTGGACCACACGAAGTGCCACCGGCTCACCCCCGAGGGCATCTTCGTGCTCCAGTGCGGCGACCCGCAGGGCACGGGCATGGGCGGGCCGGGCTACACCATCCCGGACGAGAACCTGAAGGACCCGAGCCTCAAGGGCAACAAGTACCCGGCGGGCACGGTCGCGATGGCCAACACGGGCCAGAAGCACAGCGGCGGCAGCCAGTTCTTCCTCGTGTACAAGGACAGCCCGCTGCCGCCGAGCTACACGCCGTTCGGCACGATCGACGCGGCGGGCATGAAGGTCCTGCAGAAGATCGCGAACGCGGGCGCGCAGCCGGCCGACCCGACCAGCGGCAACACCGCGCCGAACGCGACCGTGGTGATCAACAAGGCGACGGTCACCAAATCCTGATGCTCAGGGCGGCCTGCGGCGGAATTTCGGTCGCGCTGGATGCGGACAGGTAACCCGCTGGTCGCCTATGTTGGCCGTGACGAAACTGTGGACGATGCCCGGGGGCGCTGAGGCCCTCCGCAGGCATCATGTGGAGGAGGCGCTGTGAGCAGCGACCCGTGGGGCCGCGTCGACGAGACGGGGACCGTGTACGTGCGTACGGCCGACGGCGAGCAGGTCGTCGGTTCCTGGCAGGCCGGCTCCCCTGAGGAGGCGCTGGCCTACTTCGAGCGCAAGTACGAGGGCCTGGTTGTCGAGATCGGCCTCCTCGAGAAGCGAGTGCAGACCACCGACCTGTCGGCGAAGGACGCCCAGGCCGCGATCGACCACCTGCGCGAGCAGGTGGTGGCGCACCACGCGGTCGGCGACCTGGACGCGCTGCGGGCCCGGCTGGACAAGCTGGTGGCGACCGTCGAGTCCCGGCGCGAGGAGCGCAAGCAGCAGCGGGCCAAGCAGTCCGACGAGGCCCGCAAGGCCAAGGAGGACCTGGTCACCGAGGCCGAGCAGCTGGCGCAGTCCGACCAGTGGCGGGCCGCCGGTGAGCGGCTGCGCGCCCTGGTGGACACCTGGAAGGGGCTGCCGCGGCTGGACCGCAAGTCGGACGACGAGCTGTGGCACCGCTTCTCGCACGCCCGGTCGGCGTTCTCCAAGCGTCGCAAGGCGCACTTCGCGCAGCTCGACGCGCAGCGCGAGGACGCCCGTAAGGCCAAGGAGCGGCTGGTCGCGGAGGCCGAGTCGCTGTCCGGCTCGACGGACTGGGGTCCGACGGCGGCCCGCTACCGCGAGCTGATGGCGGAGTGGAAGGCCGCGGGCCGCGCCCAGCGCGAGCACGAGGACGACCTGTGGAACCGCTTCCGCGGCGCCCAGGACGTGTTCTTCGCCGCCCGCAGCTCGGTCTTCGCCGAGCGGGACGCGGAGCAGACGGAGAACCTGAAGCTCAAGGAGGAGCTGGCCGAGGAGGCCGAGAAACTCCTGCCCGTCGACGACCTGAAGAGCACGCGGGCCGCCTTCCGCTCGATCAACGAGCGCTGGGAGGCCATCGGCCATGTGCCGCGGGACGCGCGTCCCAAGGTCGAGGGCCGGATGCACGCGGTCGAGCGGGCCATCCAGGAGGCCGAGGAGGCCGAGTGGCGCCGGACGAACCCGGAGGCACGCGCGCGTGCCGCGGGTCTGACCGGTCAGCTGCAGGCCGCGGTGGACAAGCTGAGGGCGCAGATCGAGCAGGCGCGCGCCCAGGGCAACAACGCCAAGGCCGACAAGCTGGAGAGGGAGCTGGAGGGCCGCCAGGCGCTCCTGGACCAGGCTCTGAAGGGCCTGGAGGAGTTCGGCGGCTGACACCCCGCCCACGCATGTGAAAGGCCCCGTACGCGCCGTACGGGGCCTTTCACATGCGCGTTTGACGGCTGCGGGGTCCCTGCCACGACCGCCCGCGCCCCTGCTACGACCGGCTGCGTCCCGACGTCACCCGGTACACGTCATACACGCCCTCCACGCCCCGTACGGCCTTCAGGACGTGGCCGAGGTGCTTCGGGTCGCCCATCTCGAAGGTGAACCGGGACGTGGCGACCCGGTCGCGGGAGGTCTGGACGGCCGCGGAGAGGATGTTGACGTGCTGGTCGGACAGGACGCGGGTGACGTCCGACAGCAGCCGGGAGCGGTCCAGCGCCTCGACCTGGATGGCGACGAGGAACACCGAGGACTGGGTGGGCGCCCACTCGACGTCGAGGATGCGCTCCGGCTCGCGGGACAGCGATTCGACGTTCACGCAGTCGCTGCGGTGCACCGACACGCCGCTGCCGCGGGTGACGAAGCCGATGACCGGGTCGCCGGGGACGGGCGTGCAGCAGCGGGCGAGCTTGACCCACACGTCGTCGACGCCCTTGACGACGACGCCGGGGTCGGCGCTGCGCCGCTTGCGGCCACGCGTGCGGGTCGGCGGGACCGTCTCGCCGATCTCCTCGGTGGCCGCCTCCTCGCCGCCGAGGGCCTGGACGAGCTTCTGCACGATGTGCGGTGCGGAGACGTGCCCCTCGCCGATCGCCGCGTACAGCGCGGAGATGTCCGAGTAGCGCATCTCGTGCGCGAGCGTGACCAGGGAGTCGCCGGTGAGGATGCGCTGGATCGGCAGGTTCTGCTTGCGCATGGCCCGCACGATGGCGTCCTTGCCCTGCTCGATCGCCTCGTCACGGCGCTCCTTGGAGAACCAGGCCCGGATCTTGTTGCGCGCCCGGGGCGACTTGACGAACCCGAGCCAGTCGCGCGAGGGGCCCGCGCCGGCCGCCTTTGAGGTGAAGACCTCCACCAGGTCGCCGTTGTCCAGGGTGGATTCGAGCGGTACGAGGCGGCCGTTGACCCGCGCCCCTATGGTGCGGTGGCCGACCTCGGTGTGGACGGCGTACGCGAAGTCCACCGGGGTGGCCCCGGCCGGCAGCGCTATGACGTCGCCCTTGGGCGTGAAGACGAAGACCTCGTTGCGCGAGAGGTCGAAGCGCAGGGACTCCAGGAACTCGCCGGGGTCCTCGGTCTCCTTCTGCCAGTCCAGCAGCTGGCGCAGCCACGCCATGTCGTTGATGGCGTCCTTGTCCTTGGCGGACGTCCTGGGTGCGTCGGTGCGGATCTTGGAGGCGCCGGCGACGGCCTCCTGCTTGTACTTCCAGTGCGCGGCGATGCCGTACTCCGCGCGCCGGTGCATGTCGAAGGTGCGGATCTGGAGTTCGACGGGCTTGCCGTTGGGCCCGATGACCGTCGTGTGCAGCGACTGGTACATGTTGAACTTGGGCATCGCGATGTAGTCCTTGAACCGGCCGGGGACCGGGTTCCATCGCGCGTGCACGGTGCCGAGGGCGGCGTAGCAGTCGCGGACGGTGTCGACCAGGACGCGGATGCCCACCAGGTCGTAGATCTCCGCGAAGTCACGGCCGCGGACGATCATCTTCTGGTAGACGCTGTAGTAGTGCTTCGGGCGGCCGGTGACGGTCGCCTTGATGCGGGCGGCTCGCAGGTCGGACTGGACCTCGTCGGTCACTATGGCCAGGTATTCGTCACGCTTCGGTGCCCGCTCGGCCACCAGCCGTACGATCTCGTCGTACATCTTGGGGTAGAGGATCGCGAAGGCGAGGTCCTCCAGCTCCCACTTGATGGTGTTCATGCCGAGGCGGTGGGCGAGCGGCGCGTAGATCTCCAGCGTCTCGCGCGCCTTCTTCTCCTGCTTCTCGCGCTTGAGGTAGCGCATGGTGCGCATGTTGTGCAGGCGGTCGGCGAGCTTGATGACCAGGACGCGCGGGTCCTTGGCCATGGCGACGACCATCTTGCGCACGGTCTCGGCCTGCGCGGCCTCGCCGAACTTGACCTTGTCCAGCTTGGTGACGCCGTCGACGAGCAGGGTGACGACGTCGCCGAAGTCACGGCGCAGGTCCTCCAGGCCGTACTCGGTGTCCTCGACGGTGTCGTGCAGCAGCCCCGCCATGAGCGTGGCCGGGTCCATGCCCAGCTCGGCGAGGATGGTGGTGACGGCGAGCGGGTGCGTGATGTACGGGTCGCCGCTCTTGCGCTTCTGCCCCCGGTGCCAGCGCTCGGCGACCTGGTAGGCGCGCTCGATCTGGCGCAGCGTCGAGTTCTCGATCTTGGGGTCGTTGCTGCGCACTATCCGCAGCAGCGGCTCCAGCACCGGGTTGTAGGGGTTCGCGCGCTGCACACCGAGGCGGGCCAGGCGGGCGCGGACGCGGTTGGAGGAGCCGCTGCGGGTGGTCTGGGACGCGGGGCGCAGGGGGGCGGCCGATTTGGGACGCGCGGCCTCGGCGGTCTTCTCGACGGGCGCGGACTGGGCGTGCTCGACCGTCCCGCGGGCGTCGTTCTTCGCGTTGGACGCGTTCGGCGCGGGCTTGGCCGCGGCGGCCGAGGCGTGCTCGGGCTTGGCGGCGGTCAGTGGCTGGGCCTCGTCTGGCAAGAGGGCTCCTCGTGCGCGATCCGGGTCCCCCGGTCAGGCTCCGGAGACCCCATGGTAGCGATCCTGCGCCTCGTCATCGCCTTCAGGCCGAAGTGAGGACCGTCTACCGGTGAAACGCGAGAGGCGCCCGCCTGATTCCAGGAGGTGGATTCGGGGTGATGTCCGGGGGCGCGGAGGGTGTCCGAACGGCGACGGCCGCCCCGGCGCGGTGCCGGGGCGGCCGTACGGTGATCAGCCGGCTCAGACCTGGAGCAGTGCCTCCAGCGGCGAGCCCTTCAGGGACGCCTCCAGACGGGCACGGCCGCCGAGGAAGCCCAGCTCCATGAGGACGGCGAGGCCCGAGACCTCGGCGCCGGCCCGCTGGATGAGCTGGATCGCGGCCTCGGCGGTGCCGCCCGTGGCGAGGACGTCGTCCACGATCAGGACGCGGTCGCCGGGGGTCAGGTCCTCGGCGTGGACCTCGATCTCGGCCGAGCCGTACTCCAGGTCGTAGGCCTGTCGCAGGGTCGCGCCGGGCAGCTTGCCGGCCTTGCGGACCGGGATGAAGCCCAGGCCCGCGCGGACGGCGACCGGGGCGCCCAGGATGAAGCCCCGGGCCTCCAGGCCGACGACCTTGGTCGAGCCGGTGCTCACGGCGATCTCGGCCAGCGCGTCGGTGAGCGCCGTGAACGCCGCCGGGTCCGCGAGCAGCGGGGTGATGTCCTTGAACATCACGCCCGGCTCGGGGTAGTCGGCCACGTCACGGATGCGGCTGGCCAGCAGCGTCGTGAGGTCTGCGAGCTCGGTCATCGGCGCTTCCCGGAGGCCCGGCCACGGCCCCGGCCGCGGGCGGGCTGGTTGCGCGGGCCGACGACTGCGGGCGTGGCGTCCTCCGGCCCGTCCTCGCCGGCGCCACGGGCCTCCGCGAGGTCCTCCTCGGCGGCGGCCTGGGCGCGCTTGGCCAGGACCCGCTTGCGCAGGGCCTTCATCGCGGGCTCGCGCTCCTTGAGGTCGGCGACGAGCGGCGTGGCGATGAAGATCGAGGAGTACGCACCGGCCGCGAGGCCGACGAACAGCGACAGCGAGATGTCGTTCAGCGTGCCGGCGCCGAGGAAGCCGCCGCCGATGAACAGCAGGCCCGCCACCGGCAGCAGCGCCACCACGGTGGTGTTGATCGAACGGACCAGGGTGCCGTTGATCGACATGTTGGCGATGTCGCTGTAGGTGAAGCGCGTCTGCTTGGTGATGTCCTTCGTCTGCTCCTTGAGGCTGTCGAAGACGACGACCGTGTCATAGAGCGAGTAACCGAGGATCGTCAGCAGACCGATGACCGTACCGGGCGTGACCTCGAAGCCGACGAGGGCGTAGATGCCGGTCGTGATGGTGATGTCGTGGATCAGCGCGACCAGGGCCGCGATGGCCATGCGCCACTCGAAGGCGATCGCCAGGTAGATCACCACGAGGACCATGAAGATCGCCAGGCCCTTCCAGGCCTTGTTGGCGATCTGCTCGCCCCAGCTCGGGCCGACCAGGTCGGCGGCGAGCTTCTCCGGGTTGAGGTTGAGGTCCTTGGCCAGCGTCTGCTTGATCTGGTCGGACTTGTCGGTCTCGATACCGGCGATCTGGATGCGCAGGCTGCCGTTGCCGAGCTTCTGGACGATCGCCTCGTGCCCGGAGGCGTCCTTCGCGTACTCCTCGGCCTTGGCCACCGAGGTGCTCATGTGCGTCGGGGTCGTGAAGACCGCGCCGCCCTTGAACTCGATGCCCATGTTCAGGCCGCGCACCGCCAGGCCGAGGATGGCCGTGATGGTGATCAGGATCGAGACGCCGTACCAGATCTTGCGCTTGCCGACGAAGTCGTAGCTGATCTCACCACGGTGCAGTCGGGCGCCGAGGCTGCCGAGTTTCGACATCGCTCACGCTTCCTTCGGGTCGACAGAGCCGGTGGCGGGACCGGCGGGACGGCGGGTGCGGCGCAGCGGCGGCTTGGCGCCCAGGCTCTTCGGGTCGAGCCCGGACCACTTGTGGCCGTTCGCGAAGAACTTGTGGCGGGCGAGGATCGTCATCAGCGGCTTGGTGAAGAAGAAGACGACGACCACATCGAGCACGGTGGTCAGGCCGAGCGTGAACGCGAAGCCCTGCACCTTGCCGACGGTGACGATGAACAGCACCGCGGCGGCGAGGAACGACACGAAGTCGGAGACCAGGATCGTGCGACGGGCGCGCGGCCAGGCGCGCTCGACGGCGGGGCGCAGCGAGCGGCCCTCGCGGATCTCGTCCCTTATGCGCTCGAAGTACACGATGAACGAGTCGGCGGTGATGCCGATGGCCACGATGGCACCGCAGACCGCCGGCAGGTTCAGCGCGAAGTGGATGGCCGGGCCGAGCAGCGACATGATCACGTAGGTGAGGGCCGCGGAGACCAGGAGGGAGGCCATCGCCACGATCGACAGGCCGCGGTAGTAGGCGATCAGGTAGATCACGACCAGGGCGAGACCGATCGCGCCGGCGAGCAGACCGGCGTGCAGCTGCTCACCGCCGAGCGCGGCGGTCACCGTGGTGACGGTGTCCTCCTTGAAGGACAGCGGCAGGGCGCCGTACGACAGCATGTTGGCGAGGTTCTGCGCCTCCTGCTGCGTGAAGCGGCCGGAGATCACCGCCTGCCCACCGGTGATGGCGGTGCTCACGTACGGGCTGGAGACGACCTGGCCGTCGAGGACGATGCCGAACTCGTTCTGCGGGGTCTGGTTCTTGGCCAGCTCGCCGGTGATGTTCGCGAACTTCGTGGACCCCTTGGAGCTGAAGTCCATCTGAACCTGCCAGCCGGCGGCACCCTGCGTGTCGAAGACGGCGCGGGCCTTCTTGACCTCGGTGCCGTCCACGGCGGCCGGGCCGAGCACGTACTTGTACCAGACCTTGTTGATCTCGCCGCAGGCCACGGTGGGCTCACTGGGCTTGGCGCTGGTGCCGGCCTTGGCTCGCTCGGCGGGCTTGGAGCAGTCCAGGGCGGCGTACTGGGCCTGGAGCTGGCTGGTGGAGGGGGTGCCGGTCGCGGACGCGGACGGGCTGGCGGACGGCTTGCCGCTGGACGAGGCGCTCGGCGAAGCGCTCGAGGAGGCGGACGGCGACGCAGTGGCGTCGGCCTTCAGCGCGTCGGTGACCGCGCGGCCCTGCGAGGTCGCGGTGGCGCTCGGGGACGCGGTGGAGGACGAGGACGCCTTCGGCTTGGACGACCCGCTCGCGGACGGGCTCGGCGAGGCGCTTCCGCCGGGGGAGGCGCTCGGCGAAGGGGTCTTCGCGGCCGGGCCGCTGGGCCCGTTGGCGAGCACCGGGCGGAAGTACAGCTTTGCGGTGGTGCCGACCTGCTCCTGGGCCTGCTTGGAGTTGGTGCCCTTGGGGATGTTGACGATGATGTGGTCGTTCCCCTGGGTCTGCACCTCCGCCTCGGAGACGCCCAGGCCGTTGACACGGCGGTTCATGATGTCGACCGCGGTGTCCATGTTGGCCTTGTTGATCGCCGACCCCTGGTCGGCCTTCGCCTTGAGCGTGATGCTCGTACCACCGGCAAGGTCGATGCCGAGACGCGGAGTGGTGTTACCGGAGGCGAACATCCCCCCGGTGAGCGCCACGATGGCGATCAGGATGAGGGCCAGCGAGCGCCCTGGCTTGCTCTGGGCGCTCGCGCTCCGGCCCCTCTTAGGTGCTGCCACCTTCTCGTACTCCCTCTCGGGCCGCCCGACGCCTGGTCGGCGCGGTCGGCCATGACATGGTCGGGTCCCGTACGGGACACAGATGCGCCCGGGGCGCGCGGGGCCCGTCATGCCTCCCCGCGACGCCCCGGGGCGTGACTACTTCGCGTCGGTGTCGCCGTCGGTCTTCTTCGGCTCTTCGTCCGCCTTGGCCTCGGCGGCCTTGGTCTCGGGGGCCTCGGCCGCGTCGGTCTCGTCCTCGGCGGCGTCCTTCTTACCGAGGTCGACGCTCTTGTCGTCGGAGGCGGCGGCAGGCTCGTCGGTCTTGTCGCCCTCGGTGAGGGAGGAGGCGTCGTCCGGGACGATGTCGGCGTCGGACTTCAGGTCGTGCTCGATGCCGTGGACGATGCGGTTGTACTCGTCGTCCGTGAGGACGGCGCCGATCGAGTTCTTCGCGAAGAGGAGCTCGACGCCCGGACCGGCGTCGAGGAGGACCGTCTCCTCGTGGACCTCCTTGACCGTCGCGTACATCCCCCCGATCGTGCGGACACCGGAGCCGGGCTGCATCTCGTTCCGCATGGAGGCGGCCTGCTGCTGCTTCTTCTTGGCCGAGCGCGTCATCAGGAACATGGCCGCGATGAGCACGATGAAGGGGAGGAGAGTGATGGTCTTCACGGGACGGGGTTTCCTTCGCGCGACCGCGACGGAGAGCGGCCTGTTGATGGGGGTGTGGGTCGGCGCCGCCCGCAAGGGTGGCATCGGCGGAGTCTAAGCGAGTCCGCGTGCATGGAACAACGCTCAGCATGGCACCTGGGTTCCTGCTCCCGCCATTGCCCTCGCCGTCACGCACGCGTCTGGCAGCCGTCAGCTCCGCTTCTCGCCGTCGTCACGCCCCGAACAGGTTCTGTTGTCCGTTTCCTGCAGCTCCTGCGGCTCCCCCGGCCGCCGGCCCGGACGGGGTGAGACCGAGATGGGCCCACGCCGCGGGCGTGGCGACCCGGCCGCGCGGGGTGCGGGCGAGCAGTCCCTCGCGGACGAGGAACGGTTCGGCGACCTCCTCGACGGTCTCCCGCTCCTCCCCCACCGCGACAGCGAGCGTCGACAGCCCGACCGGGCCGCCGCCGAACAGCTTCAGCAGCGCCTCCAGGACCGCGCGGTCGAGCCGGTCGAGGCCGCGCGCGTCGACCTCGTAGACCTTGAGGGCCGCCGCGGCGATCTCGCGGGTGACCACGCCGTCCGCCTTGACCTGGGCGTAGTCACGGACACGGCGCAGCAGGCGGTTGGCGATGCGGGGCGTGCCGCGCGAGCGGCCGGCGATCTCGGCGGCGCCGTCCGGCTCGATCCCGACATCGAGCAGGTTCGCCGAGCGGTGCACGACCCGCTCCAGCTCGTGCGGCTCGTAGAACTCCATGTGCGCGGTGAAGCCGAAGCGGTCGCGCAGCGGCGGCGGCAGCAGGCCGGCGCGCGTGGTGGCGCCGACCAGGGTGAAGGGGGGCAGCTCCAGCGGGATGGCGGTGGCGCCGGGGCCCTTGCCGACGATGACGTCGACGCGGAAGTCCTCCATGGCCATGTACAGCATCTCCTCGGCGGGCCGGGACATGCGGTGGATCTCGTCGAGGAAGAGGACCTCGCCCTCCTGGAGGGAGGAGAGGATCGCGGCGAGGTCGCCGGCGTGCTGGATGGCGGGGCCGGAGGTGATGCGGATGGGGGCGCCCATCTCGGCCGCGATGATCATCGACAGGGTGGTCTTGCCGAGGCCCGGCGCGCCGGAGAGCAGCACGTGGTCTGCGGTGGCCCCCCGCGCGCGGGCGGCGCGCAGGACGAGGTCGAGCTGCTCGCGGACCTTCTCCTGGCCGATGAACTCGTCGAGGTCCTTGGGCCGCAGGGCGGCCTCGACGGCCTGGTCCTCCCGGTCGGCGGACGCACCGACGAGCCGCTCCGCGGCGGAGCTGTCGGTCGTGTCGTCCCAGTTCACTGAAGTCTCCTAGCAGGGTGGCGCAGGTCAGCGGGCGCGGTTCAGGGTCTGCAGGGCGGCCTTGAGCAGCTGTCCCACCTGCGGTGTGCCACCGGCGGCCTCGGCCTGCGGGGCCACGGCGGAGACGGCCTCGTCCGCCTCGCGGGTGGCGTAGCCCAGGCCGATGAGGGCCGCGTGCAGCTGGTCGCGCCAGCCCTGGGTGACCGGCGCGCCGATCGCGGGGGCGCCGACGGGCTCGCCAAGGCGGTCCTTCAGCTCCAGCAGCAGCTTCTGCGCGCCCTTCTTGCCGATGCCGGGGACGGCGGTGAGGGCCTTCTCGTCACTGGTGGCGATGGCGCGGCGCAGGGCGTCCGGGGTGTGCACGGCGAGCATGGCCTGGGCGAGGCGCGGGCCGACACCGCTCGCGGTCTGCAGCAGCTCGAAGACCTGGCGCTCGTCGTCGTCGGCGAAGCCGTACAGGGTCAGCGAGTCCTCGCGGACGACGAGGGAGGTGTGCAGCTTGGCGGGCTGTCCCATGCGGAGCGTCGACAGCGTGTTCGGCGTGCACTGGACGGCCATGCCGACGCCGCCGACCTCGACGACCGCTGCGTCGGGGGCGAGTGCGGCGACCGTGCCGCTGACGAAGGCGATCATGCCGTACGGCCTTTCGTTGCGTGAGCTGCGTGAGCTGCGTTGGCGTTGTGCAGGGCGACGGCCTGCTGGAGCCGGTTCTGGGCGGGGGCGCGCCAGATGTGGCAGATGGCGAGCGCGAGGGCGTCGGCGGCGTCGGCGGGCTTCGGTGGGGCGCTGAGCCGCAGCAGCCGGGTGACCATGGCGCCGACCTGCGCCTTGTCGGCGCGTCCGCTGCCGGTGACGGCGGCCTTGACCTCGCTGGGGGTGTGCAGGGCGACCGGGATGCCGCGGCGGGCGGCGCAGAGCATGGCGACGGCGCTGGCCTGGGCGGTGCCCATTACGGTGCGCACGTTGTGCTGGCTGAAGACGCGCTCGACGGCGACGTACTCGGGCCGGTGCTCGTCCAGCCACTGCTCGATGCCCTGCTCGACGGCGAGCAGCCGTTGGCTGAGTTCGGCGTCCGTGGGCGTCCGTACGACACCGACGCCGAGCATGGTCAGCGGGCGGCCCGCGACCCCCTCGACGACGCCGACACCGCACCGGGTCAGCCCGGGGTCCACCCCCAGTACGCGCACGCGCCCCTGCCCTTCTTTGCGGCTAAACCGCCGCCGCTCTCGCGGACCTGGCTGAGCACCGTCGTGGTCCCTCAATTGATGGTTGTGGTCCATGGACGGTGATCTTCTTGTCCACGCCAGGCTATCCACTGCCACTGACAACGACGGCGGGCCGGTGGGATCGTGTCCCACCGGCCCGCCAGAGAAGACGCTGAGCCCGCGGCAGCGCTACGCGTCGACCTTCTCCATGACCTCGTCGCTGACGTCGAAGTTCGCGAAGACGTTCTGCACGTCGTCGCTGTCCTCCAGCGCGTCGATCAGCTTGAAGATCTTCTTCGCGCCCTCCTCGTCCAGCTCGACCTGGACGGACGGTACGAAGCTCGACTCGGCGGAGTCGTAGTCGATGCCGGCCTCCTGGAGCGCGGTGCGGACCGCGACCAGGTCGGTGGCCTCGCTGATGACCTCGAAGCTCTCGCCGAGGTCGTTGACCTCCTCGGCACCGGCGTCCAGGACGGCGCCCAGGACGTCGTCCTCGCTCAGCTCGCCCTTGGGGACGATGATGACGCCCTTGCGGGTGAACATGTACGACACGGAGCCCGGGTCGGCCATGTTGCCGCCGTTGCGGGTCATGGCGACGCGCACGTCGGAGGCGGCGCGGTTGCGGTTGTCGGTGAGGCACTCGATGAGCACCGCGACGCCGCTGGGGCCGTAGCCCTCGTACATGATCGTCTCGTAGTCGGCGCCGCCGGCCTCGAGACCGCCACCGCGCTTGATCGCGGAGTCGATGTTCTTGTTCGGGACCGACTGCTTCTTGGCCTTCTGGACGGCGTCGTAGAGCGTCGGGTTGCCGTCGAGGTCGACGCCGCCCATACGCGCCGCGACCTCGATGTTCTTGATCAGCTTCGCGAAGAGCTTGCCGCGCTTGGCGTCGATCACGGCCTTCTTGTGCTTAGTCGTAGCCCATTTAGAGTGGCCGGACATCTGCCTGTCTCCTTCGCGTAACCCATCTATGAACGAACTCCCCCAGACCTCAACGGCTGGGGGACCCCCAGAGATCCTACAAGGACTCCGGTGTCCGGTTGGCGCGCACCATGTCGACGAACAAGGAGTGCACGCGGTGGTCGCCGGTCAGTTCCGGGTGGAACGACGTGGCGAGCACATTGCCCTGGCGGACCGCGACGATGTGGCCGTCGTGCTCGGCGAGCACCTCCACCTCGGCCCCGACCGACTCGACCCAGGGGGCCCGGATGAAAACGCCCTCTACAGGATCGCCGTCGATCCCACGGACGTCGACCTGCGCCTCGAACGACTCGTTCTGCCGGCCGAAGGCGTTGCGGCGCACGATCATGTCGATGCCGCCGATGGTCTCCTGGCCCGAGCGCGGGTCGAGGATCTTGTCGGCGAGCATGATCATGCCCGCGCAGGTTCCGTAGACCGGCATGCCGTCCCGCACGCGCGCGCGGAGGGGCTCCATCACTCCGAAGAGGGTGGCCAGCTTGGAGATGGTGGTGGACTCGCCGCCGGGCAGGACGAGACCGTCCACCTCGGCGAGTTCCTCGGGGCGCCGCACCGGCCTGGCCACGGCGTCGGCCGCGGCCAGGGCGATGAGGTGCTCCCGTACGTCGCCCTGGAGGGCCAGGACGCCTATGACGGGGGTGTTCATGTGTGTTCCGGTGCCTTACCAGCCGCGGTTCGCGTAGCGCTCGGTCTCGGGGAGGGTGTCGCAGTTGATGCCGACCATGGCCTCGCCCAGGTTGCGGGAGGCGTCCGCGATGATCTTCGGGTCGTCGTAGAAGGTGGTGGCCTTCACGATGGCGGCGGCGCGCTTGGCCGGGTCGCCCGACTTGAAGATGCCGGAGCCGACGAACACGCCCTCGGCGCCGAGCTGGCGCATCAGGGCCGCGTCGGCCGGGGTGGCCACGCCACCGGCGGAGAAGAGGACCACCGGGAGCTTGCCCAGCTCGGAGACCTCCTTGACCAGCTCGTACGGGGCACGCAGCTCCTTGGCGGCGGCGTACAGCTCGTTGTTGTCGAAGCCGCGCAGCTTGGCGATCTCGTTCTTGATCTGGCGCAGGTGGCGGACAGCCTCGACGACGTTGCCGGTGCCGGCCTCGCCCTTCGAGCGGATCATGGCCGCGCCCTCGGCGATGCGGCGCAGGGCCTCACCAAGGTTGGTGGCGCCACAGACGAAGGGGGTGGTGAACGCCCACTTGTCGGAGTGGTTGACCTCGTCGGCCGGGGTGAGGACCTCGGACTCGTCGATGTAGTCCACGCCGAGGGACTGCAGGACCTGGGCCTCGACGAAGTGGCCGATGCGGGACTTGGCCATGACCGGGATGGAGACGGCGTTGATGATGCCCTCGATCATGTCCGGGTCGGACATACGGGCCACGCCGCCGTCCTTGCGGATGTCGGCCGGGACCCGCTCCAGCGCCATGACGGCGACGGCGCCCGCGTCCTCGGCGATCTTCGCCTGCTCCGGCGTGACGACGTCCATGATCACGCCGCCCTTGAGCTGTTCCGCCATGCCGCGCTTCACGCGGGCGGTGCCGGTCTCGGGAGCCTGGTTCTCGGTGGTGGACACGGGTGACCTCACTGGAAGAAAAAGAGGGATTCTGCAACAGCCGCGCAGACTGCTCCGACGAGGAAACGTGAGTGGACCAGGCCACAGCAAGGGCCAATGGGAAGCCGGTGGATCCTTTTCGTCCACCTGATGTTCAGGAGGCCCTCTCCACCAGGGCCGCCGGCGGCTCGTCGTCCATCTCGAAGGCCAGCGGGAACGGGGCGTGGCCGGCCAGCCGGAACCAGCGCACCTTGCGGTGCTCGCGGAGCCTGCGGGCGGCCCCCACGGCGTCGTTGTGGAAGCGGCGGGCCATGGGGACCCGGCGCACCGCTTCGGCCAGCTCACGGGCCGCCTGCTCGCCTCCGGGGGCCGCGCGCACGCCCTCGACCTGCTGCGGGTCCTCGAAGACCGCCCGCAGGGCTTGGCTCAGCTCGCTCTCGGCGACCTCCCGCTGCTCCTCCTCGGCCTGCCGGGCCGCGTGCGCGGCCTCGTACAGCACGATCGAGGCGGCGGGGTCCAGCACGCCCGAGGTCGCCAGCTCCTGCGCCACGGACGCCCGCCGCAGCAGCTGCGCGTCGAGCGCGGCCCGAGCGGCGTCCATCCGCACGTGCAGCCGGTCCAGCCGGCCGGCCGTCCAGCTCAGGTAGAGGCCGATGGCGACGAGCGCGACGAGGATCCAGATGAGTGTTGCGGTCACGGGCGAAGGCTATCGGTGGGCCCTGGCCCCGCCCGCATCCCGCTCGCTCCGGGTCTCCCGCATCCCGCTCGGTTCGGGTCGCCCGCAGCCCGTCGCGGCCGGTCGCGGCCGGCCGCGGCCCGTTGTCGGTCAGTCGCGTGCCAGCCCGAACCGCGCCCGCAGTCCCGAGCGCTCGTCCGTGGCCACCGCCGCCGTGCCCGTCGTGACCGTCTCGTAGACGGACAGGATGTCGGCGCCCACCGTCGACCAGTCGAAGCGGCGGACGTGCGCGCTGCCGCGTTCGCGCAGCTCGTCGCGGCGGTCCGGGTCGGCCAGGAGCCGTACGGCGGCCTCGGCCAGCGCGTCCGCGTCCTCGTTGGCGAAGACCTCGCCCGCCTTGCCCTGGTCGAGGACCTGCACGAAGGCGTCCAGGTCGGAGGCGAGGACGGGGGCGCCCGCCGACATGGCCTCCACGAGGATGATGCCGAAGCTCTCGCCACCGGTGTTGGGCGCGAGGTACAGGTCGACGCTGCGCAGCAGGCGCGCCTTGTCCTCGTCGCTGATCATGCCGAGGAACTCGACGCGGGAGCGCAGCTCCTTCGGCAGGTCGGCCACGGCCGCCTCCTCGTCGCCGCGCCCGGCGATCAGCAGCCGGGTCTGCGGCCGGGCGGCGAGGATCTTCGGCAGTGCGTCCATGAGTACCGGCAGACCCTTGCGGGGCTCGTCGATACGGCCGATGAAGCCGATGGTGTCCCCCTGCCACTCGGGCTTGGGCTCGGCCTTGGCGAAGAAGTCGACGTCGACGCCGTTGGGGATCACCACCGCGTCCCCGCCCAGGTGTTCGACGAGGGTGCGGCGGGCGTACTCGCTGACCGCGATCCGCGCGCTGATCTTCTCCAGGGCGGCCTGGAGGATGGCGTACGCGGCGATCATCGCGCGCGAGCGCGGGTTGGAGGTGTGGAAGGTCGCGACGATGGGCCCCTGGGCGGCCCAGCAGGTCAGCAGGCCCAGCGAGGGGGATGTCGGTTCGTGGATGTGCACCACGTCGAAGCCGCCCTCGTGCAGCCACCGGCGGACCCGGGCGGCGGACAGGAACCCGAAGTTCAGGCGGGCCACCGAGCCGTTGTACGGCACCGGAACCGCGCGGCCGGCCGAGACGACGTACGGCGGCAGCGGGGTGTCGTCGTCGGCGGGGGCGAGCACGGACACCTCGTGGCCGAGCCGGATGAAGTACTCGGCCAGGTCACGGATGTGGAACTGGACGCCCCCCGGGACGTCCCAGGAGTACGGGCAGACGATCCCGATTCTCACGAGGGCCCCTTCGCGGGGTCGAGGTCGGCGAGCCACAGCCGCTGAAGCATGTGCCAGTCCTCCGGATGGTCGGCGATCCCGATGGCGAAGGCGTCGGCCAGCGCCTGTGTCATGACAGACGTCTTCTCGGCCCGCGAACCTGGCTCCGGTACCTCGATCGGGGCATGCACCTGCCCCCGCATGACCGGCGAGTCGTCGTACCAGAGCGTGACGGGCAGCAGCAGCGCGCCGGTCTGCTGGGCGAGCAGGGCGGGACCCGCGGGCATCCGCGTCTTCTCGCCGAAGAAGTCCACCTCGACGCCGGACGCGGACAGGTCACGCTCGGCGACCAGACAGACCAGGCCGCCGTCGCGCAGCCGCCGGGCCAGCGTGCCGAAGGCGCTGCCGCCGGTGTGCGGCAGGACCTCCATGCCGAGGCCCTCGCGGTAGGCGACGAAGCGGTCGTAGAGCGTCTCCGGCTTCAGGCGCTCGGCGACCGTGGTGAACGGCGTCCGAAGCTTCGTGGTGACCCAGGCGCCGGCCAGGTCCCAGTTGGCCATGTGCGGCAGCGCGAGGATGACACCGCGGTCGGAGGCGATCCCGTCGGTCAGGTAGTGCACGTCCTTGGGGTCGAAGCCGGACTTCACGCGCTCCGCGCTCCAGGCCGGCAGCCGGAAGGACTCCATCCAGTAGCGCAGGTACGAGCGCATGCCCGCGCGGGAGAGCTCGGCCAGGCGCTCAGGGGTGGCATCGGGCACCACGCGCGCGTAGTTGGCCTCCAGCCGTCGTACGCCCTTGCCGCGCCGCTTCCAGGCGAGGTCGGCGATGGTGCGGCCGAGGCGGACCGCGACGGGTTCGGGAAGCTTCTTGACGGTGCTCCAGCCGACTCCGTACAGCGCGTCGGTCAGCCGTTCGCCGGTGCTCACTTCGCCGCCTCGCTCCCCTGGGAGGCATCCTCGCGGGCGGCTGCGGCGTCCGCCTCGGCGGACTCGCGGCGGACGGTGACGACCCGCTGGATCAGGGTGACGAGGCTGCCCGCGGCGACGATCCACAGCGCGATCGGCAGCAGCCACTGGATGCCCGGCACGCCGAACTTGTGGAGGCCCGCGAAACCGGCCGCGACCAGCGAGATCACCAGTCGCTCGGCGCGTTCGACCAGGCCGTTGACGGCCACCGGGAGCCCGATCGACTCGCCGCGCGCCTTCGTGTACGACACCACCTGGCCGCTGGCCAGGCAGAAGATGGAGACCGCGCACAGCACATTGTTGTCGCCCTGACCCGCGTACCACAGGGCGAAGCCGCCGAAGATCGCGCCGTCGGCGACCCGGTCGAGCGTGGAGTCCAGGAAGGCGCCCCAGCGGCTGGAGCGGCCCAGCTGGCGGGCCATGTTGCCGTCGACCAGGTCGGAGAAGACGAACAGCGTGATCACGACCGTGCCCCAGAAGAACTCGCCCATGGGGTAGAAGACCAGCGCACCGGCGACCACCCCGGCCGTACCGATGAGCGTGACCGTGTCGGGGCTCACGCCCCTCCGGATGAGGAACGCGGCGAACGGTGTGAGGACACGCGTGAAAAAAGCACGCGCGTACTTGTTCAGCATGGTCTTCCCGACGGTCGGTGTCGCCGCGGCCCTGGTGGCCGCCGGCTGGCCCATCGTAGCCACGCGCGCGCGTGCGTGACGGCCGGGCGCCCGCACCCGTCCGTTGGAGCGCCGCACGCCCCCGCGCGGTGCGCGTGTGGCGCGATCGGCGTCCGTCGTATGGACGCAACGTGACGGGAGTGGAAAGCTCGAAGGACCGCGGGCGTCGCAGCAGCCGCCAGTGCACGCGGTGCCGCGTGTCCGCGCCCACAGTGACCTCACCGTGCACGGGAGGCAGGATCATGGGCGACAAGGTACAGACACACCCTGGGGCCGCCGGCAGGGCTATGGCGGCCGACCAACCCGCGTCCGTACGGAACGTGGTGCTGGTCGGCCACTCCGGGGCGGGCAAGACGACTCTGGTGGAGGCCCTTGCGCTGACCGCCGGGGCGGTGAACCGGGCGGGCCGCGTGGAGGAGGGCGGCACCGTCTCCGACTACGACGAGATCGAGCACCGGCAGCAGCGCTCGGTGCAGCTCTCGCTGGCGCCCGTCGAATGGAACGGCATCAAGATCAACCTCCTCGACACCCCCGGATACGCCGACTTCGTCGGGGAGCTGAGGGCCGGGCTGCGCGCCGCGGACGCGGCCCTTTTCGTCGTCTCGGCCTCGGACGGGGTGGACGGCTCGACGCGGATGGTGTGGGAGGAGTGCGCGGCCGTCGGCATGCCCCGGGCGATCGTGATCACGCACCTGGAGGCCGCCCGCGCGGACTTCGAGGAGATGACCCGCAGCTGCGCGGAGGCCTTCGGCGGCGACGACCCCGACGCCGTACTGCCCCTGTATCTGCCGCTGCACGGTCCCGAGGGCGCCGACGGGCACGCGCCCGTGACCGGGCTGATCGGGCTGCTGTCGCAGAAGCTGTTCGACTACGCCACCGGGGAGCGCAAGGAGTCCGAGCCCGGCGCGGACCAGCTGCCGGACATCGAGGCGGCCCGCAACCGGCTGATCGAAGGGATCATCGCCGAGAGCGAGGACGAGACCCTCATGGACCGCTACCTCGGCGGCGAGCAGGTCGACGTCAAGACGCTGATCCAGGACCTGGAGCGGGCTGTGGCACGCGGCACGTTCCACCCGGTCCTGGCCGCCGCCCCGGCCACCGACGGCGGCCGGCAGGGCCTCGGCACGGTGGAGCTGCTGGAGCTGGTCACCGGCGGGTTCCCGACCCCGTTCGAGCACCCCATGCCCGGGGTCAGCACGATCGACGGCAAGCCGCGCGAGCTGAAGGCGTGCGACACCGCCGGACCCCTGGTCGCCGAGGTCGTCAAGACCGCCTCCGACCCCTACGTCGGCCGGATCTCCCTGGTCCGCCTCTTCTCCGGCACCCTGCGCCTCGACCAGACGGTGCACGTCTCCGGGCACGGGCTGACCGACCGCGGCCACGAGGACCACGACGTCGACGAGAAGGTCGGCGCCCTGTCCATGCCCTTCGGCAAACAGCAGCGCCCGGTGACGCACGCCGTCGCGGGCGACCTGGTGTGCGTGGCGAAGCTCGGCCGCGCGGAGACCGGCGACACGCTCTCCGCCAAGGACGACCCGCTGCTCATGGAGCCCTGGCAGATGCCCGACCCGCTGCTGCCGCTCGCCATCGAGGCGCACAGCAAACCCGACGAGGACAAGCTCTCCCAGGGCCTGTCCCGGCTGGTCGCCGAGGACCCCACGATGCGCCTGGAGCAGAACCAGGACACCCACCAGGTCGTCCTGTGGTGCCTGGGCGAGGCCCACGCAGACGTGGCCCTGGAGCGGCTGCGCAGCCGCTACGGCGTCCAGGTCGACGTCGTCCCGCACAAGGTCTCCCTCCGGGAGACGTTCGCGAACAAGGCCGCCGGGCGCGGGCGGCACGTGAAGCAGTCCGGCGGGCACGGGCAGTACGCCATCTGCGAGATCGAGGTGGAACCGCTGCCGGGCGGCTCGGGCATCGAGTTCGTGGACAAGGTCGTCGGCGGGGCGGTGCCCCGGCAGTTCATCCCGTCCGTCGAGAAGGGCGTACGGGCGCAGGCCGCCAAGGGGGTCGCCGCCGGCTATCCGCTCGTGGACGTGCGGATCACCCTGCTGGACGGCAAGGCGCACTCGGTGGACTCCTCCGACGCCGCGTTCCAGACCGCGGGCGCGCTGGCGCTGCGCGAGGCCGCCGCCGACGCGAGGATCCATCTGCTGGAGCCGGTCGCCGAGGTGACCGTGCTGGTCGGCGACGACTACGTGGGCGCCGTGATGAGCGACCTGTCGAGCCGCCGCGGCCGGGTGCTCGGCACCGAACAGGTGGGCTCCGGACGGACCCTGGTGCGCGCCGAGGTGCCCGAGTTCGAGATCGGCCGGTACGCCGTCGACCTGCGCTCGCTGTCGCACGGCACGGCCCGCTTCGACCGCACCTATGTACGGCACGAGCCGATGCCGCCCCAGGTCGCCGAACGGATCCGCGAACAGGCGGGCGAGACGACGTAGCTCACCGTGGCTCAACTCCATGCGTAGGCGGGCGGCTTGAGCCGTCCGCCTACGCGGTGTCGGTGGCGGCGGATACGCTGATCGCCTGATCGCTTCGTGCCGCGACCGGACGGTACAGGCCCGTTTTCGGCACGAAGGCCTGTTCAACAGGTGTGCGGGGCAAGGAAGTCGGGAAGGCCGCAGAAGCGACACGGCGGCGATGGGGGCGGGAATGTCGGTGGGAACGGAGTGGGACGGGCCGCAGGTGCCCGTCGCCGGCGACGGCGGCCAGGCGGCGACCTTCGCGCTGGCTTCGGCGGCCTACCGGGACGACGAGATCGAGGCGATCAAGAAGGCCGACAACGACTGGCACCAGTCGACCGTCAAGCCCGGCCGGATCGCGCTGTTCAAGCCGAAACTCGGCGAGGCCTTCTCGCGGGCCGTCGTCGACCGCCTGCTCGCCCCCGACCGCAAGCCGCTCATCCAGTCCTTCGGCGTCGAACCCCAGGTCGTCGTCGAGCACTGCCTGGCGGCCAACAACATCCGCCGGGAACGCGACAACCTCCTGTCCCTCGTCATGGTGGTGTGCGGGCTGATCTTCCTGCCCGGCCTCGTCGCCTGGCTGCTCGTCTTCCAGCTGCGCACGTACGTCGCCAAGCGCGACGACAAGCGGGCCGGAACGTTCGCCACCGCCCTGCTCCTGGCCGTCGGCGTGGTCGCCGCGCTCTTCCTGCTCAAGATGCCGCTCACCGGATTCTGGGCCTGGTACGCGCGCGGGGCCGTCGTCGCCCCGGTCATCGGCTGGTTCTGGGCCAAGCAGATCTGCGAGCGCACCGCCAAGGACCTGCGGGCCCGCTGGAACGGCCTGCTCTCCGGCAGCACCGTAGGCGCCAAGGTCCCGGAGACCGTGCCGCGCAGCCCCGGCGAGACCGCGGCCGAGGCGCTGCGCCAGTCCCTGGCCCGGCTCAGCGCCGAGCAGCAGTCCAACTCGGTCTTCTACGCCGGCCCCAAGGGCATACTCGGCATGGGCACCCGCTGGGGCGCCTGGCAGCTCGCCGAGGACCTGGTCCCCGCCGACCCCACCCGGGAGATCCACCCCTTCCGCAGCTGGGACGTCATACGCGCGATCCACGACCAGCTGAGCCTGCTGCAGCGCGGCCCGCTGCACACCGGCGGTTTCCCCAAGCCCTCGATACGGCACTGGATCGTCACGCCGATCGGCGAGGGGGCCACGGCGGTGTCCCGGCCCGAGGGCGCGGACGTCGAGGCCTTCCAGATCAAGCCGCACGCGATACAGGACATCTGCAACAAGCAGCAGTTCGGCAGCGGCGACCGGCACTACCTCGGCGTGCAGTGGACGCTGTGGGACGGCCACCTCGTCATCACCATGATGATCACCGTGACCGTGCTGCACGAGACCCTGCGCATCGAGGTCACCGGACACGCGCTGGGCCCGGTGAACCCGCTGTTCAACGGCAAGCCGGAGGCTCCGACCAAGCAGGTCGCCAAGTCGTTCAAGCCCTGGGAGACCCGCACCGTCAAGCTCCCGCTGATCACCACGGACGAGGTGGTACGGCTCGCCGCCCGCGCCCCGCTGACCTGGTACCCGCCGCTGCTCAACTGGCTCGGCGGCACAATCGCCCTGCCCGAGCCGTTCGGCCTGCGGCACGCCTGGGCCGACCAGCCCTGGCGGCACCGCTTCATGGCCGACGACGCGCTGCGCGCGGCCACGCCGGTGCTGCGGGTGGTGCACTCGGCCGCGATCAAGGTCCTGACGGAGAACGGCGTGGACACCGAGAAGTTCGGCTCCCGCTCGGCGTTCCTCAGCGGCCAGGTGCAGGACCCGACGCCGAAGAAAGCCGACCTCTACGACGCGTAGCGGTGCCCCTGGCGGAGGGCACCTGGCTCGCCTACGCGGGCCAGGCCTCCGCCAGCATCTTCCTGGTGTCGGCCAGCAGCTGCGGCAGCACCTTCGTGTGGCCCACCACCGGCATGAAGTTCGTGTCGCCGCCCCAGCGCGGGACGATGTGCTGGTGCAGGTGGGCCGCGATGCCGGCGCCGGCCACCGTGCCCTGGTTCATGCCGATGTTGAAGCCGTGCGCGCCGGACGCGGTGCGCAGGGCCGTCATCGCCTGCTTGGTCAGCTCGGCCAGCTCGGCCGTCTCCGGGCCGGTCAGCTCGGTGTAGTCGGCCACGTGCCGGTACGGCACGGTCATCAGGTGGCCGCCGTTGTACGGGTAGAGGTTGAGCACGGCGTACACGTGCTCGCCACGGCGGACGATCAGCCCGTCCTCGTCGGACTTGGCCGGGATCGAGCAGAAGGGGCAGCCGTCGCCGGCCCCCGGGCCGGTCGGCTTGTTCTCGCCCTGGATGTAGGCCATCCGGTGGGGCGTCCACAGGCGCTGGAACGCGTCCTGCGTCCCCACTCCGATCTGCTGCTCCGGCTCACTCGTCATGCCATGCAGCATATGGCTTCGCCCGTTCGTGGCGTGTCGCCGGGGCGACCGGACGACGATCTCCGGACGCGGGCGGGACGCACGAGGGCCCCCGGGACGCGGTGTCCCGGGGGCCCTGCCGTGCACGGGTCAGACCTGAGCCCGCTCCTCCACGACCTGCGCGATCTTCGCGATGGCCTCGTCGAACGGGATGCCGTTCTCCTGCGAGCCGTCGCGGTAGCGGAAGGAGACCGAGGCGTTCGACATGTCCTCGTCGCCCGCGATGACCATGAAGGGCACCTTCTGCTTCTGGGCGTTGCGGATCTTCTTCTGCATGCGGTCCGAGGAGGAGTCCACCTCGACGCGCAGGCCCTTCTTGCGGGCCGCCGCGGCGAACTTCTCCAGGTACTCGACGTGCGCGTCGCCGATCGGGATGCCGATCGCCTGGACCGGGGCCAGCCACGCCGGGAAGGCGCCCGCGTAGTGCTCCAGCAGCACCGCGAAGAACCGCTCGATGGAGCCGAACAGCGCACGGTGGATCATGACCGGCTGCTGCTTGGAGCCGTCCGGGCCGGTGTACTCCAGGTTGAAGCGCTCCGGCAGGTTGAAGTCGAGCTGGATGGTCGACATCTGCCAGGTGCGGCCGATCGCGTCCTTGGCCTGGACGGAGATCTTCGGACCGTAGAAGGCGGCGCCGCCCGGGTCGGGAACCAGCGGCAGGCCCTGCTTCTCGGCGACCTGGCGCAGCGTCTCGGTCGCCTCTTCCCAGACCTCGTCCGAGCCGACGAACTTCTCCGGGTCCTTCGTCGACAGCTCCAGGTAGAAGTCCGTCAGACCGTAGTCCCGCAGCAGACCCAGGACGAACGTGAGCGTCTTGTCCAGCTCCTCGGACATCTGCTCACGGGTGCAGTAGATGTGCGCGTCGTCCTGCGTGAAGCCCCGCGCGCGGGTCAGGCCGTGCACGACGCCCGACTTCTCGTACCGGTACACGGTGCCGAACTCGAACAGGCGCAGCGGCAGTTCACGGTACGAACGCCCACGCGCGTCGAAGATCAGGTTGTGCATCGGGCAGTTCATGGGCTTGAGGTAGTAGTCCACGCCCTCGTCGAGCTGCATGGGCGGGTACATGCCCTCGGCGTACCAGTCCAGGTGCCCGGACGTCTCGAAGAGCTTCCCCTTCGTCGCGTGCGGGGTGTAGACGAACTCGTAGCCCTCTTCCTCGTGACGGCGGCGCGAGTAGTCCTCCATCACGCGGCGGACGATGCCGCCCTTGGGGTGGAAGACGGCGAGGCCGGAGCCGATCTGCTCGGGGATCGAGAAGAGGTCCAGCTCGGAGCCGAGTTTGCGGTGGTCGCGCTTCTCGGCCTCGGCGAGGAAGTCGAGGTACGCCTTCAGCTCGTCCTTGGACGGCCAGGCGGTGCCGTAGATGCGCTGGAGCATCGGGTTCTTCTCGCTGCCGCGCCAGTAGGCGGCGGCGTTGCGCATCAGCTTGAACGCCGGGATCAGACGGGTGGAGGGCAGGTGGGGGCCTCGGCAGAGGTCCTTCCAGCACAGCTCGCCGGTCTTGGCGTCCAGGTTGTCGTAGATCGTCAGCTCGCCGGCACCGACCTCGACGTCCGCGCCGTCGTCGTGCGACGCCGAGCCCTTGAGACCGATCAGCTCCAGCTTGTACGGCTCGTTCGCCAGCTCCTCGCGGGCGGCCTCGTCGGTCACCACGCGGCGGGCGAACTTCTGCCCGCGCTTCTGGATCTCCTGCATCTTCTTCTCGATGGCCTTGAGATCCTCGGGCGTGAACGGCCGCTCGACGTCGAAGTCGTAGTAGAAGCCGTCCTTGACGGGCGGGCCGATGCCCAGCTTGGCCTCGGGGAAGATCTCCTGCACGGCCTGCGCCATGACGTGCGCGGTCGAGTGGCGCAGGATGCCCAGGCCGTCCTCGGAGGAGATCTCGACCCCCTCGACGGTCTCGCCGTCCTGGACCTCGTACGCGAGGTCCTTCAGCTCGCCGCCCACACGCGCGGCGATGATCGAGCGCTCGCCCGCGAAGAGGTCGGCGGCCGTAGTGCCCGTCGTCACCACGCGTTCTTCCCGCTCGGAATCGCGTTGGATGATCACACGGACGTCTGACACCGGTCTCTCCTGACTGAAGGTGGGATGCGGCGCCATACCAGGAGCGCGCGCACTGGCGATCGTACCGACCCGACGGCACCGACCGCGAAACGGTCACCCTCAGTCCTCGGCCCCGTACGCCTCCCCGCACGCCTCCTCGAAGAAATCCACGTTCTCCTGCAGGGACTTCATCAGCCAGTCCCGCTC
This sequence comes from Streptomyces sp. NPDC002671, assembly GCF_053592475.1. Classification (NCBI taxonomy): domain Bacteria; kingdom Bacillati; phylum Actinomycetota; class Actinomycetes; order Kitasatosporales; family Streptomycetaceae; genus Streptomyces; species Streptomyces sp. NPDC002671. The sequence goes on from NZ_JBSFVU010000002.1 coordinate 167,979, forward strand.
CGCCTCGTCCACCTGTACCGGTACGACGCCCGAGGCGCCGGTGAGCCTGCGGAAGCCGCCCCGGCGTTCCAGTCGGCCGTGCACCCGCACCGGGAGGCCGACGAGGTGGGCGTGGCCGGCGATGCGGTAGTCCTCCTCGCCGAGGGTGACGCGGACGTGCGGTATCTCGGCGCCGGCGAGCACCCGGAGCCGTACGGTGCCCTCGCCGCGCGGCGCGGAGCGGCGCATGCGGACCACGGTCCCGGTGATCCGGACCGGCACGGACGGTTCGTCGCGCAGATAGCGGGCGCCGGCCGCGTGCAGCGCGGGCAGGTCGCCGGGGGAGAACTCGACGGGTTCGGCGGGGGCGGCGCAGCCCTCGGGGACACCGGCCGCGGGCGCCCACTCGACGGCGATCCGGGCGCCCTCCGCGCCCCGCACCAGGACACCGATCGCCGCGGTCAGCTCGCGGCTGACGCCCGCCTCGACGGCGCCGTCGAAGGCGTCCATGCCGCCGGTGGCGCGCTGGTAGTCGATGGCCTCGCGGACCGCGTACAGCGCCTGGTGCAGACGGACGGCGAGCGGGCGGCCCGCGTGCACGGGCACGAAGGCGGTGAGTCGGCGGCCCTCGGCGGCGGGGCCGACGAGGACGTTCTCCAGCAGGGCGGCGGCGGGGCGGCGGTGCCGGGCACCGTGGTAGCCGGCCCGCGCGCGGGTGGCGAGGGCGGCGGCGAGCAGCATCTGCCGGGCGGCGCCGCGCAGTTGCTCGTCGACGGTCCAGGGCGCGGCGCCCACGGGTCCGCTCGGGGTGTCGCGCCACCAGCGGACCTCGTCGCTGGGCACGGCGAGGGAGATCAGCACTTCGCGCGCGGAGGGCGTCTCGCTGCGGGCGAGGGCGTCGAGCGCCTCGCCGAGCAGGTCGTCGCTGTCGGGGAAGGAGCGGCTCTCGGGCACCAGCAGGCTGGTGGCGCCGCCGGAGGGTCCGGGCGGGGTCCAGCGGCCGTAGCGCCCGGCCGCTCCCCCGCGGCGCCGCCAGCCGTGCCGGTGCAGCAGGGCGCCGAGCACGGCGGGGTCGACCTCGCCGGGCTCGGGGGGCCGGTTCCAGGGGAGGCCGTCGGGGTGCGGGCGCACCAGCCGCACCGGCTCGTCGTAGGGACGGCTTCTCATGGCCTGCCTCCCGTCCCGACCCGCGTCATGATCTCGCACAGCGCCCGGTCGTCGAAGATGCGTGAGGTCGGTATCCGCACGGTGGTCCGGTGCCGGCCGGTGACGGGGTGGCCGGCGAGGTTGACCCAGTAGCAGCAGTGCCTGAGGTCGAGGCGGTCGTGGCTGGCGCGCAGCCAGTCGCCCTGGGAGCGCGGGACGAGCATGACAACCAGGATCTTGTGCACCGAGACCGGGGTTCGGGCGAGTTTGCGCAGGTGGTCGTTGTCGAGCGTGAAGGAGAAGAAGCGGCCCGGGGGGTTGGGCGCGACCTGGTAGGTGGCCTTCAGCTGAACCTTGATGGTGACCTCGTCGTCGACCGTGTGCCCGGGTGCGCTGTGGCTGACGTGCCAGTCGATGCCGTTGTCCGGGAAGGGCTGGGACAGCGAGCAGCCGGCCGCGGCGGCGACCGCGTGCAGATAGCCGACCTGGAGTGTCTCCATGCACGCGGTGGTGGCGAGCGTGCCGCGAAGGGGGCCCGCGCGTTCGGGCAGCAGCCCGCCCCGCTCGGGCTGCGCTATGGCCATGACCAACAGCCTTCCAAGCAATGAGTTTCCCCGCTGCGGGCCGCTGAACTGCAAAGACCCGTACTCCTGTTGTGTCCTTCCGGCGTACGGCGCAAACGGCCCGGGTATCACCAAACAGGCAGAAGACGGAACGTCATCTGCCGGAGGTGAACGAGGAGTTGGATGGCGATGACGTGCTGGTACGAGGGGCCGCTGGCCGCCTTCGACACGGAGACGACGGGCGTCGACGTCGAGACCGACCGGATCGTGTCGGCCGCCGTCGTCGTCCAGGACGCGCCGGGCACCCGGCCTCGGGTGACCCGCTGGATGGTGAACCCGGGGGTGCCGGTGCCGGAGGCGGCGACGGCGGTGCACGGGCTGACGGAGGAGCAGTTGCAGCACAACGGCCGCTGGCCGGCGCCGGTGATGTACGAGATAGCCGAGCAGCTGGCGGAGCACGCGGCGATGGGCCGGCCGCTGGTGGTGATGAACGCGCCGTTCGATCTCACGCTGCTGGACCGGGAGTTGCGCCGGCACCGGGCGTCCTCGCTGGACCGCTGGTTCGAGGCGAGGCCGCTGCACGTGCTGGATCCACGGGTGCTGGACAAGCACCTCGACCGCTACCGCAAGGGCCGGCGCACACTGACCGACCTGTGCGCCCACTACGACGTGACGCTGGACGGCGCGCACGACGCGGCGGCGGACGCACAGGCCGCGCTGGACGTCGTACGGGCCCTGGGCCGCCGCTTCGCGGCCCGGCTGGAGCGCCTCTCCCCCGCCGAACTGCACACGCTCCAGGCGAACTGGCATGCGGCGCAGGCGCGGGGGCTGCAGGCGTGGTTCGCGCGCAGCGGCTCGGAGGAGACGGTGAGCACGGACTGGCCGCTGCGCCCGGAGCTGTCGACCGCGGCATGAAGAAGGCCGGTCCACTGCTGCGGACCGGCCTTTCCCGGTGGGCGATACTGGGTTCGAACCAGTGACCTCTTCGGTGTGAACGAAGCGCTCTCCCACTGAGCTAATCGCCCGGGAACGCACTGAACCATACAGGTACCGGCGCGCTTCCTTCAAATCCCTCCCGGCGCTTCCAGCCGCCGCAGCAGTCCGCGCCGTCCGGCGCGCATCATCAGCCGGTGGTTGACGCGGAAGACGGGCCGCCCCGGCACGGCCAGCCGTCTGAGCAGCGGCTTGTTGACGTGGACGGCCTGGTCGTAGCGCACGAGCGTCCCCGCCCCCTCGGGCGTGACCGTCCAGCGGGCCCAGCCCTCGATGTCCCCGGACACGGCGATCTCCAGGACGCCGGCGGCCGGATCATGGCGGGTCTCGCGGGCGGTGAAGGTCATGGCGTACGGCAGCACGGAGCGGATGGTGAGGACGCCGGTGCCGTCGTCGCGCCGGGTCACCGACCGTACCTGTGGCCACCAGCGGGGGTAGTCCTCGGGCCGTTCGAGCACCGCGAACACGGCGGCGGGCGGAGCGGGCAGGGACCACAGGGTACGGAAGCGGTAGTGGGTCCAGTCCATGGACAGAGTCTGCCCCCCCACACGGAAGTGATTCAGGCTCAGATTGGCTGCGTGGCCTTGTGAGTTGAGGGCGAGAAGAATTCCTCGCTTGTCGTACTTCCGAAGGAAAGTGACGGCGTTCTGGAAAAGGTCCGGGGGATTTCCGCCGCGCCTGCGTCTGGAACTTCCCCAGAACGATTGGTACGTCTGAAAGTCGGTCTCGACGTAACGGATCGTCACCGCCCCGTTCCCGGAGACCGAGGTGCGGGCACGGGCACGCAAACACCGGCGGCCCGCCTGCTTCTCGCAGACGGGCCGCCGGTTCCGGGTGGGCGATACTGGGTTCGAACCAGTGACCTCTTCGGTGTGAACGAAGCGCTCTCCCACTGAGCTAATCGCCCGGGCGCAGGAAGAACATTACCCCATGTCAGGGGGTGCCCATGACCACTCCGGGGCGCCGGATCACTGGCTCTTGATCTTCCACGGCATCACGATGCCGAACTTCCACACGTAGATCCCGACCAGCACGGCCACGATCACCAGGCCGATCACGGTCAGGGTGATGTTGCGGCGCCGGACCTTGGGGTCGAGGGCCCGCTGGGCCGCCTCCGTGACCTTGCGCCTGGTCCAGCGGAGCACGAGCTGAGCCCAGACGAACTCGGTCGCCCAGATCGCCATGCCCGCGAAGATCACCACCCAGCCGGGTCCCGGCAGCGGCAGCATGACGATGCCGGCGACGACGACCGCGAGACCGACCACGAAGACGCCGACCTGCCAGCTCAGGTGCAGGACCCGGCGGGCCTTGATGAATTCCGGCGCACGGGAGCCGAGCCCTCGCTCCGGCCGCTCCCCGTCCCTCCGCACCTGATCCGCCCTCGCCTGATCCACCACGGCGATCTCGCCCGGATCGTCACTCCCCGTATTCATGCCGACAAACCCTACCGGAGTGAATCCGGTCACTGGAATGGTGGCAGGTCTCGTACGAGTTCTCGGCCGGAAGAGTTACGTAAAGGCACGCAAAACCCTCAGAGGGGTTTACAACGGCACCGTAGGTGGCATGTCGATTTCGCCGACGTGCGAATCCCCGAGCGCACACTGAGCGAAAGGCCCTGGCGCTTATGAACACCACGGTCAGCTGCGAGCTGCACCTGCGCCTCGTTGTGTCGAGCGAGTCCTCCCTGCCTGTCCCCGCAGGCCTGCGGTACGACACGGCCGACCCCTACGCCGTGCACGCCACCTTCCACACCGGTGCCGAGGAGACCGTCGAGTGGGTGTTCGCCCGCGACCTCCTCGCCGAAGGCCTTCACCGGCCGACGGGCACCGGCGACGTCCGCGTCTGGCCATCCCGCAGTCATGGTCAGGGCGTCGTATGCATCGCCCTGAGCTCCCCGGAGGGGGAGGCACTGCTCGAGGCCCCGGCGCGGGCCCTGGAGTCCTTCCTGAAGCGAACCGACGCCGCCGTGCCGCCCGGCACGGAGCACCGGCACTTCGACCTGGATCAGGAGCTCTCGCACATCCTGGCGGAAAGCTAGGCCCGCCCCCAGAACCGCCCGGCGCCGTCCACTCGGGGAGACGGCTCGGGCCAAAACAACCGCATACGGCCCGGACCGGCGTCGTCACCGTGAGCACTCACGGGACGGCGCCGCTCTGGCGTGCCGCCCCGGAGGCCGGTTCCGGTCCCTGCGGCCGGTTCGTGGACCCCTGTCCGGGAACCCTTGTGGGTGCGGAGGCGTCTTACGGGCGATCGCGGATCGGGTGGGCCCGGTGCGGTGGGCGCGGTAGTCGCTACCATCGGCCAGCATCGGCGGGCGCCTGCCCGACCCCCCAGGCCAGGGAGCGAAACGTGCTGATCACCCACGACACCCGGTGCGCCCTCGACACCGTGGTGGATCTGGTGAACACCGCGCCGGAGAACGATGCGGCGGCGGAGGGACTGCCCGATGTCCCGGCTCTCACCGATTTCGTACAAAGGCACAAGATGAGCGATGTCGGGGTGCTCTCGGAGTTCGACCTGTCGGCGGTGCGCAGGGTCCGGGGACGCTTCGCCGCGATCTTCGCCGCCCCGGACGCCCGGTCCGCCGCCGGGTTGATCAACGAGCTGGTCGCCGCGGCGGGCACCACCCCGCGTCTGACGGACCACGACGGCTACGACTGGCATGTGCACTACTTCGCGCCCGGTGCCTCCGTGGCCGACCACCTCGCCGCCGACTGCGGGATGGCCCTCGCCTTCTTCGTGGTGGCCGGGGAGGAGGAGCGGCTGCGCCGCTGCGAGGCACCGGACTGCCGGCGCGCCTTCGTCGACCTCTCCCGCAACCGCTCCCGCCGCTACTGCGACAGCCGCACCTGTGGGAACCGGCTGCACGTGGCCGCCTACCGGGCCCGGCGCAAGGAAGCGACGGAAGCGACGGAAGCGACGACGGGCTGATCCCGCGGCGCTCGCGCCGGTCCGACCGCGGGCATGGGGCGACGCCGGTCCCGGCGGGTGGCGCCGGGACGGACGTGTACGGCTCACAGCAACAGCAGGTCGTGCAGCGCGGCCATGAGGAGCAGACACCCGATCACCGCAAGGAAGATCATCAGCGGTGGCTGGGAAAGGGCGAAGAGGCACCCGCGCGGCTCGTCCTTCGGCGGCGCGGACTCGCTCTGTGTCGTGTCCAGCATCTCGCGGTGATGATGACCCAGGCAGCACCCCGTACGCGATCAACACGCCCGTGAAGTGCGGGAGTTCGCCGAATTCAGCGCTGTCCCGTCCGACTTGCATCGGGTTGTGAACGGTTTCCGTGTACGCGGAGTCGGTCTGTGTCGCTCCGTCCGTCATGCACTCGGCATGTGCCTGGTCATATGCCGTGCTTCTTGAGGATGGCCTCGATGTCGCTGAAGTCCTCGGCGGAGCCCGTGCCGCGCGAAGCGGTGGCGGAGCCCTTCGAACGGCCCCCCGCACCCAGGGAGGGCGCCGAGGCCGCCGAGGCCACCGCCCCGGTCCCGCCGCCGCGGGCAGCCTTGCGCTCGGCTCGGGCGCCCAGGCGCCGGCGCTCGACGGCGCGGGTGCCCGCGAACAGCACCCAGGCCAGGCCGAGGATGCCGAAGCCCGCCCAGGCCGTGGGGCTGAAGGCCTTGTCGGCGACCCAGCCGACGATGCCCGTCATCACCAGGCCGACCGGCACGAGCGCGTAGGCCGCGATGCGGAGGGCGGACAGGAAACGCTTGCGGTAGGCCGTGACCCCCGCGATGCCCAGGCCCGTCGCGGAGACGGCGGAGCAGACGGTCTCGGCAATCATCCGGTCCTCCTGGCGGGCACGGTCTGGTGAGGCGGGGCGCAGGGGTGCGCTTCGTCCCTTCCATCCTGCACCGCCCGGTCCTCGCGATGCCATGCCGCGGCCCGACATCAGGGAGATCTCCGGGTCGTCTCCTCCCGAGGTGCCGGTGGACGCCGTACCGTCCCGATTCGGTCACCGGGGTCCCGCCTGGAAGACTGGTGCGCATGAGCGACTCCTCCCCCGCCCGCGCCGAAGCCCTCGTCCTCGACGTCTGGTGCGAACTCCAGTGCCCCGACTGCCGCAGCGCCCTGGACGACGTCCGAGCCCTGAGGGCCCGCTACGGGGACCGGCTGGAGGTGCGGCTGCGGCACTTCCCGCTGGAGAAGCACAAGCACTCCTTCGCCGCCGCACAGGCCGCCGAGGAGGCGCTGGAGCAGGGGCAGGGCTGGCCCTACGTCGAGGCGGTCCTCGGCCGGGTCGAGGAGCTGGACCGTGAGGGAGAACCCTTCCTGGTCGAGATGGCCCGCGAACTCGGGCTGGACGCCGAGGAGTTCGACACCGCGCTGATCGACGGCCGGCACATCCTGATCGTGGACGCCGACCAGGCCGAGGGCAAGGCGATCGGCGTCACCGGCACGCCGACGTACGTCATCGGCGGCGAACGCCTCGACGGCGGCAAGAGCCAGGAAGGGCTGCGCGAGCGCATCGAGGAGATCGCGGACCGGCTGCTGGCCGAGGGTGCGTGACCCTCAGAGCAGGCCCTTGAACAGGTTGTAGTTCGTCGTCTCGTAGCCAAGGGACTCGTAGAGCCGCTCGGCCGGGGTGTTGTCCGCGAAGACGTGCAGGCCGACGCGGTCCTTGCCGCCCTCGGCCGCCTGGATCTCCGCGAGCAGCATCAGCGTGCGTCCGTGGCCGTGGCCCCGCCAGTCGGCGTAGACCTCGACGTTGAAGACGTACGCGGTCTCGGGCAACAGCCCGACCCACACGGTGCCGACCGGGACGCCCTCCTGCTCCAGGACGCTGATCAGCGTGTTCTCGGTCGCCAGGCCGTCCGGCAGGAGGGTGGCGTGTCCCTGCTCGGCCTTGGCGTGCGCCTCGGCCTCGGGCACGCCCCGCTCGATCATGCTTGCCGCGAAGCGGGCGCCGTCCGAGGCCAGCCAAGGCCCGTACTCGGCCTCGGTCATGGGCCGGGCGGCACTGCCGGCCGGCAGCCGGGGCAGTGCCCCGGCGGACCGCTTGGCCATGTTGCGGCTGCGCAGGACGTACCCCAGCGCGGTGGCGAGCCGGAGGGCTGCCCCGGCGTCGCCGGGAACACTCACCTCGACCCGCTTGCAGCCCCAGCCGCGCAGGACCTCCTCGGCGGCCAGCGTGGCCACCGTGCCGCGGCCCCGCCCGCGGTCCGGTTCCTCGATGCGCAGCTCCGTCACCCGGCCCACGGCCGAGCCGTACTCGGGGTGCGTGGAGAGATGTATCCCGCCCACCGGACGACCGTTCACGCACACCTGGTAGCGGCGCGAACGCGTCCCGTCCGCGTTCTGCTGGAGCGGCTCGGCCGGCCGCAGGGTCGTCGTCATCACGGGTGTTCTACCCGCTCCGGAGCCCCGGGTCAGCCGAATTTCCCGAGTCTGTCAGGGATCCAGGTCCTCCCCGGACCGCTCGTCGAAGATCCGCATCGCCTTGGCGGTCACCGGGCCCGGCGCACCCGGCAGTTCGCGGTCGTCGACCCGGTGCACCGCCTGGACGTCCCGGAGGGTGGAGGTCAGGAAGACCTCGTCGGCCCGCTCCAGGACGTCCAGCGGCAGGTCGGTCTCCTTGGCGCCGGTCCACTCGACGGCCAGGTCGCGGGTGATGCCGGCCAGGCAGCCGGAGGCGACCGGCGGGGTGTGGATCTCGCCGTCCAGGACGACGAAGACGTTCGACCCGGTGCCCTCGCAGAGCTGTCCGATCGTGTTGGCGAACAGCGCCTCGGAGGCGCCGTGTTGGTGGGCGCGGGCGAGGGCGACGACGTTCTCGGCGTACGAGGTGGTCTTCAGGCCGGTGAGGGCGCCGCGCTCGTTGCGGGTCCACGGCACGGTGATCACGGCGGTGGTGTCGGGGCGGCGGGTGGTCTCGCCGAGGGCGACCACGAGGGTCGGCCCGTGCTCGCCGCGGTCGGAACCGAGGGGGCCGTGGCCGCCGGTGTAGGTGATGCGCAGCCGGCCCAGCGGCATCGGGTTGGCCTCCAGGACGGCCGTACAGGCGCGGCGGACCTCGTCGTGGTCGGGGTCGGGCAGGCCGAGGCCCCGGGCCGAGCGGGTCAGCCGGTCCAGGTGGCGGGTGAGCGCGAAGGGCTTGCCGTCCACCGCCTTCACGGTCTCGAAGATGCCGTCGCCCACGGTCAGCCCGTGGTCGAAGACGGAGACGCGGGCGGACTCGATGTCCTGCAGCGCGCCGTCGAGCCAGATCCTCATGAAACTGCCCCTTCGCTCACCTCGTACGCCCCCGACGCTACCGCGAGCAGCCGGGACGCCTTCAGTTCGGTCTCCCGCCACTCCCCCTCGGGGTCGGAGCCCCAGGTGATGCCGGCGCCGGTGCCGAACCTGAGGACGCCTTCCGCGCGGTCGATCCAGAAGGTGCGGATGCCGACGGCCAGCTCGCCGGTGCCCCGGTCGGCGTCGACCCAGCCGATGCCGCCGCAGTACGGCCCGCGCGGGGCGGTCTCCAGGGCGCCGATGATCCTGAGGGCGCTGGACTTGGGGGCGCCGGTGACCGAGCCGGGCGGGAAGGCCGCGGCGAGCAGCTCGGGCCAGCCGGCACCGTCGCGCAGCTCACCGCGGACGGTGGAGACCAGGTGGACCAGGCCGGGGTGCTTCTCCACGGCGCACAGGTCCGGGACGGTCACGCTGCCGGTGGCGCAGACCCGTCCGATGTCGTTGCGGACGAGGTCCACGATCATCACGTTCTCGGCGTAGTCCTTCTCCAGAAGGTCCGCCTCGGTGCGTCCGGTGCCCTTGATGGGGCCGGACTCGACCACCCGCCCGTCCCGGCGCAGGAACAGCTCGGGCGAGGCGGTGGCTATCTCCACGCCGTGCCCGGGCAGCCGGATCGTGCCCGCGTACGGCGCCGGGTTGCCGCGGGCCAGCAGGGCGGTCAGGGCGTCCACGTCGGCGTCGGCCGGGGCGGGCGCGCTGAGGACCCGGCAGAGGTTGGCCTGGTAGACCTCGCCGGCCGCGATGTGCTCGCGGATGCGCCGTACGGCCGCGGTGTACGCGTCACGGTCCAGGGAGGAGGTCCAGTCCGTCACGGCGGGGCCGTGCCAGCCGCCCGGTGCCGGGACGGGCACGGGCTGTTCGCGGACGTCGGCGAAGCGGGCGCAGGTCAGGCGGCCCTCGAAGTCCGCGCAGACGGCCCAGAAGCCGGTGGAGTCCAGGGCGGCGGGATCGCTGGTGACGTCGAGGAGGCCGGTGGCGACACGGTCGCCGAAGCGGGCCAGTGGAGGGAGGCCGGATGGGTGGTGGAGCACGTGGTCGAGTCTAGGTCGGGTGTCCGAAAGGTGGCCCGGGCGTGTCCCCGAGGGGACCCCGACCAGGTCGTCCGCGGAGTGCACCGCAGCACGCTGCGCAAACGCGTTTTTGTACTGGCCCGGGAATCCGCTAGAGTTCAACACGTCGCCGGGACGCGGAAGCGGACCGAAACGACAAGCGGACGTAGCTCAGTTGGTAGAGCGCAACCTTGCCAAGGTTGAGGTCGCGAGTTCGAGCCTCGTCGTCCGCTCGAAGGAAGAAGGGGTCATCCCGATCCCCTACACTCCTGGTGGAGTGGCCGAGAGGCGAGGCAACGGCCTGCAAAGCCGTCTACACGGGTTCAAATCCCGTCTCCACCTCCAAGGACGATTAGCTCAGCGGGAGAGCGCTTCCCTGACACGGAAGAGGTCACTGGTTCAATCCCAGTATCGTCCACTGGATCTTCTCGTAAGATCCATGGGTCTTCTCGGAGATCCCCGCCCGCGCGATTAGCTCAGCGGGAGAGCGCTTCCCTGACACGGAAGAGGTCACTGGTTCAATCCCAGTATCGCGCACTGTCTGTGACCTGCGAGTCACAGCCTGCGGACGATTAGCTCAGCGGGAGAGCGCTTCCCTGACACGGAAGAGGTCACTGGTTCAATCCCAGTATCGTCCACACACCGAAGCCCCCGGTCCTGCGACCGGGGGCTTCTTCGTACCGGCTCAGCTGGAGAACAGCATGTGGCCGAAGCTCTTGTGGCGGTGGTGGCCGCCGTGACCTCCGTAATGACCGCCGTGGTGATCACCACCGTGACCACCGTGCGGGGCGCCCCAGGCAGGGGCGGCCGGGTACGGGGCGGCGGGCGGGGCCGGCGGGACCGGCTTGGTCCACTGGGCCTCCAGCTGGGTCAGCGCCTCCAGCTCGCCGTAGTCGAGGAAGATGCCGCGGCAGCCGCTGCACTGCTCGATCTGGACGCCGTTGCGGTTGTAGGTGTGCATCTGCGCGTGGCACTTCGGACACTGCATGCTCGGCTCAACTCCTCGCCGTGTGGACGTGCTTCGTAGTTCCCCAGGACAGACTCCGTCCGGCCCCGGTCGGTTGCACCCTATCCGGACGAGCCCCGCGTCAACTGGGGCGGTACCGAGGTCATTCGCGCGCAGGCGTCGACCATGGCCTGCTCGACCTCGTCCAGCGGGCGGCCGGCCGCGAGCGCCTTCGTGAGCGCGCGGGCGGCGGTCTGCACGGTGAGCGCGCGGGCCGGGACGTCCAGGGCCGGCCAGGGATCGCCGCCGGCGGGTACGGCCGGGCCGCCGGCCGCGCGGTAGGCGGTCAGGAAGTGGGTCCACTCGTCGGGCGGGAGCAGCCCGCAGGCGTACCAGGCGGCGGGGCGGGCCAGGTCCCAGGCGGGGACGCCGGTGCCGAGGTCGTCCACGTCGATCAGCCGCCAGGGCCCGTCGGGCGCCGGATGGCGGACGAGCTGGCCGAGGTGCAGGTCGCCGTGGCACAGGGCCGCGGGGCCGGGCATGGGCGCCTCGGCACGGGCCCAGGCGGGGAGGGTGGCCCAGGCCCGCAAGACGGGGAGGGCGGCCGGGTGGGGTCCGGGTGCTTCGGCGAGGGCGGCGTCGAGGCGAGCCATCGCGTGGGCGGCCTTCGCCGGGCCGCGCATCGTGGGCAGCGGGGCGGGGACGGGCGTGCGGTGGAGGCGGGCGAGGAGGGTGGCCGCCGCTTCCCAGGGGGCCGCGTCCGGGTCGTCGGGGTCCACGGGGGCGCCGTAGGGCCAGAGGGTCACCTGGCGGTCGTGCAGCGGGGCGGGGGCGGTGGCGAGCGGCGGCAGCAGGACGTCCGGGAGGCGGGCGGCCGTCGCGAGGCGCTGGGCCAGTTCGGTGGGGTCGGTGCCGGGGGCGTGGGCCTTCGCGACGGTGCCGGCGTGCCGGACGACGGTGGCGTCCGGGCGGTCGGCGAGGGTGATGTCCGGGCGGCCGGCGACGGTGGCGGGTGGCGTGTCGCAGGCGCAGGGGGCCTCCCCCGCGCCGGGGTGGGCGGCGGCTCTGGCCGTGGCGGTGAGCGCGGGGACGAGGGCGCGGCTCTCCGGGGGCGGGGAGGGCCTCACAGGGGGAGCACCGGCCGGGTGGAACAGTCCTCGAAGAGGTCCTCGCCGTCGGGGCCGTAGACGAACTCCGCCGTGTGCGGGTTGCGGTTGGCAGTGGCCAGGGGCAGCCATCCCAGCAGGCTGCCGTAGCCGCCGCACACCGACTCGCCGCCGTCTCCCCCGTGCACCGCGCCGGTGTCGCTGGTCAGCTCCGAGCGGTAGGTGTCGTAGGCGATGCGCAGGCCGAAGGCGTTCGGGGTGCTCTGCGGGCCGGTGGGGTCGGTGTAGGGGACACGGTCCAGGGGGCAGGTGTCGCCCCAGCGGAACAGGGTGCCGGCGCCGGCGCCACAGGCGTGCTCCCACTCGTCGGAGGTCGGCATGCGCAGGCCGCGCGCCGCGAGGACCGCCGGCATGGCGGCGGACGGCTCGGTGAGGCCCTCGTCCGTGACGGCCATCAGCACCGTGTCCAGGACGACGCTGCGGCGGGGGCTGAGCAACTGGGCGAGGTGCGCCCGCAGGTCCGCGTCGAAGCCGAAGCCCGCCGCCACGCTCTCGGCGTAGTCGGCGGTCTGCTCGGGCGTCGGCCGCCAGGCGTCCGGGTCGAAGCCGAGGGACACCGGGCCGCCGGGTATCAGGGCGAACTCCTGACCGTCGCGCTCGATCCGGACCCGGTGCAGCGGGGCACCGAGATGCTCGGTGGTCTCGAACGCGCTCACCCGGCCGTTCACCAGGTCCGCCGCCTGACGGGCGACACCGCGGGCGGTCGCGTCGTCGAGGGACCGCCATCGGCCGAGCGTGAGATCAGCGAGGGACATGGGCGCAGTGTGGCACGGGGGTACGACAACGCCCTACCGGAGAACGGCGTAATGCCGGCGCAGCTCCCCAGCTGCGCCGGCATCATGTGCCGTCCGCCGCACCCCCGTCCCCACGGGGTTTCCTGGGTGGATGTCCCCGCCCGGACCGCTCTTCCGGGCCTGGGGTCGCCGCTCAGCGCCCCAGCATCGCACCCACGGACGACGCCTGTGTGGCCACCGTCTCCCAGCCGTCGAAGACGACGAGGAGCAGGGCCGCCAGGGGAAGGGCCATGAGCGTCGCCACCAAGGGGTGGCGACGGCCCGTCCGGTGCGGGCGGTGCGCCGTGCGCCGCGGTGCCGGGTGGGCCATGGTCCCTCTCCTGACCGTTTTGGTGTTGTCGTCTGCAGCGGCGGATGTCTGACCTCGGGGGACGAGTGCTGCACCCGCCGCTTGGCCTCAAATCTAGGCGCGCGGCCCACACGGGACGTCATGCCTTCGTACCGAATGGCGGGCCTCCCGGAGGATGAGCCGTACGCCGCCGAGTACTCCCCTGGGTGGAGACCCTGGCTCCGGTCTCGGGGTCTTCCCGGAGGGGTCGCCGCTTGTGTCCGGCCATGTCGGAAGCGTCCTCGGAAGCGTCCGAGGGGCCGGACGGAGTGACTTCGGTCACTTCACGTGGCATCGGGAGGTCCGCCGGGTCCGCCCGGCCGGTGCCCCGGCCTCGCACCCCCGCGCCCGCGCACGGCACCTCCGCGACGGCCGCCGCTTCCGGCGTACGGCGACCCGGCACCGGTCCAACCCCCCTGCCCGGTCGGCCGGTTGATGTCGCCGTCGGCTCAAAGAGTGCGCCGGGCAAGGTCTCCTGACCGCGCCTCACATCGTCGGCCCGGCGCCGACAATCCATCGGTGCGAGAGGGCGCGGCCTCTGCGCGCAGGCGGCCGTGGAAACGTAAGCTGAGCCCCGTCACAGGGACCGGGCAGCGGGGATGAACATGGCGATGATGCGCCTGAGGCGCGAGGACCCGCGCGTCGTCGGCTCGTTCAGGCTTCACCGACGGCTCGGCGCGGGCGGGATGGGCGTGGTCTATCTCGGCTCCGACAAGAAGGGGCAGCGGGTCGCGCTGAAGGTGATCCGGCCCGATCTCGCCGAGGACCAGGAGTTCCGGTCGCGGTTCGCGCGCGAGGTCTCGGCGGCCCGGCGCATCCGGGGCGGCTGCACGGCCCGGCTGGTGGCGGCCGATCTGGAGGCCGAGCGGCCCTGGTTCGCCACCCAGTACGTCCCTGGTCCCTCCCTGCACGACAAGGTCGCCGACGAGGGTCCGCTCGGCGCGGCCCACACGGCGGCGGTCGGTGCGGCCCTGTCCGAGGGACTCGTCGCCGTCCACGAGGCCGGTGTCGTCCACCGGGACCTGAAGCCCTCCAACATCCTGCTGTCCCCCAAGGGGCCGCGGATCATCGACTTCGGCATCGCCTGGGCCACCGGCGCCTCCACGCTCACGCACGTCGGTACGGCGGTCGGCTCCCCCGGCTTCCTGGCGCCCGAGCAGGTGCGCGGCGCCGCGGTCACCCCGGCGACGGACGTCTTCTCGCTGGGTGCGACCCTCGCCTACGCCTCCACCGGTGACTCGCCCTTCGGGCACGGCAGTTCCGAGGTGATGCTGTACCGCGTGGTGCACGAGGAGCCGCACCTGGAGGGCGTGCCGGACGCGCTCGCTCCGCTCGTCCGGGCGTGCCTGGCGAAGGACCCCGAGGAGCGGCCCAGCACCCTTCAACTGTCGCTGCGGCTCAAGGAGATCGCGGCGCGCGAGGCCCAGGGCCTGACCGACGTACGACCGCCCGGGCCGCGCGCGGCGGAGGCGGACCGGCCCACCGGGCGGCTCGTCGACACCTACCCCGAGCAGCAGCGCACCCAGCGGCGGACCCAGCCGGGCACGCCGGTGCCGCGGGGCGGCACACCGTCCCGGGGCGGTGGGCCCGCGCGGGGCGGCAGCGCGGCACGGAGCGAGGGTGTCGCCTCGCGCGGCGGGAGCGCTTCGCGCGGCAGTGGTGTCGCCTCCCGGCCGGGCACGGCACGCCCGACCCCGGCCCCGCGCGGCGGCGGCCCGCGCTCCGGCAGCGGCAGCCGGCCCGTTCCGCGCAGCGGTGCCGGGCGGCCGGCGTCGCGTACGACGGGGACGGGACGGACGGGAACGGGACGGACGGGAGCGGGACGGACAGGAGCGGGGCGGCGGCCGGCCAATCCTCGGCTGCTGCGTCAACGGCTGTTCGTGTTCGTGGTGGTGACCCTGCTCGTGGCGCTCGGCATCGCGCTGGCGCAGGGCTGTCAGGGTCCGGCGCGCGGGCTGGGCGGCGACGGCGTACAGCGGCAGCAGCACGCACAGCCGGCACGACCGGCACAGCCCTCGGCTCTCGGGACCGGGCTCTCAGGACCGGGCTCTCGGGGATCCGGCTCTCAGGACTCCGGCCGTCCCGTGGCCACCGCGTAGAAGGCCACGGCAGCCGCCGCGCCCACGTTGAGCGAGTCGACGCCGTGGGCCATCGGGATGCGGACCCATTCGTCGGCGGCGACCAGGGCCTGGGTGGACAGCCCGTCGCCCTCGGCACCGAGCATGAGCGCCACCCGGTCCATCCGGTGCGGGGCGGCCTCGTCCAGGCTGCGGGCCTTCTCGTCCGGGGTCAGCGCGAGCAGGGTGAAGCCCGCCTCGCGGACCGAGTCCAGGCCCTTGGGCCAGGTCTCCAGGCGGGCGTAGGGCACGGCGAAGACCGCGCCCATCGAGACCTTCACGCTGCGCCGGTAGAGGGGGTCCGCGCAGTCCGGGGACAGCAGCACCGCGTCCATGCCGAGGGCCGCCGCCGAACGGAAGATCGCGCCGATGTTGGTGTGGTCGTTGACCGACTCCATGACCGCGACCCGGCGGGCGGAGCGCAGCAGTTCGGCCGCCGTCGGCAGCGGCTTGCGCTGCATGGAGGCGAGGGCGCCGCGGTGCACGTGGTAGCCGGTGACCTGCTCGGCGAGTTCCGGACTCACGGCGTACACGGGGGCCGGCAGTTCGTCGATGACGTCGCGCATGACGTCGATCCACTTGGCCGAGAGCAGCATGGAGCGCATCTCGTAGCCTGCGTCCTTGGCCCGTCGGATGACCTTCTCGCCCTCGGCGATGAACAGGCCCTCGGCGGGCTCGCGCTTGCGGCGCAGCTCGACGTCGGTCAGGCCCGTGTAGTCGCGCAGGCGCGGGTCGTCGGGATCCTCAATGGTGATGAGATCGGCCACAGGGTGATACTGCCTTGTCCTGGGTGTGGTGCCAACGGCTGGGTAGGGGTGCGTTACCCCGGGTTACGCGTGATCAAGCCACACGTGCTCAAGACAAGGATGCCGGACCGACACCGACGACCTCGCCGATCACGATGACAGCCGGCGGCTTCACGTCCTCGGCCTTCACGGTCTCCGCCACGGTGGCGAGGGTCGCGTCCACCCGGCGCTGCGCGGCCGTCGTGCCCTCCTGGACCAGGGCGACCGGGGTCTCGGGGGCCTTGCCGTGCGCGACGAGCGTCTCGGCGATCTTCCCGATCTTGTCGACGCCCATCAGGATCACGAGCGTGCCGGTGAGCTTGGCAAGCGACGGCCAGTCGACCAGGGAGCGCTCGTCGTCGGGGGCCACATGGCCGCTGACCACGGTGAACTCGTGGGCGACACCGCGGTGGGTGACCGGGATGCCGGCCGCGCCGGGCACCGAGATCGAGCTGGAGATGCCGGGGACGACCGTGCACGGGATGCCGGCCTCGGCGAGCGCCTGGACCTCCTCCATTCCCCGGCCGAAGACGAACGGATCGCCGCCCTTGAGCCGGACGACGGACTTGCCCTGCCTGGCGTGCTCGATCAGCGCGTTGTTGATGGCCTCCTGGGCCATGAACCGGCCGTACGGGATCTTCGCCGCGTCGATCACCTCGACGTGCGGCGGGAGTTCGGCGAGCAGGTCGCGCGGGCCGAGCCGGTCGGCGATGACGACGTCGGCCTCGGCGAGCAGCCGCCGCCCGCGCACGGTGATCAGGTCCGGGTCGCCGGGGCCGCCGCCGACCAGGGCCACGCCGGGCGTGCGGGTGCGGTGGTGCGGGGCGACGAGGGTGCCGTCGCGCAGCCCCTCCACGACCGCGTCCCGGATCGCAGCGGTGTGCCGCGGGTCCCGGCCGCGCGCCTCCGTGGTCAGCACGGCCACGGTGACGCCCTCGCTGTGGCCGGTGGCAGGGGTCCAGGCCGTCGCCAGGTCGGCGTCGTCGGAGCGCACGCACCAGACGCGGTGCCGCTCGGCCTCGGCGGAGGCGGCGGTGTTGGCCTCGGGGTCGCTGGTGGCGATGAGGGCGTACCAGGCGTCGGCGAGGTCGCCGTCCGTGTACGGGCGCCTGATCCAGGTGATCTCGCCCGAGTCCGCCATGGCCTCGACCGAGGGGGTCGCCTCGGGAGAGACGAGGACGACGTCCGCACCGGCCGCGATGAGCGCGGGAAGGCGGCGCTGGGCGACCTGGCCACCGCCGAGGACGACCACACGGCGGCCGGAGAGACGGAGACCTACGGGGTACGCGGGGTGTTCGGCCATGAGGGACGGCTCCTCGTGCAGGGCGGTGCGGTGGGCACGCTGCGGCGTCGGAGCGGCCCTGACGTGCGGATTTTAGCTGTGGGCGGGCTCGGGGCACGGGGTGGTCCGGCTGCTGGAACGCCGGACCACCTTCTGCTGTGACCCCTGTGGCCGCTACTTCTCGGTGACTCCGGCCGAGTCGAACGTGGCCACCTCGTGCATGGCCCGTGCCGTGCTCTGCACCAGCGGCAGCGCGAGCAGCGCGCCCGTGCCCTCGCCGAGGCGCAGGTCGAGGTCGACCAGCGGGCGCAGGCCCAGCTTGTTCAGCGCGGCCACGTGGCCCGGCTCGGCGCTGCGGTGGCCCGCGATGCAGGCCGCCAGCACCTCGGGGGCGATGGCGCGGGCGACGAGGGCGGCGGCACCGGCGCTGACGCCGTCCAGGATCACCGGCGTGCGCAGCGAGGCACCGCCGAGCAACAGGCCGACGATCGCCGCGTGTTCGAAGCCGCCGATCGCCGCGAGGACGCCGAGCGGGTCGGCCGGGTCCGGCTGGTGCAGCTCCAGGGCGCGGCGGACGACCTCGGTCTTGCGGGCCAGCGTCTCGTCGTTGATGCCGGTGCCCCGGCCGGTGACCTCCGCCGGGTCGGCGCCGGTGAAGACAGAGATCAGCGCGGCGGACGCGGTGGTGTTGGCGATGCCCATCTCGCCGGTGAGGAGCGCCTTGTTACCGGCCGCGACGAGGTCGCGGGCGGTCTCGATGCCCACCTCGATGGCGGCCTTGGCCTCCTCGCGGGTCATCGCCGGGCCGGTGGTCATGTCGGACGTACCGCCGCGGATCTTGCGCGGCAGCAGGCCCGGCGTGGCCGGCAGGTCGGCGGCGACACCGACGTCCACGACGCACACCTCGGCGCCGACCTGGTTGGCGAAGGCGTTGCAGACCGCGCCCCCGCCGAGGAAGTTGGCCACCATCTGGGCGGTGACCTCCTGCGGCCAGGGGGTGACGCCCTGGGCGTGCACGCCGTGGTCGCCGGCGAAGATCGCGACGGCGGCGGGCTCCGGGATCGGCGGCGGGCACTGCCGGGACAGCCCGGACAGCTGGGCGGAGATGATCTCCAGCATGCCCAGCGCGCCGGCCGGCTTGGTCATGCGCTTCTGGCGCTCCCAGGCCTCGCCGAGCGCCTTGGCGTCGAGCGGGCGGATCTGTGCGACGGTCTCGGCAAGCAGGTCGTGGGGTTCCTCTCCGGGCAGGGCGCGGCGGCCGTACGTCTCTTCGTGCACCACCCAGGACAGCGGGCGGCGCTTGGACCAGCCGGCCTGCATCAGCTCGGGCTCGTCCGGGAACTCGTCGACGTACCCTACGCACAGGTAGGCGACGACCTCCAGGTGCTCGGGCAGGCCGAGCGTGCGGACCATCTCCCGCTCGTCGAAGAAGCTGACCCAGCCGACGCCGAGGCCTTCGGCGCGGGCGGCGAGCCAGAGGTTCTCCACCGCGAGCGCCGAGGAGTAGGGCGCCATCTGCGGCTGGGTGTGGCGGCCGAGAGTGTGCCGGCCGCCGCGGGTCGGGTCGGCGGTGACGACGATGTTCACCGGGGTGTCGAGGATGGCCTCGATCTTCAGTTCCTTGAACTGCTTCGCCCGGCCCTTCGGCAGCGACTTGGCGTACGCCTCGCGCTGACGCATCGCCAGTTCGTGCATGGTCCGGCGGGTCTCCGCGGACCGGATGACGACGAAGTCCCAGGGCTGCGAGTGGCCCACGGAGGGCGCCGTGTGGGCCGCCTCCAGGACGCGCAGCAGCACGTCGTGCGGGATCGGGTCACTGCGGAAGCCGTTGCGGATGTCGCGCCGTTCACGCATGACCTTCAGGACCGCCTCGCGCTCGGCGTCGGCGTAGGCGGGGGCGGCCGGTCCGGTGGACTGTCGTACGTCTTCCACGGCGGCCGTGCTCTCTTCCTGGTCGGCGGCCCTGGTCTCCAGGTCCTCCGCGTGCTGTACGACTTCGGGCGCGGGCCCGTCGGTGGCACCGGCCTCGCGGGGCGCCGGGACCGCGGCCACCGGCTCCTGCGGCTCCGCCGTGGGCAGCACGATGGGCTGCGGCGGGGTCGGGGCCAGGTGCGGTGCGGTCGGCACCTGCCCGGTCACCGGCACGAACTGCCCGAGCGGCTGCTCGGGGTGCGGCTGCGCCGGGATGCCGGAGGGCAGGGGCTCCGGGGTTTCGGCGGGGGCCGGGGCGGACTGCTCCGGGGCCTCGGGGTGCGCGGCGGGCACGGCTGCCTCCGCTACGGCGGCGGGCGCGGGCGTCGGCACCGGCTCGGTGGCGGGCGGTACGGGCGTCGCCTCGGCGGGAGTTGCCGCGAGGGGCTGGAGCTGCGGGCCGGCGGGGACCGCGACGACTTCGGGTGCGGGTGCCTGCGGCTGGGGCTGGGGCTCCTGGGGTGCGTCCGCCGGGGCCATGGCCTGAGCACCGGCACCGGCAGCGGCACCGGCTTCGGCGAGCTGCGGGCCCTGGGCCTGGAGGAGGGCCGGGTCGGGGACCTCCGCGGGCGCGGGCACGGCTTCCTGAGCCTGTGCGGGAGCGACCGGGGCCTGGGCGGGCTGCTCCTCGGGGGCCTGAACGGGCTCGGCGGCGACGGGAGTCTGCGCGTCGGGCTGGGCCGGAGCTGCGGGAACGGCGGCTTCGGCAACGTCCTGCACGACACCGGCGTCGGCGGCGGCCACGGGCTGGACGGCGATGGCTTCGCCGGCACCCACCGGAGCCTGCGCTACCGGCGCGGCCGGCGCGGCCTCGGCGACCTGCGTGCCCTCGGCCGGCTGGACGGCCTCCACCGGCTGAGCGCCCTCGACCGGCAGCGCACCTTCGCTCACCTGGACTGCTTCGGACGGCTGAACGGGCTCGGGCTGCTGAGCAGGCTCGGACACCTGCGGGACCTCCGCGACCGGACCGGTCTCCGCGCTCTGCGCGACATCCGCGGCCTGTGCCGCTTCCGGTACGGCCCCGAGCGCGATGGCCTGCCCCGCCGTCTCCTGAACCCCCTGGCCTTCCTGGACCTCTTGAGCCTGCTCGGCCTGCTGGACCACCTGGGCCTGCTGGACTTCCTGAACGGCAGCGGCCTCTTCCACGGGCTCCGCCACAGCCACGGGTGCCTCCGGCGCGAGCACGGGCTGACCGGTCACCGGCTGACCGGCGACCGCCTCCGCGACCTGCGCGGGCTCGGCGACCACAGGCACCTCGGCGGCGGGCGGCACGGCTTCGGCCACCGGCAGCGTCTCCGCCACGGGAGCCACCGGAGCCTCGGCCACGGCCTCCGCGGGAACCTGAGCCGCGTACACCCCGTCGTGGCCGTGGGCGGGCTGCATCCCGTCGTGGGCGTGTACGACCTGGTCCTGAACCGCCGGGGCCTGGCCGCCGTCGATCTGCACGGGTGCCGCAGCCTGGTTCGCGAGGCGCGCCACGGCGGCCTGGGCGGCGCCGGACGGGTCGGCCACGGGCTCCTCGGAGGGGGCCGCGGCAGGGGCGGCCGTTTCCGCGGCCGGTGCCGGGGCGGCGCCCCAGGGGGCCGCGTTCTGCGGGGCCATGTCGCGCAGCGGCTGCGCGTCGAGGTATTCGGGGCCGGCCGGCGGCGGACCGGGCTGCCGTACCGGCGCTCCCGCGGGGCCGCGGTCGGCGAGGGAGCGGACCGGGCTGGCGGAGGCGTCGGGGATCGGCGGGCCGAGGTGCAGGGGTCTGCGTGCGGCCTGCTGGGCCGCCGCGGGGTCGTGCGGCGCGGCGAGGACCGGGGAGGGCGGCACGGGCGCCGAAGCCGGGTTCGGGATGCGGACGCCGCCGAGGTCGACGGAGCCGGTGTCCCGGCCGGCCGTCTCGTGCGGGCCCGGCTCGTGCACGGCTTCAAGGACCGGTTCCGGGGCAGGCGGCGGCACTTCGTTGCCCCACGCGCCCTGGGCACCCGGCAGCAACAGCTCTTCGTCCTCGGCGGTCGCTTCGGAGAGGTAGGTGTACGCGCCGTGCGCGGGGACGCCCGGCTGTTCCACCATGCCTGCGCTCTCCGGCTGCCCCTCGCCCGGGACCTGGCCGGTGTCGGTCATGCGTACCCCTCGCCCATCGGTTAGTGCTTCTAGGACCAGCTCACCCGGGAACGGCGCACCGACCGCCCCGTAGTGAAGAACGAGCGTGCGTGCCCAGCGGCACGAACGAGCCGCCGGAAAAGGCGACAAAGCCATTCAGTGGCATTGTCCCGGCCGTTCCGCCGTCGCGACAGCATGATCCGTGACAGCCCGCTGTGGACTGCGCCACTTTGCGCGTCCTCGGGTTTTCGCCGTACCACATCCATCCCAAAAGGGGTGGGTTTTCCGGACATTGGCGAACGAATTTCCGGGCCACCCGGTGCGGTACAACGATCGGCCAGCCTACCGCGCGCAGTACGACAACAGGATCACGGGGCGCATTCCGGGAGTGCCCGCCCGCCGCCCGACCACCAGCCCTCAACGAGACGCTTCGCGCCGCGGCAATTCCCCTGCGAGCAGGAACGCCACATTCCGTTCGGTCTCCGTCCAGGCCCGGGTGTCGAGTTCGACGGACTGGAGCAGGGCGCACTCGACCTGGTATCCGTGCTCGGTCAGGTCGCGGCCCACGAGTTCGGCGGCGTCCCGGGTCGCGGCGTGCGTGACGATGCGCTGCGGGCGGCGGTCGGCGACCGCGGAGACGACGGCCGCTCCCCCGCCGCCCACCCGTACGACGTCCGGTTCGGGCAGGTTTTCGAGGACGTGCGGGGCCGTGCCGTGGACGACCTGGAGCTGGACGCCGAAGCGGCGCGCGGAGGCTGTGGTGCGGGCGCAGGCGTCGGCGTCCCGGTCGACGGCGATGACGGCGGCTCCGGCGCGCGCGGCCTCGGTGGCGAACGCGCCGCCGCCGCAGCCGATGTCCCAGACGAGGTCGCCGACCCGGGGCCCGAGGCGCGCGAGTTGGGCGGCGCGGAGCAGTTCCGTCTCACCCTCGCCGAGGGCGCCGTACGTCTCGTCGGGCTGGACCCAGCCGCGCGGGCCGGTGCCCGGGTCGCGTCCGGCGATCCAGCCGCCGCCCTCCGCCGGGACACCTGGTCCGGCGGGTCCGCCGATGACGATGACGACGTTCGGGTCGCGCCAGGAGTGGTCGGCGGCGTTGTCGGAGGTGACGACGGTGACCTGTTCGCGTTCGGTGCCCAGTTCCTCGCAGATCACGAAGGTCCGGTGGACCCCGTCGAGCAGCAGTCCGAGTTCGGCGGGGCCGGCGCCGGGTGCGGTGAGGACGGCGACCTTGGTGTGGGCCCGGCACACATTCACGGCCCGGCGCAGGGTGCGCGGGTGGGCGACGACCACCTGGGCGTCGTCCCAGGGCATGCCGGCGCGGGCGAAGGCGGCGGCGACGGAGGAGACGGCGGGGACGACCTCGACCTCCAGGCCGAACTCCGGCGCGCGCAGGGTGCGTACGACACCGAAGAAGCCGGGGTCGCCGTCGGCGAACACCACGGCGGTGCCGCGGTGGCCGGCGATGCGGCGGGCGGCGAGCGCGACGCTGCCGAGGCGGACGCGTTCGGCGGCGGGCGGGACCTCGGGCAGTGCCAGGTGGTGGGCCGCGCCCGCCACGAGCGTGGCGGCGCCGAGGGCGGCGCGGGCCGCCTCGGTCAGGGGCGAGCCGTCCCAGCCGATCACCGTGACCCGGTCGGCCATCGTCGTCAGTCTCCAGGTTTTCGCAGGTCGTCAGGGGTATGGGGCCCGGAGGCCGGCTTCGTGAGCGTACCTGGTGGAGCTGCCGGCCGCGCGGCTAGGCCGGGCCGTGGCGGCGCGCCTCAGTTCCAGTCGGAGTAGGCGGTGAACCCTCCGGTGTCGGCGAGCTGCCCCTCGGCGCCCTCCAGGTCCTCCGGGAGGAGGCTCCACACGATGTAGTCGGTGCGCAGGTCGGTCCAGGTGCCGTCCTCGCCCCGGAAGTGCGCTATGCAGGCGTTGCGCAGCACGCCCTCGCTGATGCAGCCGATCTTCTGGGCGACCTGCTGGGAGGCGGTGTTGTCGGCGGCGGTGCGCAGCTCGATGCGCTCGAACTTCTGGTCGCCGAAGAGCCATTGGGCGGTGGCGAGCGCGGCCTCGGAGGCGTAGCCCTCGCCGCGGGCCCAGGGGGCGACGATGTACGACAGCTCGGTGGACCGGACGTGCCAGTTGGTCTTGGCGAGCTGGACGATGCCGACCAGGCGCTGGGTGAGGAACTCGGTGACGGCGAGGTCGAGGCCGCGGCCCCCGGTGCGCTCGGCGGGGGCGTACTCGGTCACCCAGCCCCGGGCGGCGTCCTCGGAGTAGGGCTGCGGGACGTCGGTCCAGGCGCCGACCTGCTCGTCGTTCATCATCTCGGCCAGAGCGGGCACGTCGTCCTCGTCGAGGGGACGCAGCACCAACCGCTCCGTGCTGATGGAGATGTTGGGGAAGGTGCTAGTCATGCGCCGCTCCGTAACCTTCGGAAAATCCGTGAGAGACCGTCAGGCCCCGCTGAACTGCCCAGCATGCAGCATGAAACCACCGAACCGCACAACGGGGTCCACACCCTGTGAGGGAGTGGACCCCGCTGGGGGAGCGGCCGGCTCAGAAGGACGCGATGACCGAACCCTGGTACTTGTCCTCGATGAACTTCTTGACCTCGGGCGAGGTGAGGAGCTGCGCGAGCTTCTTCACGCGCGGGTCCTTCTCGTTGCCCTTCTTGACCGCGAGGAAGTTGCCGTACGGGTTGTTCTTCGCGGACTCCAGGACGAGGGCGTCCTTGGCGGGCTTGAGGCCGGCGGAGATGGCGTAGTTGCCGTTGACCACGGCCGCGTCCACGTCGTCCAGGGAGCGCGGGGTCTGGGCCGCCTCGACCTCCTTGAACTTGAGGTTCTTGGGGTTCTTGGCGATGTCCTGCGGGGTCGCCTCGGTGCCGGCGCCGGCCTTGAGGGTGATGAGCCCGTTGTCGGCGAGCAGCTTCAGGGCGCGGGCCTCGTTGACTGCGTCGTTCGGGACGGCGATGGTCGCACCGCTCTTGAGGGCGTCGGCCTTCTTCACCTTGTGGGAGTAGAGGCCGAGCGGCTCCAGGTGCACCGTGACGACGGGCACGATGTGGGTGCCGCGCTTCTTGTTGAAGTCGTCGAGGTACGGCTGGTTCTGGAAGTAGTTGGCGTCCACCGAGCCGTCCTCGGTCGCCGTGTTCGGCACGATGTAGTCCTGGAACTCCTTGACCTCCAGGTCGAGACCCGCCTTCTTCGCCAGGTGGTCCTTGACGAAGTTCAGGATCTCGGCGTGCGGGGTGGGGCTCGCGGCGACGACCAGCGGGCCCTTGTAGTCGGCGGAGGAAGAGGAGTCCTTGCCCGAGCCGCAGGCGGTGAGCCCGGCGGTGAGGGCTCCGGCGGCGAGGACAGCGGCGGTGATCTTGGCGGTGTTACGCACGAAAAGTGCCTTTCCTTAAGGGTGGTGCGACCCCGTCTTGGGTGGACGGGGAGTTCTGGGGTGCCGCGTTACGCGACCTTGTCGACCTCGGACGCCGTCGGCTCCTTGGTCTTCAGCAGCCGCAGCTTCGGCGCCGGGCCGGAGCGTCCGCCCCGGTGGTGCAGCGAGCGGGCCGCGAAGTCGCCGGCGAACTGGATGACCGAGATGACGACGGCGAGGATCGCCACGGTGATCCACATCAGCTGCGTCTCGAAGCGCTGGTAGCCGTAGCGGATGGCGATGTCGCCGAGGCCGCCGGCGCCGACCGTGCCGGCCATGGCGGAGTAGCCGATGAGGGCGACGACCGTGGTCGTGGTGCTGGAGATGAGGGACGGCAGGGACTCCGGTACGAGCACCTTCCGTACGACGGTCCAGGTGTTGCCGCCCATCGACTGCACGGCCTCGACGAGCCCGCCGTCCACTTCACGGACAGCCGTCTCGACCAGGCGGGCGAAGAACGGGATGGCGCCGATGGCGAGCGGCACGATGGCGGCCTCGCGGCCGATGGTCGTCCCGGTGATCGAGCGGGTGAAGCCCATCAGCGCGACCATCAGGATGATGAACGGCATCGAGCGGGCGACGTTCACGATCTGCCCGATCACCTTGTTGGCGACGAGGTTCTGCAGAAGTCCGCCCCGGTCCGTGAGGACGAGCAGGATGCCGAGCGGGAGCCCGCCGACGACAGCGATCAGCGTGGACCAGCCGACCATGTAGAGCGTGTCCCAGCTCGCCTGGGACAGCAGGGGCTGCATCTCAGACCAATCGGTCCCGGTCACTTGGCACCTTCCTTCACCAGCAGAGCCTCGTGGCCCAGTACGTCGATCTGCAGGCCCTGTTCGCGCAGGAACCCGATCGGCACCACGTTGTCCTCGTAGCGGCCGGGCAGTTCGATGCGCATGCGGCCGACCTGGAGGCCGCCGACGGTGTCGATGGCGGCGCCGAGGATCGAGATGTCGATGTTGTAGGTGCGCGACAGCTGGGAGATGACCGGCTGGGTCGCGGCCTCGCCGTGGAAGGTGACGTCGACGACGGTCCGGTCGGCGCCGGAGGCCTCGCCGCCCACCGGGAACAGCGCGGCGGCCAGCTCGGAGCCGGGGGTGGCCAGCAGCTCGCTGACGGTGCCGGACTCGACGATGCCGCCCTTCTCCATGAGCGCGGCCGAGTCGCAGATGCTCTTGACGACGTCCATCTCGTGCGTGATGAGCAGGACGGTCAGGCCCAGCTGCCGGTTCAGGTCGCGCAGCAGCTGGAGGATGGAGCGGGTGGTCTCCGGGTCGAGGGCGCTGGTGGCCTCGTCGGACAGCAGCACCTTGGGGTCGCCGGCGAGGGCGCGGGCGATGCCGACGCGCTGCTTCTGGCCGCCGGAGAGCTGGGCCGGGTAGGCCTTGGCCTTGTCGGCGAGGCCGACCAGGTCGAGGAGTTCGAGCGCCTTGCGGGAGCGTTCCTTGCCGGACTTGCCGAGGATCTCGAGCGGCAGCTCGATGTTTTCCTGGACGGTCCGGGAGGACAGCAGGTTGAAGTGCTGGAAGACCATGCCGATCCGGCTGCGGGCCTGGCGCAGTTCCCTGCCCGCCCGGGGGCCGCGCCCGGCGAGGGCGGTGAGGTTCTGTCCGGCGACGGTCACCGTCCCGGATGTCGGACGCTCGAGCAGGTTGACGCAGCGGATGAGCGAGGACTTGCCGGCGCCGGACTGGCCGATGACGCCGTAGACCTCGCCTTCGCGGACGTGAAGGTCGACGCCGTCGAGGGCGGTGACCTCTTTGCCGCGGGAGCGGTAGACCTTGGTCAGGCCCGATGTGGTGATCACAGGATTTCCGTCACTGTCGAGTACGCGGGCGTGGGTGTGCCCGGGCACGTGTGCATGCGGTTCAGGCATGGAAAGGAGTGGTGCGTGCGTCTCGTACGGCCTACGGCGCACGGACGTGCCACGGCTCTCGCTTCGGGGCGCGAGGCTCAGGTGATGCGGGGGCCCTCTAGAAGGCGCACATTCGGCGCATCATGCGACACATACAACGAGCACCGGGCGTCATGGTCGCCTCGGTCGCAAGGGTGCGGCTGCTCGTCGTGCTCATGCGATCAGTAAACCAGACGTACGGTGCTGACAGGCCGCCGCTGTCCGCATACTGGACAGTCGTGGACACCCCTCAGCCGCCGCTCGGTCCCGGACGGCGATCGCCACGCCCGCGTCGGTGACCAGTGCGGACAAGGCCGACAGGTCCCTGACCACCAGGCCGGCATCCAGCTCCTCGGCCCGATGGCTGTGGCCAACGCCACGGGCCGGAGTCGAGGTGCGGGGTCGGCGGCGGCCGGTCGTTTCGGCCGTAATAAGGTCTCGGCATGCTCTATGCCCTGACGCTGGCGACCGGGGTCGCCGCGCTGCTCCTCGCCGCCTGGTGCGGCTGGGCCGCCTATCGCGACCAGCCGACCAAGGACTGGCACTTCATCGGCATGGCCGTGGTCTGGCTGCTCTCCCTGGTCCAGCTGGTGGCCGGGATCGTGCAGCTCGCGCGGGGCGGGAAGCCGGAGCAGGGTACGACGATCTACGTGGCGTATCTGGTGGGGGCGTTCGCGTGCATTCCGGCGGCGGGACTCATGTCGCTGAGCGAGCGCACGAAATGGGGCTCGGTGACGGCGGCTGCGGGCGCTTTCGTGCTGGCCGTCCTCGAAGTGCGGCTGTACGACATCTGGGGAGGCTGAGATGACGTCGGTGGAGGAGAAGCCGGGCCGGCTGATCGGCGGGCCGGGGCTGCTGCTCGTCTGGTTCTACGGCGTGATGGTGGTGGGCGCGGTGTCGCGCTCCGCGTACCAGATCGCGACGGACTTCGACCGGGCGCCGCTGGCGTACTCGCTGTCGGCGGTGGCGGGCGTGGTGTACGGGTTCATCACCTACACGCTGGTCCGCGGCGGGGACACGGCCCGCAGGGCGGCACTGGTGTGCTGTGCCGCCGAACTCGCGGGTGTGCTGATCGTAGGCACCTGGACCCTGATCGAGCCGTCGGCCTTCCCGGACGCGACCGTGTGGTCGGACTACGGCATGGGCTACATCTTCATTCCGGTGCTGCTGCCGCTGTCGGCGATCTACTGGCTGCGCAAGGCGCGGAACGCCGTCACGCCGTAGTCGCGTACGCCCCGGCCGGCTTCTCCAGCACGATCAGCTCGACGCCGTCGGCGCCCTTGGTCCGGCCCACCGCCTCGTAGCCCACCCGGCGGTACAGGCGCAGGTTGCCCTCGCTGCGGTAGCCGGTGTGGAGGCGGAACCTGGTGGCGCCGCGCTGCTCGGCCAGCGCCGTCTCCGCCGCGCGCAGCAGCCTCGCGCCGATGCCGTGGCCCTGCAGGCGCGGGTGGACGCACAGCCGGGCGATGTCCGCCGAGCCGTCCTCGTCGGCCTTGCCGCGCACCGAGCCGACGACCTCCTCGCCGAGCCGGGCGACGATGACGCAGTCGGCGGCGACCTCCTGGCGGACCGAGTCGAGACTCTGGACGAGCGGGTCGATGCGGTAGTTGCCGTACAGCGCCGCCTCGCTCTGGAAGCACAGGTACTGGAGCTTGAAGATCTGCTCCGCATCCTGCTCGGTCGCCACCGAGATGGTCACGCTCATGCCCATGTGCGCATGCCTCCCGCTCACCTGATCACCTGTCGTCCCTCACTCCTATCCCCGCGCTTCGAGAGCCGCAACCTCCGGTGTGAGCAATCGCCGCAGACAACCGAGACATCTGGAACGTTCCGGTCCGAGGCTGCCCTGTGAGATACCCAACTCCCCCGCGATCTCCCGGTATGTCAGGTCCTTCGGGGACAGCAGCGCCTCCAGAAGCCGCGGGCAGCGGCCGGGCAGACGGCGGACCGCCTCCCGCAGGGCGCGGTGCCGGGCGGCGGTGATGACGGACTGTTCGGGGCCGGGCCGGGTGTCGTCGGCCGGCTCGAAGTCGTACGGCCGCTCGAGGCGGGAGGTGCGGCGGCTGCGGCGCGCCTCGGCGCGAACGGCCTTGCGCAGCCAGCCCTGCGGATCCAGCGGCGGCCGGTCCGCCGCCAGCCGCTCCAGCAGCCGGAGCCAGACGGCCTGCTCCAGGTCGGCCGGCTCGCCTCCGGAGGCATATGCCTCGGCGGAGGCCTCGGCGGTGAGCAGCGGGCTCAGGGCGGCTACCAAGTCGGGCGTCATATGCGGAACGACGAACCGCCCCGGCGGCAGGTTGCCGGGGCGGCTCGTAGTCACCCCGAACGGGGTGCGGTTTGGCTCCGCCGTTGACGCGGCGGGCCGGGCTCAGTGGACCAGACTGAGCGTTTCAGGCTGAGCGGTCGGGGCTCAGCCGGCCTGGAAGTCGGCGCGGGCGAGCACACCGGTGTCGGCGTTGTCGGTGAAGACGCCGTCGATGCCGGTCGCGAAGTACGTCCTGAAGGCGCCGAAGGGGTCACCGTAGGCGTCCGCCGCGGTGCCCTTGCGGTACTCCGCCGGCAGGAAGGGGTTCTCGTTGCGCATGGTGTACGGGTGCAGGACCAGGCCCACCTTGTGCGCGTCGGCGACCAGCGTGGTCGGCCGGCCCAGGGTGCCGTCGGCGTTCTTGGGGATGACCAGGTCCAGCGTGGGGCCGATGCCCTGCGCGTAGCCGGCTATCTCGCGCAGGCCCGCGGGCGTGATCAGGTCGGCCACCGTGCGCGGGTCGCCCGCCTCGACGAAGTCGTAGGGGCGGCTGGTCGCCGAGGAGAGCAGGACGACGAGCGGGTTGTCGACCAGCTGGTTCAGCTTCTGGATGCTGCTCGGCTCGAAGGACTGCAGGATGACCGGCGAGTACCGGCTGTCCTTGCCGTACTTGCGCAGCAGCTTCGCCACCCGCTCCTCCAGGCCGAGGCCCAGCTTGCGGAAGTAGGTGGGGTGCTTGGTCTCGGGGTAGATCCAGACCTGCTTGCCGCGCTTGCGGGTCTGCTCGTCCTGCCACTGCAGGACCTCTTCGAAGGTGGGTATCTCCCAACGTCCGTTGTAGAGCGTGTTGTGCGGCCGGTTGGCCGGGATGCGCTCGACGGCACGGAGGGTCTTCAGCTCGGCGAGCGTGAAGTCCTCGGTGAACCAGCCGGTGACGGACACGCCGTCGACGACCTTGGTGGTCTTGCGGTCGGCGAACTCGGGGTGGGCGGCGACGTCGGTCGTGCCGCCGATCTCCGGCTCGTGCCGGCACACCAGATGCCCGTCCTTGGTGGGCACCAGGTCACCGGCCTCCACCACGTCGGCGCCGAGGTCGAGGGCGAGGTTGTACGAGCCGAAGGTGTGCTCGGGGCGGTAGCCGCTGGCACCCCGGTGGCCGATGATCGTCGGCACCGGCAGGCTCTTCAGCCCGCGGCCGGCGTATCCGGTCGTCCGGGCCTCGGCCGCCCGGGCCGCGCCGGGCAGCCCGAGGACCGCTCCGCCCGCGCCGAGCACCGCGGCGCCGAGAAGCGCCCGCCGTCCGGTTCCCTGCGTCTGCCCGTTCCTCTGGTCGCTGTCCATGGGCGCCCCTCCTGCCGTCCGCGTCTTCCTGCCGTCCGCGTCTTCCGTGCGGGCCGATCTCGTGAGTTCTCGTCAGTGCCCGGCGATCGTAGGGGTGTCCACATGACGGACGGGAGACCTCGGTTCGAACACCTGGGTGACGTCGGCTGTCGGATGGGAGAGGGCGATGTCCGTCACATCGCCGCCCGCGCGCTCCGCGTGGCCACCTACGCGCCACCGCAGGTAAACCCGTGTCAACAGTGCGTAAGACATCGGTGAACCGGCCGCTCCCGATGTGCGTTACCCGCGAAGCCGCGAGTAATGTCCTCACCTGCACAGACTCATAACGCTCACCTTGACGTCGGAGGACCCGTTGTCCCGCTTCGCGCTCATCAAGGCAGTGCTCGGACCGATCATGCGTCTGATGTTCCGCCCACAGGTGGAGGGCGCGGAGCACATCCCGGGGGACGGGCCGGTCATTCTGGCCGGTAATCACCTGACGTTCATCGACTCGATCGTGCTGCCGGTCGTGACGAAGCGGCAGGTCTTCTTCATCGGCAAGGACGAGTACGTCACCGGCAAGGGCATCAAGGGCCGCCTGATGGCGTGGTTCTTCACCGGCGTCGGCATGATCCCGGTGGACCGGGACGGCGCCAACGGCGGCGTCGCCGCGCTGATGACGGGTCGGCGGATCCTGGAGGAGGGCAAGATCTTCGGGATCTACCCGGAGGGCACGCGCTCGCCCGACGGCCGCCTGTACCGGGGGCGCACGGGTATCGCGCGGCTGACGCTGATGACGGGTGCGCCAGTGGTGCCGTTCGCGATGATCGGCACGGACAAGCTGCAGCCGGGAGGCCGGGGCATCCCGCGCCCGGGCCGGGTGACCGTCCGCTTCGGCACGGCCATGGAGTTCTCCCGCTACGAGGGGATGGACCGGGACCGTTACGTGCTCCGGGCCGTGACCGACTCGGTGATGGCCGAGGTCATGCGGCTCTCCGGGCAGGAGTACGTGGACATGTACGCCACGAAGGCGAAGGCCGCGTAACCCCTTCGGGTACCTGTCGAGCGCCTTCCGGCGGACCGGCGCAGTGGCTCGCGCCCGTCCGCCCGCCGAAGGAATCTCCCCCCGATACATCCGGCATTCGGCCGTATTAACCGGCCATATGAGCACACATCATGTCTTATTCAGACATGCAGAAAGCTTCCCGCCGTACCGTGCTCCGTGCCCCGTTCGCCGCCGCCGGCGCGGGGCTCCTGGGTGCCTGCTCCGGTTCCGGCGCAGGCACCGGTTCCCGTTCCGGCACCGGCTCCGAGCCCCGCTCGGGCTCCGGACGCGCGGGCATCGAGAAGGAGTCCGACCCGCCGGCGTTCGTCCCGCAGGGGCCCGCGGGATACGTGAATCCGTCGGATCCGGAGGTCCGTGCCGCCGAGCGGAAACGCGGGCCCGGCCCCCTGCGCACTGTCAGGTTCACGGCTGCCGAGTCCATGCTGGACCTGGGCGGGCGGTCCGTCCGGACCTGGGCGTACAACGAGACTCTGCCGGGCCCGCTGGTGCGCGTCACCGCCGGTGACGTGCTCAGCCTCACCCTCGCCAACCGGCTTCCCACCAAGACCACCCTGCACTCCCACGGGGTGCGCCTGCGCTGCGACATGGACGGCGCTCCGGACCTGACCCAGCTGGCCATCCCCCCCGGGGCGGACTTCGATTACCGCTTCAAGGTCCCCCACCCGGGAACGTACCTGCTCCACTCGCACCAGGGCGTCCAGGCCGACCGTGCCCTGTACGCGACGCTGATCGTCGACGACCCCAAAGAGCCCCTCCACTACGACAAGGAATGGATCGTCGTCCTGGACGACTGGCTCGACGGCGTGGACGGCTCCACCCCCGACCAGGTGTTCGCCGAGCTCATGCCCGGCTCGTCCGGGAAGATGGGCGGCATGGCGATGGGCCCCGGACACGGCAGCCGGCGTGCCGGCGGATCGGCGGGCATGCGCCCCTCGCCGTCCCCGTCCCCGTCCAGGAAGTCGGCGAGCCCCTCCCGGATCCTGCACCACTCGCACAGCAAGATGCTCCACTCGGAGGCCGGCAGCGTCGCCTACCCCTACTACCTGGCCAACGGGCGCCTGCCCGGCAACCCCTCGGTGTTCCGCTGCCGTCCCGGCGAGCGCGTCCGGCTGCGCATCATCAACGCCGGTTCCGAAACGGCGTTCCGGGTCGCGCTGGGCGACCACAGGATGACCGTCACGCACACCGACGGCTATCCCGTGCAGCACAAGAAGACCGACGCCCTGCTCATCGGCATGGCCGAGCGGTACGACGTCCTGATCACCGCCCGGGACGGCGTCTTCCCCCTGGTCGCCGAGCCCGAGGGCAAGCCCGGCAGGGCCGCCGTCGCCGTCCTGCGCACCGACAAGGGCAATCGTCTTCCCGCCCTCGACGCCCGCCCGGACGAGCTCGACGGGAAGTGCGTCCCCGCGCGCCGTCTCGTTCCGGACGACGCCGTTGCCTTCGACGACGACCACCCCGACCGCGAGCTACGGATCCGGGTCACCGGCAACATGCACAAGTACAACTGGGGGTTCGACCACCGGCCCTACGACGTGCGGGAGCGGCACCCCGTCCGGTTCGGTGAGCGGGTAAGGCTCACCCTCATCAACGCGACCGACATGTGGCACCCGCTGCACCTGCACGGGCACACCTTCGCGCTGACCGGTCTGGATGCGGTGGGCGCGCGCAAGGACACCGCGATCGTGCTGCCGCACCGGAAGCTGGTGGTCGACTTCTACGCCGACAATCCCGGGTTGTGGATGCTGCACTGTCACAACCAGTACCACTCGGAGGGCGGGATGATGACGATCCTCGGGTACAAGAAGTGAGGTCCGGGGCGGTTCGCCCTTACCCGGCGTTCTCCAGTTTCTGCCCCCTCAGCAGGAACCAGGCTGCCGCCGCCGTTGCCAGCAGGACTGCCGCTCCCGCGCCGGAGGCCAGGTGCAGGCCGTGCACGAAGGAGTCCCGTGCCGCTTCGAGCATGGCCTCCGCCGAATGCGCCGGCATGTTCCGCGACGCTTCCACCGCCGCCCCCAGCGACTCATGGGCCTCTGCCGGGGTTCCGGCCGGGCCCGTGAAGTCGCGGTAGACGCCCGTCACGATCGAGCCGAGCAGGGCGATGCCCAGGGCCGCGCCCAGTTCGTAGGCCGTTTCGGAGACGGCCGAGGCAGCGCCTGCCTGGTCCTTGGGGACCGTGGACAGGATGACGTCCGCGGTGACCGTGAACGAGAAGCCCGCGCCGATGCCGACGACCAGGAGGGCGGCGCCGAGCACCGGGTAGCCCGTGGACACACCCAGGGTCGTGAGTGCGGCCAGGGCCAGGCCCACCGCTGCCAGGCCGCCCGAGACCACCACCCGCACCGAGAAGCGCCGGGCGGCCCGGCCCGCGACCAGGCCGGCCGCCACCGCGCCGACGGCGGCGGGCAGTTCGGCCAGGCCCGCCTCGAACGGGCGCCTGCCCTGGACGAGTTGCAGGTACTGGGAGAGGAAGAACACCAGGCCGGACATGCCGAGGACGGTCAGCAGGTCGGCGAGGACCGCTCCGCTGAAGCCGCGGCGCCGGAACAGCCGCATGTCCAACAGCGGGGTAGGCATGGTGAGCTGGCGGTGGACGAAGCCGTAGAGGGCGGCTGCGCCCAGCAGGCCGGCACCCACCGTGGACCAGGTGAAGCCATGGGTCGCGGCCTCCTTGACCGCGTACACGAGGCCGATCACGCCGACGAGCGACAGCACGACGCCGGCCAGGTCCCAGGGGCCGGGGTTCGGGTTGCGGGACTCGGGCAGGGTGCGGATGCCGACGAGCACCAGGACCGCCATCACCGGCAGGTTGATCAGGAAGACCGAGCCCCACCAGAAGTGTTCGAGGAGGAAGCCGCCCGCGATCGGGCCGACGGCCGTACCCGCGGAGGCGGTCGCGCCCCAGATGCCGACGGCGAGGCTGCGCTCGCGCGGGTCGTGGAAGAGGTTGCGGATCAGGGCGAGGGTGGCGGGCATCAGGGTCGCGCCCGCGACACCGAGCAACGCCCGCGCCAGGATCATGAGTTCGGGTGTCGTCGCGTAGGCGTTCAGGACGGATATCGCGCCGAACGCCGTGGCACCGACGAGCAGGATGCGCTTGCGGCCGATGCGGTCGCCGAGGCTGCCCATGGAGACGAGCAGACCGGCGATGACGAAGGAGTAGACGTCGCCGATCCACAGGAGCTGGGTGCCGGAGGGGTTGAGGTCTTCGGTGATGTAGGGGGTCGCCAGGCCGAGGACGGTGGCGTCGACGGCCACCAGCAGCACGGCCAGGACGAGGACGGAAAGCGCGAGCCAGCGGCCCTGACGCTGCTCCGCCGCCGTGCCGGCCGGCTGCAAGGTGCTGGTCATGGTTCCTCTCTTCGTAGTGCGCCGCCGAGCAACAGCTCGGCGACCATCGTCGGGAAGTCCCGGGAGGCCACGCGGCCGTCCAGGGTGGCCCAGGCGCAGGAGGCGATCAGTCCGTACAGCGCCTCGGTGAGCCAGACGGGAGTGAGGTCGATCCGCAGCTCGCCGCTCTGCTGACCGCGCTGGAAGACCCCGCTGATGCGGGCGTCCAGCTGCTGCCAGCTTTCGTTCTGGAGGTCGCCCTCCCACAGCTGGCTCTCGCCGTACAGGAAGGCGAGCAGCCCGGCGGAGGGCTCGATCTCGCGCACCATCCTGCGTACGGCCTCGCTCGCGGGCCCTTCGTCCAGCCGGGCCCGGTCCAGCGCCGCGTCGCACTCCGCGATGCCGAGCTCCTCCAGGGCCCGTACGAGCGCGAAGCGCCCGGCGAAGTGGCGGTGCAGCGTGGCCCGGCTGATCCCGGCGGCCTTGGCGACCTCGTCCATGGTCGCGGTGGACTTGCGGGTCAGCAGGGCGGCTGCGCTGCGCAGCACGTGGTCACGATCCAGGGCCATGAGACAAGGTTAACCCATGTGAGACATCCTTGTCTCACCATAGGCATGTGTGACTCATCGATGCTGGTCAGCGGGCAGGGCCCGTCAGTGCCAGGGCAGCCGGCCCCGCTGCTCCCAGTAGGCGCGGGGGTCCTCCACCAGGGTGGCCAGCCGGGTCAGCTGGTCCTCGTCCAGGTCGACCACGGGGGCGTGCAGGTTGGAGGCGAGCTGGGTGACCGTCGCGGCGCCCGAGAGGACGACCCCGGCCCAGGGCCGGCGCAGGATCAGGCCGAGGGCCACGGCGTCACAGCCGAGGAAGTTCTCGTCGGCCACGGTCTTCAGCACGTCCGGCGCGTGCGGCTCGGCCAGCCGGCCGTTCGCCATGCCCTCCTTGACGATCACCGTGAGACCGGCGTCGTGCGCCTCGGCGAGCGCGGGACCGGCCGAGGTCTCCAGCGCGTTGTACGTCGACTGGACCGTACGGAAGAGGGGCTCGCCGTCGATGGTCACGGCGAGGGCGGCGCGGATCGTGTCGGCCTGCTCGGGGCCGCTGGTGGAGAAGCCGATGGTCAGACCGCCGGCGGCGGCCTCCGCCAGCTTCGCGTGGAGGTCCTTGTCGGTGAGGGCCGGGCTGTCCGGGGTCACCGAGTGGATCTGGTAGAGGTCGAGCCGGTCGCCGAGCAGGGCGTCGGTCTCGGCGCGCTGCCGCTCGTAGGTGGCGGCGCTGTGGTCCTTGACCTCGTGCTGTTCGGCGTCGGTGGACCAGCCGGCGGTGTAGGTGTAGCCCCACTTGCTGCCGACGACGACGTCGTCGACCTCGGGGTGGGCGTTCAGCCAGCCGGCGAGGAACTCCTCCGAACGGCCGTAGGAGCGGGCGACGTCGAAGTAGCGCACGCCCTGGGCGTAGGCGGCGTCGAGGAGTTCGTGGGTGCGCTCGCGCAGGGCCTCGACGCTGCGGTTGTCTCCGAGGTCCTCCTCGCGGCCCAGGTTGATGTAGCCGGGACGGCCGACGGCGGCGAGCCCCAGGCCGATGTGGCAGGTGGGAGTCGTGGCTGAGGCCAGTCGGGCGAAGGGCATCGCGGGCTCCGTTCGGTCGGCTCCTTAGGGCTCCCGACCAACCTAACCCGCGATGCCCCTACGACACCGGACCCGCTGCTTCTACGACTCCGGACCGCTACTTCTTGGCGTCGGCCCACCCGTGCTGTGCCGCCACGTCCGCCTTGACCTCGGCGAGCTGGACGGCGACCGCGCTCGGTGCCGTGCCGCCGCGGCCGTTACGGGAGGCGAGGGCGCCGGGGACGTTGAGGACCGTGCGGACCTCCGGAGTGAGATGCGCGGAGATCTTCGCGAACTGCTCGTCCGTGAGGTCGTCCAGCTCCTTGCCCTCGGCCTCGGCGACCTTCACGCACTCCCCCGCGACCTCGTGAGCCACGCGGAACGGCACGCCCTGCTTGACCAGCCACTCGGC
This sequence comes from Streptomyces sp. NPDC002671, assembly GCF_053592475.1. Lineage (NCBI taxonomy): Bacteria > Bacillati > Actinomycetota > Actinomycetes > Kitasatosporales > Streptomycetaceae > Streptomyces > Streptomyces sp. NPDC002671. Next base: position 204,702 of record NZ_JBSFVU010000002.1, read on the forward strand.
GATGTCGGTGGCGAGCGAGAAACCGGCCGGGGCCAGCTCCTCCATGCGCTCGCGGTTGACCGTGAGCGTGGCGATCATGCCGGTGAAGGCGGGGAGGAGCACCTCCAGCTGGTCGCAGGAGTCGAAGACCGGCTCCTTGTCCTCCTGGAGGTCGCGGTTGTAGGCGAGCGGCAGGGCCTTCAGGGTGGCCATCAGGCCCGTCAGGTTGCCGATCAGCCGGCCGGACTTGCCGCGCGCCAGCTCGGCGATGTCCGGGTTCTTCTTCTGCGGCATGATCGACGAACCCGTGGAAAACGCGTCGTGCAGGGTGACGAAGGAGAACTCCTTCGTGTTCCAGATGATGATCTCCTCGGCGATCCGGGAGAGGTTGACCCCGATCATCGCGGTGATGAAGGCGAACTCGGCGACGAAGTCACGGGAGGCCGTGCCGTCGATGGAGTTGCCGACACTGCCGTGCTCGAAGCCGAGGTCCTCGGCGACGGCCTCCGGGTCGAGGCCGAGGGAGGAGCCCGCGAGGGCGCCGGAGCCGTACGGCGACACGGCCGTCCGCTCGTCCCACTGGCGCAGCCGCTCGGCGTCCCGGGACAGGGACTGGACGTGGGCGAGGACGTGGTGGGCGAAGAGCACCGGCTGGGCGTGCTGGAGGTGGGTGCGGCCGGGCATCGCCACGTCCGGGTGGGCCTCGGCGAGGCCGATCAGGGCGTCCTGGAGGTCGGCGATCAGGCCGCCGATCGTACGGGCGTGGTCCCTGAGGTACATCCGGAAGAGGGTCGCGACCTGGTCGTTGCGCGACCGGCCGGCGCGCAGTTTGCCGCCGAGGTCGGGGCCGAGGCGCTCCAGCAGGCCGCGCTCCAGGGCGGTGTGGACGTCCTCGTCGGCGATGGTGCCCACGAAGGAGCCGTCCGCGACGTCCGCTTCCAGCTGGTCGAGCCCCGCGAGCATCCGGGTCAGCTCGTCCTCGGTGAGCAGGCCCGCCTTGTGCAGCACACGCGCGTGGGCACGCGAACCGGCGAGGTCGTAGGGCGCGAGCCGCCAGTCGAAGTGGACGGACGCGGACAGCTTCGCCAGGGCCTCGGCGGGACCGTCGGCGAAACGGCCGCCCCAGAGCCGTACGTCACCGCTGTTGCTGCTCACTTGCGCTGCTCCTAGGGAGGGTTGGTCGGTGTGGCGCGAGGTTACGCTCACGCGAGGTCCACGTCAGGCTCTGCCTGCAGATCACGCCGTGCCGCGAGCTTCGACGACATGCTGTAGATGTCGATGAAGCCCTTGGCCGCGGACTGGTCGAAGGTGTCGCCGGTGTCGTAGGTGGCGAGGTGGAAGTCGTACAGCGCCTCCTCGGAGCGCCGGCCGGTGACGACCGCGCGTCCGCCGTGCAGGGTCATCCGGATGTCGCCGCTCACATGCTCGTTGGCCTCGTTGACGAAGCCCTCCAGGGCGCGCTTGAGCGGGGAGAACCACTGGCCGTCGTAGACCAGTTCGCCCCAGCGCTGCTCGACCTGCCGCTTGTAGCGGGCGAGTTCGCGCTCGACGGTGACGTTCTCCAGCTCCTGGTGGGCCGTGATCAGCGCGATGGCGCCCGGGGCCTCGTACACCTCGCGGGACTTGATGCCGACGAGGCGGTCCTCGACCATGTCGATCCGGCCGACGCCCTGGGCGCCGGCGCGCTCGTTGAGCTGCTGGATCGCCTGGAGCACGGTCACCGGCTTGCCGTCGACGGCGACGGGGACGCCCTGCTTGAAGGTGATGACCACCTCGTCGGGCTCCCGCGCGACGGCCGGGTTCTGGGTGTACTCGTAGATGTCCTCGATCGGCGCGTTCCAGATGTCCTCCAGGAAGCCCGTCTCGACCGCGCGCCCGAAGACGTTCTGGTCGATGGAGTACGGGGACTTCTTGGTGGTGGCGATCGGGAGCTGCTTGGCCTCGCAGAAGGCGATCGCCTTGTCCCGGGTCATCGCGTAGTCGCGGACCGGGGCGATGCACTTCAGGTCGGGGGCGAGGGCGACGATGCCGGCCTCGAAGCGGACCTGGTCGTTGCCCTTGCCGGTGCAGCCGTGGGCGACGGTCGTGGCGCCGTGCTTCTCGGCGGCGGCGACGAGGTGCTTGACGATCGCCGGCCGGGAGAGGGCGGAGACCAGCGGGTAGCGGTCCATGTAGAGGGCGTTGGCCTTGATCGCCGGGAGGCAGTACTCGTCGGCGAACTCGTCCCTGGCGTCCGCGACCTCGGCCTCGACGGCTCCGCAGGCGAGGGCGCGCTTGCGGATGACGTCCAGGTCCTCGCCGCCCTGGCCGACGTCCACCGCGACGGCGATGACCTCGGCGCCCGTCTCCTCGGCGATCCAGCCGATGGCGACGGAGGTGTCCAGACCGCCCGAGTAGGCGAGTACGACGCGCTCGGCCACGGGTTTCTCCTCACACTGCAAGCACTGACATGCATGAGTATGCAGAACTCTGCATGATTCGTCAATCGAGAATTCCTTAGACAGTCGAAGGAGTTTTGGCGATAATCCTTAGTCATGGGAAAGACTTATGAGCGCATAGACGGCCGGCTGCGAACCTTCATCGAGGAGCAGCCCATGTTCTTCACCGCGACGGCGCCGCTGTCCGGTGACGGCACGGTCAACCTCTCCCCCAAGGGTCTCAAAGGCTCCTTCGTCGTGCTCGACGAACTGACCGTGGCCTACCTGGACTTCGCCGGATCCAACGCGGAGACCATCGCCCACCTGCGCGAGAACGGCCGAATCACCCTCATGTGGTGCGCCTTCCAGGGCCCGCCCGACATCGTGCGGGTGCACGGCCGGGGCGAGCCGGTCTTCCGCGACGACCCCCGCTTCGGGGAGCTGCTCACCCGTTTCCCCGGCATCGACCACCGCCCGCACGGGCTGCGCGCGATCATCGTCGTCCACGCCGAGCTGGTCCGGGACACCTGCGGCTACGCCGTCCCCTTCATGGCGTACGAGGAGGACCGCGACCTGCACGGCAAGCGGTTCGCCCGCGAGGACGACACCTCGCTGAGCGCCTACTTCGAGAAGAAGGAGCACGTCGCGACGAGCCTGGACGGACTGCCCGGGCTGCCGCTCCCACTGCCCCCGTCCACCGTCTGAGCCAGGCCCACCGTCCGAGTCCTGCACTACTGAGCGCCGCCGTGCACTCGCTGTCCGTGCGCGGCGCCATCATGTTCTCCTGTTCGTGGGAGGGGGACGAGGGACATGGACGTCCCGGCCGACGCCGCGCCCCCGTCCGACGGCAAGTGGCGTGCCCCGTACACGGATTCACTGCTGCCGGCCCACATCAGTCCCCTGCCGGCGGACTGCCCGGCGGGTACCGTGCTGTGGCTCATCGACGCCTGCCGCACCGACACCGCGTACGCCGAGGCCGAGACCAGAGCGCGGGAGATCTGCGGCGGCCGTCCCCTGCTCGCAGCCTGGCTGGAGGCGGCGAGATCGACCGCGTCTGCGAACGGCTGCTCCAGGCCGCCGTGTGCTGCGTGTGCGAGGTGACGCTGGTGGCCGCGGCCGTGCTGGTCGCCTGGGTGACGACCGGTTCGTCCCCGGATCATCTCGTCCGGGTGGTGACGGCGAGCGGCGAGCGCTGCGGGCAGTTCCTCGGTTCCGGGCCGGATGGTGTGGCGCTGCGGACGGACAGCCAGAAGCGGGCGGTGGTGCCGGTGAGGACTGTGTTGTCGGTGGTGCCGGCGCGTGCATGCGGTGCGGTCACCGACCCGTGACTCACGTGGCCGGAAGTTCCACCGTGAACGTCGTCGCCCCCGGGGCGCTCTCCAGCCGCACGGTCCCCCCGTGGGCCTCCACCACCGCCGCCACGATCGACAGTCCCAGCCCCGCTCCGCCGCCGGAGGCACCGGGGTGGCGGCGGTGTTCCGCTCGCGTGAAGCGCTCGAAGACGTGCGGCTGGACGTCCTCGGGGACGCCGGGGCCGTCGTCATGGACCGAGAGGCGGGCCGAGCCGCCCTCGGTCTCCAGAGTGACCGTCACCTTCGTGCCCACGGGCGTGTGCAGACGCGCGTTGGCCAGCAGGTTGGCCAGCGCCTGATGGAGACGATGGGCGTCGCCGGGGACCGTGACCGGGTCCTCCGGGAGGTCCAGCATCCAGCGGTGGCCGGGGCCGGCCGCGCGGGCGTCCGTCACCGCGTCCAGGACCAGCCGCGTGAGGTCCACCGGCGCGCGCTCCAGCGGGCGGCCCGCGTCGAGGCGGGCCAGCAGGAGGAGGTCGTCGACCATCTCGCCCAGACGGGAGGACTCGGCGGTGATGCGTTCCAGGGCCCGGGTGACCTCGGGGGGCACCGGGCCCGGGTGCAGGAGGGCCAGTTCGGCGTGGCCGCGCACCGAGGCCACCGGGGTGCGCAGCTCGTGGCTGGCGTCGGCGGCGAAGCGGCGCAGCCGCTCCTCACTCGCGTGGCGTTTGGTCAGGGCGCCCTCGACATGGCCCAGCATCCGGTTGAAGGCCGCTGCCACCTGGCCGATCTCGCTGCGGGCGTCGAGTTCCGGGGCGCGGGACGGCAGGGCGACCTCGCCGCTGGCCAGCGGAAGTTCACTGACCCGGGTGGCGGTGGCGGCGACCCGGCTGAGCGGTCGCAGCGACCAGCGCACCCACAGTGCCCCGGCCGCACCCGTCGCGACGAGCGCCAGGCCGAAGACGATCGCGGCCACCAGTTCCAGCCGGTGGACGGCGGCCCGCACCGGCTCCAGCGGCAGGCCGACGACCAGTACGTCGCCGTCCCGGCCCCGGGTGGCGATCACCCGGTAGTCGTCGAGGGCGGACAGGCCGATGGAGTGTGGCCTGCCGTCCACCGGTAGCGCGGCCAGCACGCTGCGGTCCGCGGCGGTCAGGTCGACGCTCAGGTCGGCGGCCGGGTCGCCGGAGCGGACGACGGCCTTGTTGGTGACGGTGCCGTCGACCAGGCGGGCGCCGAAGGTGCCGGTGGCCTGGGTGCGGGTGTCGCCGTGTTCGTCGCCGTCGTGGTCGTCGTGCGGCGGCCCCTTGTGCTCCAGGCTCTCCGGGAAGCGGGTGCCGACCTGGACGAGTTGCTCGTCCAGGCGCCGGGTGAGGAAGCCGTCCAGTTCGAGGACGGCGGCGAGTCCGACGGCCGCGCAGCTGACCGCGAGCAGGACCACCAGGCCCACGGTGAGGCGGGCGCGCAGGGTGCGCGGGCGGGGCAGCTGTCCCATGGAGATCACCTGGTCACCGGCTTCAGGACGTAGCCCGCCCCGCGCACGGTGTGGATCATGGGTTCGCGGCCCGCGTCCACCTTCTTGCGCAGGTAGGAGATGTACAGCTCGACCACGTGGGCCCGGCCGCCGAAATCGTAGGACCAGACCCGGTCGAGGATCTGGGCCTTGCTGAGGACGCGGCGCGGATTGCGCATGAGGAAGCGGAGGAGTTCGAACTCGGTCGGCGAGAGTTCGATCAGCTCGCCGGCCCGGGTCACCTCGCGGGCCTCCTCGTCCATGACCAGGTCACCCACGACCAGCCGCGGCCCCTCCTCCGGCCGGCGGGCCATGCCCGCGCGGCGCAGCAGCCCGCGCAGCCGGGCGACGACCTCCTCCAGGCTGAACGGCTTGGTGACGTAGTCGTCGCCGCCGGCCGTGATGCCCGCGATCCGGTCCTCCACCGCGTCCCGGGCCGTGAGGAAGAGCACACACACGTCCGGCAGCACCTCGTGCAGCCGGCGCAGCACGGCGAAGCCGTCGGTGTCCGGGAGCATCACGTCCAGCACGACGGCGTCGGGCAGCAGCTCGCGCGCCACGGCGAGGGCGGCAGCGCCGTCGCCCGCGGCACGCACCTGCCAGCCCTCGTACCGCAGGGCGCCGGTCAGCACCTCCGCGAGGTCGGGGTCGTCGTCCACGACGAGGACGCGCAGCGGGGTGCCGTCGGGTCGGGTGAGGACCGGGCGGCCGGAGCGGGTCGTCGTGTTCATCGCGTCCCCAGCATCGCCCGCGCCGGGCGCGAACGGTGCCGGGGGCGGCTGTGAGTTTCCTCTGAATGACCCCGCTCACAGGTCCCTCAGAGGTTCGGCACGCACAGTGGCCTGGCACGACGAACGAAGGGACGGCACGCATGACCACCCTGCACGCGGGGCGGGCCGCCCCACTGCTCCCCCTGACCGGCCGGCGCTCCCCGGCCGGGCCGGTACTGGCTCTGCTGTGGGCCGGGGCCGCCGCCGTGATCGCGCTGTGGTGGGCGGACACCGGCTCCGTGGTCGGTACGGCGGGCTGGCTGACCGGGGCCGGGCGGATCGCCGGACTGCTCTGCGGCTACGCCTGCGCGGTGGTGGTCGGCCTGATGGCGCGGGTCCCGCTGCTGGAGGTGCGCATCGGCTCCGACCGGGTGGCCCGCTGGCACGCCATGGCGGGCCGGTACACCGTCTGCCTGCTCGCCGTGCACGTCGGGCTGGTCCTCGCCGGGTACGCCGCCCAGGACCGGGCTTCCCTGTGGCACGAGACGGTGACCGTCGTCCTGGACTACCCGGAGATGCTCAAGGCCACCGCCGCCACGGTGATCCTCCTCGCGGTCGGCCTCACCTCGGTGCGGGCCGCGCGCCGCCGCACCCGGTACGAGTTCTGGTACTACGTCCACCTGCTCACGTACGCGGCCGTCTTCCTGGCCTTCGGGCACCAGCTGGCCCTGGGTGAGCAGTTCAGCGGCCGGCCGGTGGCCACCGCCGCCTGGTACGTGCTCTACCTGGGCGTCGCGGCGCTGGTGCTCTGGTACCGCGTCCTCGCCCCCGTGCGGCTCAACCTGCGGCACCGGCCGCGCGTGGACTCGGTGCACCGGGAGGCGCCCGGCGTGTACTCGGTCGTGATACGCGGACGGCGGCTCGACGAACTGGGGGCGCGGCCGGGGCAGTTCTTCCGCTGGCGGTTCCTCGGCGAGGGCCTGGGCTGGACGTCGACACCGTACTCGCTGTCGGCGCCGGCGCGCCCCGGCCTGCTGCGGATCACCGTGAAGACGCTCGGCGACCACAGCGCGGCCGTCCCGCTGCTGCGGCCGGGCACCAGGGTGTGGGCCGAGGGCCCGTACGGCTCGCTGACCGCCGACCGGGCCACCGGCCACCGGGCCCTGCTGATCGCGGCGGGCGTCGGCGTCACCCCGCTACGGGCCCTGTTCGAGACCCTGCCCGGTGAGGTCACCCTGCTGTACCGGGCGCGCACCGCCGAGGACCTGGCGCTGGGCGGCGAGCTGGAGGCGATCGCCCGCCGGCGGGGCGCCCAGGTGCTGTACGCGCTCAACGGGCCCCGCGGCGAGCGCCCGGCCATCACCGCGGAGGCGCTGTGCGCGGCCTTCCCCGGACTGCGCGGCCACGACGTCTACATCTGCGGCCCGCACGGCTTCGCCCAGGACCTGTACGCAGCGCTGCGGACGGCCGGGGTGCCGGACCGCCGCATCCACCACGAGTCGTTCGAGCTGTGAGGCGATGCCCGTGCACGCGTTGAAGAAGAACCGTCCTTTCCGCCGCATCGTGCTGGCGAGTGCGGCCACCGTCTCCGGAATGGTGCTGCTGCTGTCGCTGAAGCCGCACACCACTCCCACGGTGGTGGCGGCGAGCGCCAATCCGCCCACGCGGTCGAGCAGCCCGAGCAGCGGAAGCAGCTCTGCGACCCCTGGCGGAGCCACCATCTCGGCGGCCAGGACGGCCACCGGGGACACCGTCCAGACCCGCTGGGGCCCGGTGCAGGTGCGGGTCACGGTCAAGGGCGGCAGGCTCACCGAGGTCGCCGCCGTCAGCTACCCGCAGGGCAATCCGCGCGACCAGGAGATCAACAGCCGCGCCCTGCCCCGGTTGCGGCGCGAGGCGCTGGCCGCCCAGAGCGCGCAGATCGACACGGTGTCGGGAGCGACGTACACCAGTGACGGATACCGCCAGTCGCTCCAGTCCGCGCTCGACTCCGCGGGGCTCTGAACAGTCGGCGGACGCGGCACGTATCTGTGGGCCGAGGGTCAAGTCCCCACGGAGGAACCGTGACCACCACGCTCGCAGGCGGACGCGCAGCCCGCCGGCAGACGATGCGCCGCATCCGCCCCCGCCGCTCCCCGGCCGTCCCGCTGCTGCTCGCCGTCGGAGCCGGCGGGGCGGCGGTGCTGGGGCTGTGGTGGCACACCACGCCGTCCATCGCGGACGACGACGCCAGAGTCCTGAACGCGGGCCGGATCACCGGACTGCTGGCCGGCTATCTGATGGCGCTGGTCGTGCTCCAGATGGCGCGCGTCCCGGCGCTGGAGCGGCGCGTCGGCTCCGACCGGGTGGCCCGCTGGCACGCGATGAGCGGCCGTTACACGCTCTGCCTGATCCTCGCCCACGTCTTCCTCACCATGTGGGGGTACGCGCTCCAGGCGGGCCGGTCGCTCGGCGACATCGTGCAGCAGACCGTCGACTCCGTCAACGACCTGCCGGACATGGGCAAGGCAGCCGTCGGCGCGTCCCTGTTCCTGCTGATCGGGCTGATGTCGATCAGCGGGATCCGCCGCAGGCTGCCGTACGACCTCTGGTACCACGTCCATCTGCTGATGTACGCGGCGGTGTTCCTGACGTTCTGGCACCAGATCAGCAACGGCAACGAGTTCGCGGTCGAGCCCGTGGCCAAAACCTTCTGGTACGGCCTGTACGGCACGGTCACCGCGCTGCTGGTCTGGTACCGGATCCTCACTCCCGTCCGGCTGAACCTGCGGCACCGGTTGCGTGTGGAGGCCGTCGTCGAGGAGGCGCCGGGCGTGGTGTCGGTGCTGATCGGTGGGCGGAAGCTGCACCGGATGGGCGCTGAGGCGGGCCAGTTCTTCCGCTGGCGGTTCCTCGCACCCGGGCTGCGGTTCAGCTCGCACCCGTACTCCCTCTCCGCGGCTCCCCGCCCCGGCACGCTGCGGATCACCGTCAAGGCGCTCGGCAACCACAGCGCCCGGCTGCGCGAGCTGCGCCCAGGCACCAAGGTGTGGGCCGAGGGACCGTACGGGGCGCTCACCGCGCAGCGGCGCAGCCAGGGCAAGGTGCTGTTGGTCGCGGGCGGGGTCGGCATCACGCCGATGCGGGCGCTGTTCGAGACGCTCCCCGGGGCGGCCGGTGACCTCACCCTGCTCTACCGGGCCGACAGCACCGAGGACCTGGCGCTGTGGGACGAACTGGCCGCGATCGCCGGGGAGCGGGGCGCCCGGCTGATGTACGCGGTCAACAGCCCGGACGGCGAACGTCCGGACATCTCCGCGGAGAACCTGGAGCGGAAGATCCCGGACATCGACCGGCACGACGTCTTCCTGTGCGGCCCGCCCGGGTTCGCGCGGTCCGTGTACGAGGCCCTGCGCGGCGCGGGGGTTCCCGCGCGCCGCATCCACCACGAGTCGTTCGAGTTGTGAGCGGAGCTGCCACGCGATGAGGAAGAGCCATCCCGTACGGCGGGTCGTGCTGGCCACGGCCGCGACCGTGTCCGGTGTCGTCCTGTTGCTGTCGCTGAAGCCCGCGTCGCTGAAACCCGCGCCGGACCCGGCGAACGCGTCGGTCGCGGGCCAGAGCCAGGCGCAGCAGGGCGGTCAGCAGGGCCGTACGTTCACCGGAAGCGTGGCCCAGACCCAGAAGGGGCCGGTCCAGGTGCGGATCACGGTGAGCGGCGGGAAGCTCATCAAAGCGGAGGCGGTACAGGCGCCCAGGGGCGGGCTGAGCGACCAGAAGACGGCGATGGCGATCCCGAAACTCAACCAGGAGGCCGTGGCGGCGCAGAGCGCGCGGATCGACACGGTGTCCGGAGCGACCTACACCAGCACCGGCTACAGACAGTCGCTGCAGTCGGCTCTGGACCGGGCCGGTGGCTGAGGCCGCGATGCGCCACGCGGAGGAGGTCATGGGGACCGTCTTCTCCTTCGACGTGCGCGGCGGCGAACCCGGTGCGGTGCGGGCGGCCCTGCGGGAGGCGGTCGCGGGGCTGCACCGGGCGGACGCCGTCTTCAGCACGTACCGCGAGGACAGCGAGGTGTCCCGGCTGGCGCGCGGCGAGCTGACCCCGGCCGAGTGCGCCCCCGAGCTGACCGAGGTGCTGGAGCTGGCGGCCGAGGCGGAGCGGGTGAGCGAGGGCTGGTTCAGCACCCGGTACCGGGGCGCACTGGATCCCACCGGCATCGTCAAGGGCTGGGCGGCCGAGCGGGCCGCGCGGCTGCTGGCCGCGGTGGACGGCGTGTGCGGGGTCAGCGTGAACGGCGGCGGGGACGTTCAGCTTCTCGGCGTGCCCGAGCCGCACCGGGCCTGGCGGACCGGAGTGTCGGACCCGCTGCGGCCGGGTGGTCTCGCGGCGGTGATCTCGGCGGCCGGAGTCCCGGAACTGGCGGTGGCGACCTCCGGTACGGCCGAGCGCGGCGAGCACATCGTGGACCCGCGCACCGGCAGGCCCGCCGTCACCGACCTGCTGGCGGTGACGGTCGTGGGACCCCGCCTGACCTGGGTGGACTGCTGGGCGACGGCGGCGTTCGCGATGGGTTCGCGGGCGGGACTGGCGTGGCTGGAGTCGCTGCCGGACACCGAAGCGCTGCTGATCACCGCGGGCGACGAGGTCCGCTGCACCGGCGGGCTGGCGGCCCGGCTCGGCTGAGAACGGCTTTTTTGCCCGAACCGCCATCCGGCTTCCGCCCTGAGACGTATCCCAGGGGAAGCAAGTTTCAGGAGGCACGCATATGGCTATCTTCAGCCGCCTCATGCCCGCCATGCGCCACGACGACGAGAGGGACTCCTCGCGCGACGACGGCCGGCATGGGCACGACCACGGCGACCACGACCACAACGGCCGCCACGGCCGCGGTCACGGTCACGGACACAGCCACGGACATGGCCACGGACACGGCCACGGACACGGCGGTTACTGATCCCATGGAGGGCTGAGCGGACCGGAGTCCGGGGGATCCGGTCCGCTTCGCCGATCCCCGAGGAACGCATGCCATGGTGCAGGTCCTGCGACGTCTGCTGTCGGTGGGCGAGTCCTCCGACGCCGTGGTCGCCGCCGCACCCGCGGTGCACCCGCGCGAGGTGTTCCGGCGGTTCTGGCCGTACACCCGCGGTGGCCGGCGCTGGCTCGTGCCCGTCGTCCTGTTCAGCGTGCTCGGGCCGGCCGTGGACGCGGCGGAGATCTGGCTCTTCAAGATCGTCGTGGACGACGTGCTCGTCCCCCGGGATCTGCGGCCGTTCCTGTGGATCGCGCCGGCCTATCTCGGGCTCATCGTCTGCTCCGGCATCCTGGGCTTCGCCGACGACGTGACGTCCACCTGGGTCAGCGAACGCTTCCTGCTCTCTCTTCGCTCCGATGTGTTCCGGCACGTCCAGGGACTGTCGCTCGGCTTCTTCGAACGGCGGCGGCTCGGGGACGTACTGTCGCGGGTCACGGGCGATGTGGACGCGGTCGAGACGTTCCTGCTCTCGGGCGTGGCGGACGCCCTGTACTACGTGATCCGCCTGGGCGTCTTCCTCGGTCTGCTGTTCTACCTGCGGTGGGACCTGACCCTGCTCGCCCTGCTCATCGTGCCCCTGTTCTGGGGCGCCGCCCGGCACTTCTCGCGCCTGATCAAGCAGGCGGCGCGGGAGCGCAGGCGGCTCAGCGGCTCGATCAGCGCGATCGCCGAGGAGTCGCTGGGCAACGTCGCCCTGGTGCAGGCGTACAACCGACAGGGGTGGGAGGAGCGCCGGTTCGAGCGGGAGAGCGTCGGCAGGTTCCGGGCGGCGATGGCGTCGGCGCGGATCCGTGCCGTGTACGGACCCGTGGTCGAGATCATCGAGGTGTCCGGCGGTCTCGCGGTGATGGGTCTCGGCACCTGGAAGCTGGCCCAGGGACAACTGTCGCTGGGCGGGCTGCTGGTGTTCCTGGCGCTGATCGGCAAGCTCTACGGCCCGGTCCGCGACCTGTCCCACCTGGGCACCACCTTCTACGCGGCGTCCGCCTCGGCCGAACGGATCATCGAGCTGCTGGACCAGCGCCCCCAGGTGGCCGAGGCGCCGGATGCCCGCAGGATCGGCCGGGCGCGGGGTGCCGTGGAGTTCGACGGCGTCTGGTTCCGCTATCCCGGTACCGCGAACTGGGCGCTGTCGGACGTGTCCTTCCGCGTGGCGCCCGGGGAGACGCTGGCGCTGGTCGGGGCCAGCGGGGCCGGCAAGTCGACGGTCGCGAAGCTCCAGTTGCGCTTCTACGACCCCGACCGGGGGGCGGTCCGCCTCGACGGCACGGACCTGCGCGAGCTGCGGCTCGCGGACGTACGGGAGAGCGTCGCCGTCGTGCTCCAGGAGACGCTCGTCTTCCACGGCACCGTGCGGGACAACATCGCCTACGGCCGGCCCGAGGCCACCGAGGCGGACATCGTCGCGGCAGCGCGTGCCGCGGACGCGCACGAGTTCATCGAGCGGCTCCCGGACGGCTACGACACGATGGTCGGCCAGCGCGGCCGGACGCTCTCCGGCGGGCAGTGCCAGCGTCTGGCGATCGCCCGCGCGATGATCAGGGACGCTCCCGTGCTCCTCCTCGACGAACCGACCACCGGGCTCGACGCCGGCTCGGGCCGGCGGATCATGGATCCGCTGCGCCGGCTCATGGCCGGGCGGACCACCGTCGTCATCTCCCACAACCTGCTGACCGTCCGGGACGCCACGCGCATCGTGGTGCTCGACCACGGCCGGGTCGTGGAGCAGGGCCCCCACGCGGAGCTGCTTGGGCGCGACGGGCCGTACGCCCGGCTGCACCGGCTGAACACCCTGGGCGGCCCGGCCCCGGGGAGGGTGGTGCTGTCATGAGGGTGTCCACGGTCGCGGCGGCGCCCCTGACGCCGGGCACGAGACCGGTGCCCGGCTACGAGGTCCTGGCGCACCTGACGCGCACCGGCTGGCTCGACGTCTACGACGCCTGGAGCGAGGAACGGGACTGCCGGTGTGTGCTCAAGGCGGTGCGGCCGGACCGCCGGGGCGAGGAGTGCCTGGGCGAGCGGCTGCTGCGGGAGGGCCGGTGGCTGCGGGAGTTCACGCATCCGCACCTGGTCCGCGCCTACGCGACCTTCACCTCGCCCGAGCCGCTCGTCGTCCTGGAGACGCTGACCGGGGAGACGCTGTCCCACCTCGTCCACCGGTTGCGGCGCCGCCCCGCCGCCGCCGACGTGGCCCTGCTCGGTGTGCAGTTGTGCTCGGCGGTCCACTACCTGCACGGCCGGGGTCTGCTGCACCTGGACCTCAAGCCGTCCAACGTGGTGGTGGAGCGCGGTCACGCGAAGGTGCTGGACCTCAGCGTCGCCCGGCCACCGGGGCCCGCGCCCGCGGGGGTGGGCACGTGCTGCTACCTCGCTCCGGAGCAGGCCCGCGGCGGACCGCTCACGGAAGCCGCCGACGTGTGGGGCATCGGCATCACGTTGTACGAAGTCGCCTGCGGTGACGTGCCGTTCGACTGCGGTGGGACCGCGGAGGGGTCGGACGAGACGGACGAGACGGACCCGCCGGACAGCCGGTACCGGCGGCTGGAGCGGAGCGCCCCGCCGATCGCCTCCCGGCGGCGCCTGCCGCCCGCTCTCGCCGCCGCCGTCGACAGCTGCCTGCGGGCCGACGCGTCGTCCCGGCCCACGGTCGCCGCCCTGGCCGCCGCCCTCGCCGCGGCCCTGCCCGGTGCGCGGCGCCCCGCGGCCTCCCGTTGAGTCCCTACGCCGGGGTCACGACCTGGCCGAGCTCCAGGTGGGCCTTTGCGAGGACGGTGCCGTCGGGGGAGGTCAGATGGGCGCCGGAGAGCGACGCGGCGTCGACGGGGGCCGCCACGCCCCAGTTGCCCTGTCCGTCGCGCAGGGCGAAGTCGCCGACGCGCACGGCCGTGCCGTCGGAGTGCTCCAGGAAGCAGGTGACCTTGCCGGTGTACCCGGTGGCGGGGCCGGTGAGAGCGACGGACACGAAGATCCAGCCGGGGGCGCCCGGACCGGCGCGCGGGTGGGCGTAGACCTCGCCGACGGGCTGCTTGCCGCCCGCGGCCGGCATCATGTCGCCGACCACCACGGGCTCGGTCTCGACAGCGGCCGGGGGCGAGGCCGTGATCGCCTGGACGGCGGTGCCGATCCCCCAGCCGGCGAACCCGCAGGCGATGGCGAACGCGGACGCGACGGCCGCGATCCGCAGCCGGGCCCGGCGGGCACGGCCGCGAAAGCCCTGGTACGCGAGGCCCGGCGTGCGCGCGTGCCGGTGTGCCTCCGCCGTCGCGTCCTGCGCCAGCTTGCGTGCCACCCGGGCGTCGAACCCGGCCGGCGGCTCGCTGTCCGGCAGCAGGCCGATCAGACTGTCGCCGACGAGGGTCAGCTGCTCGACGTACTCCCGGCAGTCCGCGCACCGGTCCAGATGCGCGACCGCCTCGGCCCGCTCCCGGCCCGGCAGCACGCCCAGGGCCAGCTCGGCGCCGATCTCCCGCAGCTTCTCGCAGGTCATGTCACCGGACATGGTCGCCTCGCTTCGGAGCCGCGAGTGAGGTCCGCAGTTTGGCCATGGCCGCCCTGATCCGCGTCTTGGCGGTACCCAGCGGGATGTTCTCCGTGTCGGCGATCTGCTGGGCCGTCATGCCGTAGATGCCCGCCATCACCAGCGCACGGGCCTGTTCCCGCGGCAGCCGCGCCAGGGCGGCCCGGAGCTGGGACGAGGCCTCGTCGGCCAGCGCCCACTGCTCGGGGGTCTCGGTGACGACGCCGACGAGCGCGTCGAGGTCCTCGGGTGCCACGGGCTGCGTCCGGCGCGCGCGGACGGCGTCGATGGCGAGGTTGTGCGCGATGGTCGTCAGCCAGGTCATCACCGAACCGCGGCGCGAGTCGTAGATCTGGGCATGCCGCCACGCTCGCTCGAACGTCTGCTGGGCGATGTCCTCGGCGAGCTGTGGATCCCTGGTAACGGCCATGGCGACCCCGTAGACCCTGTGCTGGAACCTCCGTACGAAGGTGGCGGCGAGCTCCGGATCGCCGGTGGCCAGCCCGGACAGCAGTGCTTCGTCCGGGAGGCGGCCGACGGGTGACCGGAGGCCCGACACACCTCTGTATACGGCCGGCCGCCGCCAGGAGATTGCCCGCCCAAAGCGGAAGATCACATTCCCATTCTCCGCCGCCGGGCCGGGCCCCGCACGCGGGTCAGTGACCGTTCTGCGCCAGCCGCAGCAGATGGTCCGCCAGGGCCTGCCCGCCCGTCGGGTTGCGGCTGATCAGCAGCAGCGTGTCGTCACCGGCGATCGTCCCCAGGATGTCGTGCAGCTCGGCCTGGTCGATGGCCGAGGCCAGGAACTGCGCGGCCCCGGGAGGGGTGCGCAGGACCACCAGGTTGGCGGAGGCCTCCGCGGAGATCAGCAGCTCCTGCGACAGCCGCCGCATCCGCTCCTCCTTCGCCGACTCGCCCAGCGGAGCGCGCGGCGTACGGAAACCGCCCTCGCTCGGCACCGCGTAGATGAGTTCGCCGTCGGTGTTGCGGATCTTCACCGCGTTCAGCTCGTCGAGGTCGCGGGAGAGCGTCGCCTGGGTGACGCTCAGCCCGTCGTCGGCGAGCAGCTTCGCCAGCTGGCTCTGCGACCGCACCGGCTGCCGGTTGAGGATGTCCACGATCCGGCGGTGCCGTGCGGTGCGGGTCTGCGGCACGGCGGGTCCCGCACCCGCCGCCTGCTCGTGGTCCTGCGCCTCGCTCATCGTCGTCTCATTCTCCGGATCGTCCGTCCCCATTCGCTGGGTTCGCTGCGTCGAGGATGCCGGGCAGCGCCCGGAGCAAGGCGCCTGCCTCGTCGTCGTCCAGGTTCAGCGGTGGCATGAGCCGTACGACGTCGGGGGCGGGCGCGTTCACCAGGAACCCGGCCTCCTGGGCCGCCTGCTGCACCTGCGACGCGTGCGGCCCGGTGAGCACCATACCCAGCAGCAGGCCCGCACCCCGGACATAGTCGATCAACGGGTGGCCCAGCGCTTCGATTCCGTCCCGCAACGCCCCGCTCTGCCGCTTGACGTTCTCCAGCAACCCCTCGTTCGCGATCGTGTCGAGGACGGCGAGTCCGGCCGCGCAGGCGACCGGGTTGCCGCCGAAGGTCGTGCCGTGCTGGCCGGGCTGGAGCAGTTCGGCGGCCCGGCCGAAGGCGACGGTGGCGCCGAGCGGCAGCCCGCCGCCGAGCCCCTTGGCGAGCGTGACGACATCGGGCAGGACGCCCTCGTGGGCCTGGTACTCGAACCAGGTACCGGTGCGGCCGACGCCGGTCTGCACCTCGTCCAGGACGAGCAGCGCGCCCGTGGCGGCGGTGATCGCGCGGGCGGCCTTCAGATAGCCGGCCGGGGGCACGACCACGCCGTTCTCGCCCTGGATCGGCTCGATGACGACGAGGGCCGTCTCCTCGGTCACGGCGGCGGCCAGTGCCTGCGCGTCGCCGTACGGGACGTGGGTGACGTCGCCGGGCAGCGGCTGGAAGGGCGCCTGCTTGCCGGGCTGGCCGGTGAGGGCGAGGGCGCCCATCGTGCGGCCGTGGAAGCCGCCGGTGGTCGCGACCATGTGGGTGCGTCCGGTCAGCCGGCCGATCTTGAAGGCGCCTTCGTTGGCCTCGGCCCCCGAGTTGCAGAAGAAGACCTTGCCGTCCCGGCCGAAGAGCTGGAGCAGCCGCTCGGCGAGCGCGACGGGCGGCTCCGCGATGAACAGGTTCGAGACGTGCCCGAGGGACGCGATCTGCGTGCTGACGGCCTCGACGACGGCCGGGTGGGCGTGGCCGAGCGCGTTGACCGCGATGCCGCCGACGAAGTCGAGGTACTCCTTGCCGTCGGCGTCCCAGAGCTTCGCGCCCGCCCCGCGCACCAGCGGCAGCCGCGGGGTGCCGTAGTTGTTCATGAGCGCGCCCTGCCAGCGCGCGGTCAGCTCCTGGTTGCCCGTCACGCCTGTCATGACTGCTCCCCCTCGGCTTCGTCGGGCACGACCATGGTGCCGATGCCCTCGTCGGTGAAGATCTCCAGCAGGATCGAGTGCTGGACCCGGCCGTCGATGACGCGGGCGGTGTTCACGCCGTTGCGCACGGCGTGCAGGCAGCCCTCCATCTTCGGCACCATGCCGGAGGACAGCTCCGGCAGCAGCTTCTCCAGCTGGGAAGCGGTGAGGCGGCTGATCACCTCGTCGGAGTCGGGCCAGTCCTCGTAGAGGCCCTCGACGTCGGTGAGGACCATGAGGGTTTCGGCGCCCAGAGAAGCAGCGAGTGCCGCAGCCGCCGTATCAGCATTGACGTTGTAGACATGTCCGTCGTCCTGGGAGCGGGCGATCGAGGACACGACGGGGATGCGGCCGTCGGCCAGCAGGGCCTCGATCGCGCCCGTGTCGATCCTGGTGATCTCGCCGACCCGGCCGATGTCGACCAGTTCGCCGTCGATCTCGGGCTGGTGCTTGGTCGCGGTGATGGTGTGCGCGTCCTCGCCGGTGAGGCCGACCGCGAGCGGGCCGTGCTGGTTGAGCAGTCCGACCAGCTCGCGCTGCACCTGTCCGGCCAGCACCATCCGTACGACGTCCATGGCGTCCTCGGTGGTGACCCTCAGGCCCGCCTTGAACTCGCTGACGATGCCGTGCTTGTCGAGGGCGGCGCTGATCTGCGGGCCGCCGCCGTGCACGACGACCGGCTTGAGGCCGGCGTGCCGCAGGAAGACCACGTCCTGGGCGAAGGCGGCCTTCAGCTCCTCGTTCACCATGGCGTTGCCGCCGAACTTGATGACGATCGTCCTGCCGTGATGCCGGGTCAGCCAGGGCAGCGCCTCGATGAGGATCTGGGCTTTCGGGAGGGCCGTGTGCTTGCGAGTGCTCATGACGAGTAGGCACTGTTCTCGTGGACGTAGTCGGCGGTGAGGTCGTTGGTCCAGATGGTCGCGGTCTCGGAGCCCGCGGCGAGGTCGGCGACGATGTGCACCTCGCGGTAGCGCATGTCCACCAGCTCGCGGTCCTCGCCGACCGAGCCGTTCTTGCACACCCAGACGCCGTTGATGGCCACGTTGAGCTGGTCGGGCTCGAAGGCGGCCCTCGTGGTGCCGATCGCGGAGAGGACGCGGCCCCAGTTGGGGTCCTCGCCGTGGATCGCGCACTTGAGGAGGTTGTTGCGGGCGATGGAGCGGCCCACCTCGACGGCGTCCTCCTCGGTCGCGGCGTTGATCACCTCGACCTTGATGTCCTTGCTGGCACCCTCGGCGTCGCCGATGAGCTGCCGGCCGAGGTCGTCGCAGACCTGGCGTACGGCCTCGGCGAACTCCTCGTGGTCGGGGGTGATGCCGGAGGAGCCGGAGGAGAGCAGCAGCACGGTGTCGTTGGTGGACATGCAGCCGTCGGAGTCGACCCGGTCGAAGGTGACCTTGGTGGCCGCGCGCAGCGCCTGGTCGAGCACCTCGCCGTCCAGGTCGGCGTCGGTGGTGAGGACGACCAGCATGGTGGCGAGGCCGGGGGCGAGCATGCCCGCGCCCTTGGCCATGCCGCCGACGGTCCAGCCGTCCTTACTGACGACACAGGTCTTGTGGACGGTGTCGGTGGTCTTGATGGCGATGGCGGCCTTCTCGCCACCGTGCTCGCTCAGGGACGCGGCGGCCGTCTCGACCCCCTTGAGCACCTTGTCCATCGGCAGCAGCACGCCGATGAGGCCGGTGGAGCAGACGGCGACCTCGACGGCGCCCCGGCCGAGCACCTCGGCCGCCTTCTCCGCGGTGGCGTGGGTGTCCTGGAAGCCCTTGGGGCCCGTACAGGCGTTGGCGCCACCGGAGTTGAGGACGACGGCGGTGACCTGGCCGCTCTTGAGGACCTGCTCGGACCACAGCACCGGGGCGGCCTTCACACGGTTGGAGGTGAAGACGCCCGCGGCGGCACGGCGGGGCCCGTCGTTGACCACGAGGGCCAGGTCGGGGTTGCCGTTCTCCTTGATCCCGGCGGCGATGCCCGCCGCCGTGAATCCCTTGGCTGCCGTGACGCTCACTGCATCTCCTTGTTCGCTTCTCCGCCCGTGCGGCGCAGCGGTGCGGCCATCGTCGTCGCCTGCGGCCCGGTGGCCGCACGTGCGTCGCTCACGGTGCGACTCCGATCGTGGAAAGCCCGGTGCTCTCGTCGAGACCCAGGGCGAGGTTCATGCTCTGGACGGCACCGCCCGCGGTGCCCTTGGTCAGGTTGTCGATGGCGCTGATCGCGATGAGGCGGCCGGCCGCGGCGTCGTACGCGACCTGCACCTGGACGGCGTTGGAGCCGTAGACGGACGCGGTCGCGGGCCACTGGCCCTCGGGGAGCAGATGGACGAAGGGCTCGTCGGCGTAGGCCTTCTCGTACGCGGCGCGCACGGACTCCCCGGTCACTCCGGCGACGGCCTTGGCGCTGCACGTGGCGAGGATGCCGCGCGGCATCGGCGCGAGGGTCGGCGTGAAGGAGACGGAGATCCGCTGCCCGGCCACGCCGCTGAGGTTCTGGATCATCTCGGGGGTGTGCCGGTGGCTGCCGCCGACGCCGTACGGCGTCATGGAGCCCATGACCTCGCTGCCCAGCAGGTGCGGCTTGGGTGCCTTGCCCGCGCCGGAGGTGCCGGAGGCGGCGACGATCACGGCCTCCGGCTCGGCGAGCCGGGCGGCGTAGGCCGGGAACAGGGCGAGGGTGACGGCGGTCGGGTAGCAACCGGGCACCGCGATGCGCTTGGACCCCTCCAGCGCGGCGCGGGCGCCCGGAAGTTCGGGGAGGCCGTAGGGCCAGGTGCCGGCGTGCGAGGAGCCGTAGAACGTCTCCCAGTCGGCCGGGTCCGTGAGCCGGAAGTCGGCGCCCATGTCGACCACGAGGACGTCCGGGCCGAGCTGCTCGGCGACGGCGGCGGACTGGCCGTGCGGCAGCGCGAGGAAGACGACGTCGTGCCCGGCGAGGGTCTCGGCCGTGGTCTCGGCCAGCACGCGGCCGGCGAGCGGCAGCAGGTGCGGCTGGAGCGCGCCGAGCCGCTGGCCGGCGTTGGAGTTTCCGGTCAGGGCACCGATCTCGACCCCGGGATGCGCGAGGAGCAGGCGCAGGAGTTCTCCGCCCGCGTACCCGCTCGCTCCGGCCACCGCCGCACGTACCGCCATGTCCACCCTCCTCTTGATGGCATGACTATACGTATCGCCGCACGTTTATGCAATCGGTTCCGTCTCGGTGCCGGGGAGCATGACCCAGCGGGACAGGACGAAGGTGACCGGGATCGCCGCCGCGGAGGCCAGGAGGGGGGCGAAGCGGCTGCCGGCGTGCAGGACGTCGACGATCACGTACACCCCCACGGTCGTGATCAGGAAGTTGGCGACGTTCGTCAGCGGGAAGAGCAGGAACTTCCGCCAGGTGGGCCGCGTCCGGTAGGTGAAGCGCGCATTCAGGAAGAAGGACCCGATCATTCCGATCAGGAACGCCAGGATGTGCGCGGCGAGGTAGGGCAGGCCGGTCAGGAACAAGAGGTAAAGACCGTAGTAGACGGCCGTGTTCACGACACCGACCGCGGCGAAGGTGAGTATCTGTCTCGACACCAGGAAAGGTTAATTGCCCTTGCGCGCCACATACGCGCGGGCCGCGAACACCGGATCGTAAGCTCGATGCCATGGATGCCCTGCCGCCCTACCTGATCGTGTTCGGCTTCTTCGCCCTCACGCTGGGACTCCTCACCTGGCTCGCGCGAGCCATTCGGCGCCGGGGAGCCGCCGGCGGCATGGGGGCGGCGCTGGCGGCCTACGAGGAGGCCTTCCGGGCCACCAGTCATGCCGCGCACCAGGAGGTCCGGGCGCAGGCGGAGCGCAAGTCGCCCACGGAGTCCCCGGACGGTCCGCACCGCCGGAACCGGAAGGCACGGTGATGGGCGAGTTCTGGCCCGTACCCGACGTGCTGGCCCACCTCGCCGGGCGGTGGCGGGTCGAACGGAGCGTGCGGGATCTGACGAGCGGGGACGAGGGCGGCTTCGAGGGGGTCACCGTCTTCGGCCCGCTCGACGGCGGCGGGCTGCTGCACGAGGAGTCCGGGAGGTTCAACTGGCAGGGCGTGGCGCGCCCCGCGACCCGGACGCTGCGCTTTCTGCCGGGCAGCACGCCGGGCACGGCGGACGTGAGGTTCGCGGACGGGCGGCCCTTCCACGAGCTGGACCTCACGACGGGCCGGTACGTCGCCGAGCACCCGTGCGCGGCCGACCTCTACCGGGGCGAGTTCACCGTCCTGGTTGCCGACCGCTGGCGCTCGGTGTGGCGGGTCGGCGGCCCGGCGAAGGACCTGGTGCTCACCACGGACTACGTGCGCGAGGACTGAGAGACGCCGTCCAGGCGGAGGTTCCAGCGGCCCGAGCGGCCCGTCACGGTGATCGTCGACAGCGGGCGGACGTCGATGTTCCAGTAGGTCGCGGGCGGGGCCTTCAGGGTGTAGACGAGGGCGGCGCGTATCACCGAGGGCTCGGCGACGGCGACGATCCGGCCGCCGTCCCCCACCGGCCGCGTGTCGAGCCAGCCGCCGACCCGGGTGATGAAGGCCAGCAGCGACTCGCCGCCGTGCGGGGTGGAGCGCGGATCGGCGAGCCAGGCGTCCACCGCCTCCGGCTCGCGGGCCATCGCCTCGCCCAGCGTCAGCCCGCGCCAGCGGCCCATGTCGCAGTCGCGCAGCGCGAGTTGGACCAGCGGGGCATACCCCAGGACGTCGCCGGTGACCCGGCTGCGCGGGGTCGGCGAGCAGTAGCGCAGCTCGGCCGCCGACAGCGGCAGCAGGTCCCCGGCGACGCGCTGCACCTCGTCCCAGCCCGCCTGGTCCAGCGGCCGGTCGTCCTCGAAACGCTCCGCCAGCCGCGGGGAGCTGCGCGCGGCGGCCACGAACGTCACCCTCAGTGGCATGCGGTGATGGTGAGCCCCAGGTGTCCGCCGGTCAAGGGGTATCACCCGTCGGTCACCTGAAGTGCACGCCGGGTGAGCGCGGGTGCAGGAGTTGCGCGTCGGAGTCACTCGTAGTGGTGGATCATCCACTCCTCGGGACGGTCCAGCGGCCGGAAGCCGAGCTTCTGGTACACCCCGTGCGCGTCCGCCGTGGCGAGCAGGATGCGGCGCAGCCCGTACGGCCGCAGGTACTCGCGGATCTCGCCCACGAGCGCCGTGCCGAGGCCCTTGCCGCGCGCCGACGGGTCGACGTACACGTCGGCGAGCCAGGCGAACATCGCCAGGTCGGTCACCACGCGCGCGTACGCCACCTGCTCCCCCGAGGCGGTGGCGTAGACGCCGAAGTTGATCGAGGAGGCCATCGCGCGCTCGTGCTTCTCGCGGGGCCGGTCGATCGCCCAGTACGCGTCGGTCGACAGCCAGCCGTGGACGCGTTCGACGTCGACGCGGTCGGCGTCGGCGGAGAACTCGTAGCCGTCGGGAAAGCCCGGTGCATCGCTCATGGCGTGATCATCACAGGTCCTCGACGCCGGAGTCGAGCGAGTACACCCGTCCGGTCACGGCGTCCCCATAACCTCGTCGTACGCCTGGCGCAGCCGTCGTACACCCTCCGCGATCTCCCCGGTGCCGGCGACCGCCGCGAAGCTCAACCGCAGGTGGGGGGCGGGGGGTTCGGCGCTGAAGTAGGGGCGGCCGGGGGTGAGGGCGACGCCCGCGCGCAGGCCGGCGGCGGTCAGGGCAGCCTCTCCCTCAGAGCCGAAAGCCTGGGAGGTGCCCCCAGTACCGTCAGGGAGGCGCACCCAGAGCTGGTATCCGCCGGACGGCACGTGCGGGACGGCGAGTTCGGGCAGGTGCAGCGCGAGCGCGGCCGTCATGGCGTCGCGGCGGGCCTTCAACTCGGCCGAGAGCGCCCGCAGATGGCGGGGCCAGGCCGGGGAGCCGACGAGTTCCAGGGCCGCTTCCTGGAGTGGCCGGGGAACGAAGAAGCTGTCCACGACCTGGATGGCGCGCAGGCGTTCCAGCACGGGACCGCGCGCGGCCAGCGCGCTCACCCGGAAGCTGGGCGAGGTCGCCTTGGTCAGCGAGCCGACGTGGACGACGACGCCATCGGGGTCGTCGGCGACCAGCGGGCGGGGCAGCGGGCCGGAGTCCGCGTGGACGAGGCGGCGTACGAAGTCGTCCTCGATGACGAAGGCACCGGCCGCGCGGGCGATGCGCAGCACCTCGGCGCGCCGGTCGGGGGCGAGCACGGCGCCGGTCGGGTTCTGGAACAGCGGCTGGCAGACGAACACCCGGGCGCCGCTGGCCTTGAAGGCGTCCGCGAGCAGCTGCGGCTTCACGCCCTCGGAGTCGACCGGCACCGGGACCGGGCGCAGGCCGGCCGCGCGGGCGAGGGCGAGCATGCCCGGGTAGGTGGGCGACTCCACGAGCACCGGCGCGCCGGGCGGGGCGAGCGCGCGCAGAGCGGTGGCCAGCGCCGACTGGCCGCCTGCGGCGATCAGCACCTCGGCGGCGGTGACGGCACCGCCGATGCCGCGCGCGAACCACTCGCGCAGCTCGGGCAGCCCCTCCAGGGGCGGCCTCCCCCAGGCGCCGGGCCGCCGTCCGGCGCGGGCCAGGGCCGCCGCCATCGCCCGCTCGGGCTGCAGGGACGGGTGCAGATAGCCGCCGCTGAACTCCAGCACGCCGGGCGGCGGCGCGGCGAGCGAGACGGTGACTCCGGAGGCGTCCACCGTGCGCGGTACGAGGTCGGGGGTGCCGTCGGCGCTCAGCGCGACCTCCTGCCAGGAGGTGTCCCCGGCGGGCGCGGGCGTCTCCTGCGGCCGGGCGCGGAAGGCGCCGGCGCCGGGCCGGGTGACCACCAGCCCCTCGGCGGCCAGCTGGGCGAGCGCCCGCGAGACGGTCACCGGGCTCACCCGGAACCGCTCGACCAGGGCCCGGCTCGACGGGAGCTTTCCACCTGGTGAGTAGCGGTTCAGCTCTCTCCGCAACTGTTCCGCGAGTTCACCCACACTGCTACGCTCATGCATGAGAGCACAGAGTAGCGCTACTACCGCGAAGCCGATAGCAGTCACCGCTCCCCGCGAGCACCGGACCGCCAGCCTGGGCACCGTCCAGGCCGCCCTCGGTGTGACCGCCTTCTCGCTGACCTTCCCGTCGACCGCCTGGGGTCTGGAGAGCTTCGGTCCCTGGTCCCTGGTGGCCGTGCGCAGCGTGCTCGCAGCGCTCGTCGCGGGCAGTTGTCTGCTGGCCCTCCGGGTGCGGCTGCCCGCGCGGCGCCATCTGCCGGGGCTGGCGGTCGTCGCCGCCGGAGTCGTGCTCGGCTTCCCGATGCTCACCACGCTCGCCCTGCAGACCTCCACCACCGCGCACGCCGCCGTCGTCGTGGGCCTGCTGCCGCTGACCACCGCCGCCTTCTCCGCCCTGCGCATGGGCCACCGGCCCTCGCGCCGGTTCTGGCTGGCGGCCGTGGCGGGCGCGGCGGCCGTGCTCGCCTTCACGATCGGCCAGAGCGGCGGCGCGCTCACGGCGGCCGACGGCTATCTGTTCGCGGCGCTGCTGGTGTGCGCGGCCGGGTACACCGAGGGCGGCCGGCTGGCCCGGGTCATGCCGGGCTGGCAGGTCGTCGGCTGGGCGCTGGTGCTGTGCCTGCCGCTGACCGCGCCGGCCGCCGCGCTGGGGCTGTCGTTCGAGCCGGTGCACCTGACCGGCCACGGGGTGGTGGGCGTGCTGTGGGTGTCCGTGGGCTCGACCTTCCTCGGCCTGCTGGTCTGGTACCGGGGAATGGCGGCCATCGGCATCCCGCGCGCCAGCCAGTTGCAGTTGGCTCAGCCGCTGCTCACACTGGTGTGGTCGGCGCTGCTGCTGGGCGAGCACTTCACGGCGGCTGCTCCGCTGACCGCCGTCGCGGTGCTCGTGTGCATCGCCGTCACTCAGCGGTCGTGATCGTGAGGAGGGCCTGCAGATGCGCGCACGCAAGGGCGACCAGCTGATCCAGCACGGCAGGGTGGTCGGCCAACACGACAAGGTCGGCGAGATCGTCGAAGTTCTGGGCCAGGAGGGCAACCCGCCGTTCCGCGTCCGCTTCGAGGACGGGCACGAGGGCGTCTGCTCCCCCGGTCCCGACACCGAGATCCGGCACACGGAAGTCCGGCGGAAGTAACCTCAGCGCGGTGGCGTCGCCGGCTTCCCGTAGTGGTCGGCGACCACCCGCGCCAGCGCCCCGATCGGGTCCGCCGCCACGTCCCCGGCGGCGAAGAACACATGCCCGCGCACCTCGGGATAACGGGCGGCGAGAGTGAGGTGCCGGGACAGTTCGACCGGGTCCTGCCAGGCCGAGGGCTGTCCTGCGGCCCCCGCCTTGTACAGCGCCTCGCCCAGGTACAGGTGTGTCTTCGTGCCCTTGGCGACCGACGCCCACCAGGCGGTCAGGGTCTTGTAGTCGGCGGGGCCGAAGCCGATGTGCCAGTACAGCTGCGGGACGATGTAGTCGATCCAGTGGTTGCGGACCCATTTCCGGGTGTCCGCGTACAGGTCGTCGTACGTCTGTACGCCCGCGCGTGTGCTGGAGCCCCGTGAGTCGGTCGAGGCGTTGCGCCACACCCCGAAGGGGCTGATCCCGAACCGGGTGCCGGGCCGGACCCGCTTGATCCCGGCGGCCATCTCCTTCACCAGCTTGTCGATGTTGTCGCGCCGCCAGGCGGCCCGGCTGGAGAAGGCGCCGCCATAGGTGTCGTACGCCGCGTCGTCGTCGAAGGTCTGTCCGGCGACCGGATACGGATAGAAGTAGTCGTCGAAGTGCACCGCGTCGACCGGGTACCGGGCGACCGCGTCGAGCATGGCCTTCTGCACGAAGGCGCGGACTTTCGGCAGGCCGGGGTTGTAGTAGAGCCTGCCGTCGTAGGGCACCACCCAGTCCGGGTGCTTGCGGGCCGGGTGCGCGGGGGCGAGGCGCTTCGGGTCGGTGTGGATCGCGATCCGGTACGGGTTGAACCAGGCGTGCAGTTGCAGGCCGCGCGCGTGGGCCTCCTGCACCGCCGTGCCGAGCGGGTCCCAGCCGGGACTCTTCCCCTGGGTGCCGGTCAGGTACTGCGACCAGGGCTCGTACGGCGAAGGCCACAGCGCGTCCGCGCTGGGCCGCACCTGGAGGATCACCGTGTTGAGCCGGCGGCGGACGGCCCTGTCGAGGTGGGCGATCAGCTCCTTGCGCTGGACAGCGGCCGTGAGGCCGGGCCGCGAGGGCCAGTCCCGGTTGACGACGGTCGCGAGCCACACGCCCCGCATCTCGGCGGTCGCCCGCGGCCGGTCCGGCTCCACGGCCATCCCCTGGGCTGCCGCGCCCGTGGCCAGCGTGGACAGCGCCGCCAGCGTGAAGGCCCGCCGTGACATGCGCCCCATCAGCACACCCCCATACGCTCCGGACCCGCTCCATCACGGATCGTTTTCGGCCCTAGGATGCCTCCACCCGGACGATCGATCATCGATACTTGGCGGTAACGTGCACGATTGGAGCAGGCGCCCACCCGGAGGTCCTGCCAGAGCCGGCAAACCAGCGAAGGGAACGATGTGACCGACATCGAGCGCGTCGGAGTCGTGGGCTGCGGCCAGATGGGCGCGGGCATCGCCGAGGTGTGCGCCCGCGCGGGACTGGACGTCAAGGTCGCCGAGACCACCGGCGAGGCCCTGGAGATCGGCCGTACCCGGCTGTTCAACTCCCTGGCCAAGGCCGCCGAGCGCGGCAAGATCAGCGAGGAGGAGCGGGACGCCACGCAGGCGCGGCTCAGCTTCACCACGGACCTCGGCGAGTTCGCCGACCGTGACCTGGTGATCGAGGCCGTGGTGGAGAGCGAGGCCGTGAAGACCGAGATCTTCCAGGTCCTCGACCAGGTGGTGACCCGGCCGGACGCGATCCTGGCCTCCAACACCTCCTCGATCCCGCTGGTGAAGCTGGCGGTCGCCACCTCCCGCCCCGACCACGTCGTGGGCATCCACTTCTTCAACCCGGCCCCGGTGCAGCAGCTCGTCGAGCTGATCCCGGCGCTCACCACCTCCGAGGGCACCCTCAGCCGCGCCCAGATGTTCGCCGAGAAGTCGCTCGGCAAGCACGCCATCCGCGCCCAGGACCGCTCCGGCTTCGTGGTCAACGCGCTGCTCGTGCCCTACCTGCTGTCCGCGATCCGCATGTTCGAGTCGGGCATCGCGAGCCGCGAGGACATCGACAACGGCATGGAGATGGGCTGCGCCCACCCGATGGGCCCGCTGAAGCTGTCCGACCTGATCGGCCTGGACACCATCGTCTCCATCGCCAACTCGATGTACGCCGAGTACAAGGAGCCGCTGTACGCCGCTCCCCCGCTGCTCCAGCGCATGGTCGAGGCAGGCCGGCTGGGCCGGAAGACCGGCTCGGGCTTCTACGTCTACAACTGATCAACCGGCTGACTACCTGTCTGACCCCCTGTCTGACTACAGGGAGTGACGCCCTGCGGGCCCGGCACCGGATGCGGTGCCGGGCCCGTCTGTTTCACACACCGTGTGCGCGCCGGGCACGCATATGCCCGTCACACACGCTCCCCACGCGCCCACCAGGCGAGTTCACTCTTCATGCCCATGCAAGAGATGGGGAACGACCCCGTCCGGCTACAGAGAGGAACGAAACCGTGACCACCGATTCCGATCATCCCGTGGCCCAGGAGGAACTCGCAGAGTTACGTCGCCGCCTCGATGTGGCGTACGCCCGCGTCGAGGGCGGGCTGGCGCTGCTCAGTCACCGCACCAAGGAGACCGCCAAGGAAGTGGACGAGCTGAACTCCCGCATGATCTCCCTGGAACACGCACGCTGGCCGCTGCCGTCGGTCGCCGCGCTCGCGGCCCTGGGAGCGCTCGTCGTCACGGTCTGGCAGACGCTGGCCCACTAGCTCTCCGGCCTTCTCGCCCTCCGGCCCGCTAGCCCTCGGCGAGCCTGAGGTGATGCAGCAGGAGTAACGCAGCCGCCATGTTGGCGGCCGGGACCTCCCCACGGGCGATCAGGTCGGGGACGACCTTGAGGGGGACCCATTCCCGGCGGTCCGACTCGAAGTCGTCCACGGGATGCCCGACGTACTCACCCCGGTCGGACCAGTAGATGTGGTGCCGGGCGTCGGTGAGACCGTTGGACGGCTCCACGGTCATGAGGTGGTGCAGGGGCCCCGGCCGCCAGCCGGTCTCCTCCTCCAGCTCCCTGGCGGCGGCGCTCGCAATGTCCTCGCCGTCCTCCACGACGCCCGCGGCCAGTTCCCACCCCCAGCTGTCGGTGATGAAGCGGTGGCGCCACAACAGCAGGACTTCGCCCGCCTCGTTGACCACCGTGGCCACGGCCACGGGCCGCAGCCGGATCAGGAAGTGGTCGAGGTGCCGGCCGTCCGGCAGCTCGACATCTGCGAGATTGACGCTGAACCAGCGGTTTTCATACACAGTTTGTTCGTTCTGTTTCGTCCACTGCACGGTTCTGCCACCTTCCGCCGAGTAAGTGGCAATATCGCAGCAGGGACGGTGCAGTCACAGTGCGTCTACAGCGGTACGCGCAGTGCGCCGTCGATGAGTTCGGCGGCTTCGGCGGTTCCGGCGGAGCCGCTGCGCACCAGGTGCTCGCGTACCGCGCGCAGTCTGTCGCGCAGCCGCTGGGACTCCATCCCGCGGGCCTGCTCGGCCATCTGCACGGCCGTGGCCACCGCCTTGTCGGCATGGCCCTGGCGCAGTTCGACGGTGCTGAGCATGGCGAGCCGGTGCACCCGCCCCCGGTCGTGGGCCGGGTTGTCCACCGCCGCCGCGGCGTGCTCCCCGGCGGCGGCCAGCTCGCCGAGGCTGAGCAGCGCCTCGGCCACCTGGACGTTGACGAGGCCGGGCTGGACGTAGCCGGTCTCGTCGGGCTCGTACCCGCGCCGGATGCGCTCGGCGGCCGTCTCGGCCCGGCGGATGCAGGACAGGGCGCTGCCGGAGTCGCCGAGGTGGGCGTACGCCTTCGCCTGCATCGCGTACAGGTCGGAGGCGAGCGCCGGGGTGATGTGCTTTCCGGCGGCGCGCAGCGCGGCCTCCGCAAAGGCGACGGCCTGCCGGAACTCCTGCATGTACAGCGCCTGGTTGACCAGCAGCGCGATCACATACGCGCCAAGTCCCCGGTCCCCGCTGGCCTTTGCCAGCCTGAGTGCCTGGTGGAAGTAGCGCTGTGCGAGTCCGTGTGCGTCGGAGTCGTACGCGCAGATGCCGGCGATCGCCACCAACCCGCCTGTGGCTCGGTGCAGTTGGCGGCCGGTGGCATCGGTGTAGCTGCCGCGCAGCAGCGGCGCCGCCTCGGCGTTGAGGAAGCCGACGATGCGGGTGCGGGTCGCGATGCCGCCCGCCTTGCGGTACATCTGCTCGTAGTGGGTGCGGGCGGAGCGCAGCATCTCGATGTCGGCCGTCGTGACGCGATGCCGGCCGCCCCGGGAGACGTCCACGTCCTCGGGCGGGTTCTCCCACTCCCACACCGGCATCACGGCCGGGGTGCCGGTGACGGCCGGGGCGCCCAGCACATGAGGCCGCTGCTGTTCGTCGGAGCGCCACAGCGCGGTGGCCCGCTCCACGAAGCCGGACAGCGAACCGGCGTGCGTGCTGCTCGGCTCACCGGGCACACCGAGCCCGATGTCGTCCAGGGTGACGGGCCGCTGCAGCCGGACCGCGAGCACCTCGCAGATCAGGTCGGGCACCTGACCGCGGGGCCGCTGGCCCTTCAACCACCGGGCGACAGCGGTGTGTTCGTACCGCAGCGCCAGCCCTCTCCTGCGGCCGGCCTGGTTGACGTGGGCGGCGAGACCGGCGTGCGAGATCCCCGCCTCGTCCAGGATCGCGTCGAGCAGAGTGTTGGGCTGCATGGGATGCCCCCCAAGTGGCGTGGTGGCAGTCAGACTAGTGCGGGTCCGTTCACACGGGGTGTGAACCGAGTGCGCGCATCCAGGGTGTGTGCACGCTGTTGCGGAGCGTGGCGGGTCGGTTGACTGGGGTGCCTCGCAAGAGACCGGCCAAGCCGCCGGCTCCCCCTCGAACAGCGGCGGCTTGGCCGGGGGCGGCCAAGAGGGTGCGGCTAGCGGTTCGTTGTCGGCTGCGGGTCTGTGGGGGCTGATCGCGCCCCCGCGGCAGGGCCGCTGAGGTCACCGTCCCGCGCTCCTGGGGAGTTGGACAGCGCCCGGCTCCGGTCGTTCCGGAGGACCAGTACCGCCACGTCGTCCGTGGGTCTGCCCGCTGTGTGGTGCAGAAGAGCCGTGAAAAAGGTGCGCAGGACCGTCTGGGGCGAGACCGGGGCCTCGCGCACGGCCTCGCGCAGCACTGTCGGCAGGGAGAAGAACCGGCCTCGGGCATCTCTCGCGTCCTCCGCGCCGTCCGTGTACAGGACCAGGGAGTCACCTGGCAGCAGCCGCCCGCAGGAGCGGTCCGTCAGCTCCGCCGGCAGGGGGAACGGGCCCAGTGGCGGGAGCGGATCCGCGCGGCTCAGCAGTTGCACGCTGGTGCCGCGGAGCAGATACGGCCACGGATGGCCGCAGTTGAGGGTGCGCAGCTCGCCGTCCTTGCCGATTTCCAGCAGCAGGAGGGTGACGAACTCCTCGGCGACCGGGTTGTCGAGGTCCGGGGCGCCGTTCGAGGGGTGTTCGGCGCGGGCCCGTTCACGCAGGTGCCGGGCCAGGGCACGCTCCAGTCTCCGGAGCACGAGCCCGAGTTCGGGCTCGTCGTGGGCCGCCTCGCGGAAGCTGCCGAGGACGGCGGCGACGGTGCCGAGCGCGCCGAGCCCGTGGCCGCGCACGTCCCCCATGACGACCCGGACGCCGTATTCGGTGGCGACCGCCTCGTACAGGTCCCCGCCGATGCTCGCGCCCCGGTCGGCGGAGAGCTGGGCGGCGGCGAGATTCAGGCCGGCGAGCCGGGGCGGCGGCGGCCGTAGCACCACGCTCTGCGCGGCGCCCGCGACCCGTCGGGCCTGCCGGAGTTCGCGCAGCAGCGTGCGGCGGACGTGGAATATCAGCCCGGCGCCGACGGCCAAGAACACGGCGCACGTCACGATGCGCGCGCCGAGCCCGTTCTGCTGGGCGAGGGGGCAGCCGAACTTGTAGGCGACCGCCGCGGCTCCCCAGACCGTGGGCAGTACGGCTCCCCTCGCGGTGGGTGCCCGTGCCTTGATGCGGATCATGCCTCTGGTCCCCCATGTGGGCTCTGACAGAGCAGACGGACCGACCCCGAAAGGCCGGTCCGATTCTGTCGACGGCATGCCCCGGGGGCACCAGATCACCCCGAGTTCCCACCCAAAAGAGTGATCCCACCCGGGTCAACCTGCATTTATGCAGGTTGACCCGGGTGGGATACCCCTACGGCGATCAGCCCCGAAGCACAGCCCCGGTCCGCTCGCCGGCGAGGGCCACAGCCGCATCCCGAGCGGCCGACGCCTCATCAACCGTCAGCGTCCGGTCCCCGGCCCGGAAGCGGAGCGCATACGCCAGGGACTTCTTGCCCTCGCCCAGGTGCTCGGCGTTCTCATACACGTCGAACAGCCGGATGGACTCCAGGAGTTCACCCGCACCCTCGCGCAGCGCCGCCTCGACCTCCGTGGCCGGGATGGGCTTGTCGACGACGAGGGCGACGTCCTGCGTGGCGACCGGGAACGTGGAGATGCTCGGCGCCTGCGGGACACCGTCGCCCACCGCCTCTAGGGCGTCCAGGTCCAGCTCCATCGCGCAGGTGCGCTCAGGCAGACCCAGGGCCTTCACCACACGCGGGTGCAGTTCGCCGGCGTGGCCCACGACGCGCTCCGCGCCGTCGGCGACGACCACCAGCTCGGCGCAGCGACCGGGGTGCCACGGGCCGTACTGACCCTTGCGCACGACCAGGTCGGCACCGGCCTCGCGGGCGACGGCACGCGCCGCCTCGATCGCGTCGGCCCAGCCGGCCGGGCGGCCTGCGCCCCACCAGCCGGCCTGTTCGCGGGCGCCCGTGAGGACGACGGCCACGTGCCGCGGCTGGTCGGGCAGCGCGGCGTTCAGCCGCGCGATCTCCTCGTCGGTGGGACGGCGGTCGACGGGCAGGTGCCCGGCGACGCGCTGCTCCTCGCGCGGCAGGAAGACCAGACCGGTCTCGAACAGGGCCAGGTCGTGCGAGCCCCGGCCGTCGTTGCGCCGCAAGGCACCGAGCAGGCCCGGCAGCAGCGTCGTACGGAGCGCGGGCTCCTCGTCGTTGAGCGGGTTG
This sequence comes from Streptomyces sp. NPDC002671, assembly GCF_053592475.1. Classification (NCBI taxonomy): domain Bacteria; kingdom Bacillati; phylum Actinomycetota; class Actinomycetes; order Kitasatosporales; family Streptomycetaceae; genus Streptomyces; species Streptomyces sp. NPDC002671. The sequence continues at coordinate 236,790 of NZ_JBSFVU010000002.1, forward strand.
ACGAGCTTGACGACGCGGCGCTTCGGGTCGTCGGACTCCAGGCCGAGCTGGTTGAAGACCTGCTCGCCGACGAAGGGGTAGTTCGGCGCCTCGACGTAGCCGGCGCCGGCCAGTGCCCGGCCGACGCGGCGGTGCAGCCGCTGCCGGTGGGTGAGGCCGCGGCCCGAGGGGAGCTTGGGCAGCGTGGAGGGCAGGTTCTCGTAGCCCTCCAGGCGGATGACCTCTTCGGCCAGGTCGTTGGGGTCGGCCAGGTCGGGACGCCAGGACGGGACGCTGACGACCAGCTCGTCCTGCCCGTAGACGTGGCAGCCGACCTCCTGGAGACGGCGCACGACCGTCTCACGGCCATAGTCGACGCCCGCGACCTCGTCCGGGTGGCTGGCCGGGATGGTGACGGTCTGCGGCTCGGACGGAGCGACGACCTCGGTGACACCGGCCTCGGCGGTGCCGCCCGCGAGCAGCACCAGCAGGTCCACCGTGCGCTGGGCGGCGGCGGACGCGGCCTGCGGGTCGACGCCCCGCTCGAAGCGGCGGGACGCCTCGGACAGCAGCTTGTGGCGGCGGGCCGTACGCGCGATCGAGATCGCGTCGAAGTGGGCGGCCTCGATGACCACGTCGGACGTGGCGTTCGCCCCGTTCTCGGTGGCCTCGTGGTCGGCGATCTCCGTGTTGGCGCCGCCCATGACGCCGGCGAGGCCGATCGGGCCGCGCTCGTCGGTGATGACCAGGTCCTCGGCGTGCAGCTTGCGCTCGACGCCGTCGAGGGTGACGAGCTTCTCGCCCTCCGCGGCGCGGCGCACGCCGATGGTGCCCTTGACCAGCGTGCGGTCGTAGGCGTGCAGGGGCTGGCCCAGCTCCATCATCACGTAGTTCGTGACGTCGACGGCGAGCGAGATCGGGCGCATGCCGACCTTCTGCAGGCGGCGCTGCAGCCAGATCGGGGAGCGCGCCTCGGGGCTCAGGCCGGTCACCGTGCGGGCGGTGAAGCGGTCGCAGCCGTGCGCGTCGGAGACCTGGACCGGGTAGCCGAAGGCGTTCGGGGCCGGTACGTCGATCAGGGCCGGGTCGCGCAGCGGCAGGCCGTAGGCGATGGCGGTCTCGCGGGCCACGCCGCGGATGGACAGGCAGTCGCCGCGGTTGGCGGTGACGGCGATGTCCAGGACCTCGTCGACCAGCTCCAGCAGCTCGATGGCGTCCTTGCCGACCTCGGTCTCCGGCGGCAGCACGATGATGCCGTGGTTGCCGTCGTCGCCCATGCCCAGCTCGTCGCTGGAGCAGATCATGCCGTGGGAGGTCTTGCCGTAGGTCTTGCGGGCGGCGATCGAGAACCCGCCGGGCAGCTCGGCGCCGGGCAGGACCACGACGACCTTGTCGCCGACCGCGAAGTTGCGGGCGCCGCAGACGATCTCCTGGGGCTCGCCGGTGCCGTTGGCCTGGCCGACGTCGACGGTGCAGAAGCGGATCGGCTTCTTGAAGCCCTCCAGCTCCTCGATGGTCAGCACCTGGCCGACGGCCAGCGGACCCTTGAGGTCGGCGCCGAGCTGCTCGACGGTCTCGACCTCCAGACCTGCCGAAATGAGCTTGGCCTGGACGTCACGGCCGGTTTCGGTCGCCGGCAGGTCGACGTACTCCCGCAGCCAAGAAAGCGGGACCCGCATCAGATCTCCATCCCGAACGGCCGGGTGAACCGGATGTCACCCTCGACCATGTCTCGCATGTCTTCGACGTTGTGGCGGAACATCAGCATCCGCTCGATGCCGAACCCGAAGGCGAAGCCGCTGTACTTCTCCGGGTCGACGCCGCAGGCGGTCAGCACCTTCGGGTTGACCATGCCGCAGCCGCCCAGCTCGATCCAGCCCTCGCTGGAGCAGGTGCGGCAGGGGCGGTCGGGGTTGCCGACGGACTCGCCCTTGCACACGTAGCAGAGCATGTCCATCTCGGCGCTCGGCTCGGTGAAGGGGAAGAAGTTCGGCCGCAGCCGGGTCTTCATGCCCTCGCCGAACAGGGACTGGACCATGTGGTCCAGGGTGCCCTTGAGGTCGGCCATGGTCAGGCCCTCGTCCACGGCGAGCAGCTCGACCTGGTGGAAGACCGGGGTGTGGGTGGCGTCCAGCTCGTCGGTGCGGTACACGCGGCCGGGGCAGATCACGTAGACCGGCAGCTCGCGGTCGAGCAGGGAGCGGATCTGCACGGGCGAGGTGTGGGTGCGCAGCACGACGCCGGACTCGGTGCCGCCGGACCCCGCGGCGGAGCCGCTGTCGGATGCAGTCTGCACGAAGAAGGTGTCGGCCTCGCCGCGGGCCGGGTGGTCCGGGCCGATGTTCAGGGCGTCGAAGTTGAACCACTCCGCCTCGACCTGCGGGCCCTCGGCGACCTCGTAGCCCATGGCCACGAAGATGTCCTCGATCCGCTCGGAGAGCGTGGTCAGGGGGTGGCGGGCGCCGGCCGGGACGCGGTCGTGGGACAGCGTGACGTCGACGTCCTCCTCCACCAGCACTCGGGCGTCGCGCTCGGCCTCCAGCTCGCTCTGGCGGGCGGCGAGGCCCTTGTTCACGGCGCCGCGGGCCATGCCGACGCGCTTGCCGGCCTCGGCCTTGGCCTGCGGGGGCAGGGCGCCGATCTCGCGGTTGGCGAGGGCCAGCGGGGAGGCCGGGCCGGTGTGGGCGATCTTGGCCTCGTGGAGCGCGTCGAGGGAGTCCGCGGCGGCGAAGGCGGCGAGCGCCTCGTCCCGCATGCGCTCGATCTCTTCCGGTTTCAACGCCTCGACCTCGACAGGGTCGTACGACTTATTCGGTGCCGACATCTCTTCCCGTGCTTCCGATTGGCTGGCTGAATGGTCCCCATGACCGGCGCTGAGGGCCGCGTGCAGGACACAAAGGTGCCAAAGGCCGAGTCTAACGGGGTTGGGGAATGTGAATGCGCCCGTGGCCCACTAGGCGAGATACGCCGGTGCGCTCACGGGCAACGTAAATCGGAATTCCGCGCCGCCGCCGGGGGCGCGGCCGACCGTGATGAGGCCGCCGTGGGCCTCGACGATGCCCTTGACGATGTAGAGCCCGAGGCCGGTGCCACCGCGCTTGCTGCCCCGCCAGAAGCGGGTGAAGACGCGGTTCATGGACTCCTCCGGGATGCCGGGCCCCTCGTCGCTCACCGTGACCGACGTGCCGGTTTCCTCGCCCTCGCGGGGGGACGCCGTGGGCGTGATGTCAATGGTGACGGTTCCTTCGCCGTGCCGCACGGCATTTTCGATGAGGTTGCTCAGCACCTGGTCGACCTTGTCGGGGTCGGCCCACAGGTCGGGCAGCGGCTGGTCGATGCGGAGCAGGAAGCGGCCGGCGGGCTGGCCGGCGGCGACGTAGGCCTGGATGTGCCGGGAGACGGCCGCGCCTATGTCGACGGGCTGCCGGCGCACCTCCAGCCGGCCGCTGTCGATCCGGGAGATGTCGAGCAGCTCGGCGATGAGCCGGGTGACGCGGTCGGCGTCGGCGTCGACGGTCTCCAGCATCAGCCGCTTCTGGTCGTCGGTGAAACGTGCCCACTTGGCGAGGAGGGTGGCGGTGAACCCCTTGACGGAGGTCAGCGGGGAACGCAGTTCGTGGGCGACGGTGGCGATCAGCTCGGCGTGGCTGCGCTCGGTGCGCCGGCGGGCCTCGGTGTCGCGCAGCGAGACGACGACGCGCCGTACGGGCCCCAGGGGCTCAGCGCGCACGTACCGGGCGGAGACCAGCACCTCCCGGCCGCCGGGCAGCAGCAGGTTGCGCTCGGGCTGCCGCACCCGGATCGCAAGCCCGCCGTAGGGGTCGGTGAGCTGCCACCAGCGCCGCCCCTCCAGGTCTTCCAAGGGCAGGACCCGCTCCAGGGGCTTGCCGAGAGCCTCGGCGGCGGGTACGGCGGTGATGCGCTGGGCGGCGGCGTTGAAGCAGACGATCCGGCCGTGCTCGTCGGCGACGACGAGGCCGTCGGGCAGCTGGTCGGGGTCGATGCCGAGCCGGATCTCGGTGCGGTCCCCGACCTCGGCGGGGCCGTCGGTCCCGGTGGGGGCAGCGGGCCGGGGCGCGGGCGTGCGGCGCGCCTCCCGCCCTTCCGGCGCAGTGCTCGTGCCGACCACACTCATCCCCGTAGCCCACCTCTCAGACGGCGCAGGGCCCCGAGCCCGTCACCCTACAGGCCCTAGCTCTCGGTGACGGCGCGGCACCCTCCGGAGGCGCGCTGCGCACGGGCCGAGGCGTAGAGACATACGGCGGCGGCCGTGGCGAGGTTCAGGCTCTCGGCCATTCCGTGGATCGGGACGCGTACGACGGCGTCCGCGAGCGCGCGGGTCTCCTCCGGGAGCCCCCAGGCCTCGTTGCCGAACACCCAGGCGGTCGGCCCGCCCATGCTCCCCTTGTCCAGCTCCTCGTCCAGGTCGCGGTCCCCGGCTCCGTCGGCGGCGAGAATCCGCACCCCGGCGTCCTTCAGCCCGGCCACGGCCCGCTCGACGGGCACGCCCACGGCGACGGGCAGGTGGAACAGCGAGCCCACGGAGGCGCGCACGGCCTTGGGGTTGTACAGGTCGACGGAGGCGTCGGTGAGGACCACGGCCTCGGCACCGGCGGCGTCGGCGCAGCGCAGCACGGTCCCGGCGTTGCCGGGGTCCCGCACGTGCGCGAGCACGGCGACCAGCTTGGGCCGGGCGGCGAGGATCTCCTCGAACGGCGTGTCCAGGAACCGGCACACCCCGACGAGGCCCTGCGGGGTGACGGTGGTGGAGATGTCGGCGATGACCTCCTCGGAGGCGAGGTGCACCCGGGCGCCCGCGGCGCGCGCCTCCCCGATGATGTCGGCGTACCGCTCCGCGGCCTCGACGGTGGCGAACAGCTCGACGAGCGTCGCCTCCCCACCGGCCCGATGCCCGGCCGCCTCCCGCACGGCCTGCGGCCCCTCCGCAAGAAACAGCCGGTCCTTACCCCGGAAGTTCCGCTTGGCAAGCCGCCGGGCAGCGGCGACACGGGCGGACCGGGGGGAGATCAGCTCGGGGCTGACGGGGGGCATCGAAAGTCACCTCAATTGTTGTCCACACATAAACGGACCCGCAGGCACCAGCCCGCGGGTCCGAATCACGTCGGCCTAAAGCCAGCGCAGCGTCACGCAGCCTTGGGCGCGTTGACGTCCGCCGGCAGCGCCTTCTGCGCGACCTCGACGAGGGCGGCGAAGGCACCCGCGTCGTTGACGGCCAGCTCGGCCAGGATCTTGCGGTCGACCTCGACGTTCGCGGCCTTCAGACCCTGGACGAAGCGGTTGTACGTCATGCCGTTGGCGCGGGCAGCGGCGTTGATGCGCTGGATCCACAGCTGACGGAAGTCGCCCTTGCGCTTCTTGCGGTCGTTGTAGTTGTAGACCAGCGAGTGGGTGACCTGCTCCTTGGCCTTGCGGTACAGGCGCGAGCGCTGACCGCGGTAGCCGGAGGCCTGCTCGAGGATCGCCCGGCGCTTCTTGTGGGCGTTGACTGCCCGCTTGACGCGTGCCACTTGTTAACTCCTTGTAGCGGGGCCGCGGTTGTCCTCACGCGGCCCGGAAACGATTGGGTCCCGGTCCTGACGTACGGCGCTCAGAGAAGGGCGAGCGCCGGGTACGTCACTTGCCGAGAAGCTTCTTGATCTTCGCGGCGTCGCCCGGGGCCATCTCGGCGTTGCCGGTCAGGCGACGCGTCACGCGGGACGACTTGTGCTCGAGCAGGTGGCGCTTGCCGGCGCGCTCACGGAGCACCTTGCCGGAGCCGGTGACCTTGAAGCGCTTGCTGGCACCGCTGTGCGACTTGTTCTTCGGCATAGCGCCGTTCTCTCCTCGTCGGTGGCGCTCCTGTGCCCGGTCACGAAAACCGGGCACGGTGGAGCGTCGCTCTTGTTTCGGTTACATCCTGGGACTCGCGTCCCGGGTCTTGCGCCCGGGGCAAGCACACCCCGGGATCACGCCTCGGCGGGCTCCTCGGCGGGCACCTCGGCCTCGGCAGGCACCTCGGCCTCGGCGGACACCTCGGCCTCGGCAGGGTTCTGCGAGCGACCGGGGTTGGCCTTCGCTTCGGCCTTGCGGGCCTCCTGCGCCTGACGGGCCTCGGCCATCGCCTCGGTCTTCTTCTTGTGCGGACCGAGAACCATGATCATGTTTCGGCCGTCCTGCTTCGGGTTCGACTCCACGAAGCCGAGGTCCTGGACGTCCTCCGCGAGACGCTGCAGCAGCCGGTAGCCCAGCTCGGGCCGGGACTGCTCGCGACCACGGAACATGATCGTGATCTTGACCTTGTCGCCCTGCTTGAGGAACCGTACGACGTGACCCTTCTTGGTGTCATAGTCGTGCGGGTCGATCTTCGGCCGGAGCTTCATCTCCTTGATGACCGTGTGCGCCTGGTTCTTGCGCGCCTCACGGGCCTTCATGGCCGACTCGTACTTGAACTTCCCGTAGTCCATGAGCTTGCACACGGGCGGACGGGCGTTCGCCGCGACCTCGACCAGGTCCAGGTCGTACTCCTGCGCAAGCTCCAGGGCCTTGGCAAGCGGCACGATGCCGACCTGCTCGCCGCTGGGACCGACAAGTCGCACCTCGGGAACGCGAATCCGGTCGTTGATGCGGGGCTCGGCGCTGATGGATCCTCCTCGGTAGCACCACGCGGCGGTCTGGCGGACAGCCGCGTAACGTCTGTGTTCGTTAGACCTAACCGCGCCGAAGCACAAAAAATGCCCCGGACGATCACAGGCGGGGCTCCTCGAACTACCGGAACACCGCCGCGATGTCGCGGGGCGCACTATCGGACGGATCCACGCCTCAAGGGGCGACGGAGCCGTCTGACCGGTGACCCGCCGCCCCGGAGGGCGGTCAGGTGGGAGTTCGAAGCCTCCACTTGTGGGCCGGTACGCTCACCGCGAGGCATGCGTCTCCGGCCGGTCGTCACACAAGGTTAGCAGCTCCGCGCAGGAAGGGCTAACCGAGGCCAACTGGGGCCCGGCGCCCGTCGCCGCCTATCGTGTGGGGCATGAGTGAGACCCCTCCTGAGCACCCCGGCCCCGTGAACACCGACTACGACGCGATGACCCGGGACATCGCCGAGGTCCCCGCCGTCGAGGTGATCGTGACGGTCGCCGTCAACCTGATGAGCGCCGCCGCCGTGAAGCTCGGGCTGAGCGAGGAGGGCGAGAAGTACAAGGACCTGGACGAGGCCCGCAAGCTGATCTCCGGGCTCGCCGGTCTGCTGGACGCGAGCGCGACCGAGGTCAGCTCCTTCCACGCGGCGCCGCTGCGCGACGGCCTGAAGTCGCTGCAGCTGGCGTTCCGCGAGGCGTCGATCGTCCCGGACGAGCCGGGCCAGGGGCCGGGCGAGAAGTACACCGGCCCGGTCTACGGCTGATCTATTCCTTCACGTACAGGGGCTCGCCCGGAGGGGTGGTCCCGGCCGGCAGCAGTGCCAGGTCGAGACCGCGCACCAGGCGGGCCCTCAGCGTTTCGTCGGCGGCGAGCCGCGCGGCGACCGCGCGGGCGGCCTCGGCGGGCGCGGCGGCCGGGTCGAGCACGAGGGCGAGGGTGCCGTCGGCCTGTCCCGGCCCCAGGTGGGCGCGCAGCACGGCGGGCTCCGCCGCCACGGCCGTACGGACGGCCTCGACGACGGCCGGGTCGGTGAGCGGGTCGGTGCTGACGCGGCCCTCGGCGAGGGCGAGCAGCACCGGGCCGGTCAGCTCGAAGGGCACGGGCCCGGCCAGGTCCAGCACGACCGTGTCCGCCTTCTCGTGCGCGGCGGCCTGCAGCGCCTGGTGCACGGGTACGGCGACCGGGCGGGCCTCGGGGTCCCAGCGGGCGAGGGAGTCGATGGAGGTGAAGGCGGGCAGGGCGGTGCGCGGGCCGGCCTTCAAGGTGGGTACGGCCATGTCGCTGGTCTTCTCGCGGCGCAGCCCGTGCTCGTCCTCCTCGACCTCACCGAGCACGGCGACGACGGGGACGAGCAGGCGAGCGCCCTTGAGCGCCTCCAGCACGGGCCCGAGCGCGCTGCGGTCCTCGGCCCAGGCGGCGAGCGCGGCGCTCAGCCTCGGGTCGGCGGAGCCGTCGTCGTCGGAGAAGCCGGGGTCGGGAATGTTCTTGTTCGCCACGGTCACCGACCCTATCGTCACCGCCTTCAGAGGCCGGCCCTGCGGCCCCTCCACAGAACCACGGCCGCGACGAGCAGCACCGCCCCGGTGCTGCCCGCGAGGGCGCCCGCCCAGGCCGACGTACCCGTTGTCGACTTGGCCGCGTCCGGGCCCGGACCAAAGTACTCCTTGCCGTACGACGCCGGGCGCAGACCCTTCGGCTTCAGCCGGTCGGCCGCCCTGAGGGCTGCCGCGGGGTCGATCATGCCGAAACCCCGGGAGTCGTCCCGGCCGCCGACGGGGGCGTCGCGGGCCGTGTCCTCCAGGAGCTTCTTGATCTGGGCCGGGGTGAGCGCGGGGTGGGCCGCCCTGATCAGGGCCACCGCTCCGGAGACGAAGGCGGAGGCCGCACTCGTGCCCCAGCCCGCGTAGTACTTGTGGTCGGGGTCGGCGATGACGACGTCGACGCCGGGCGCGCTGACCGTGGCGTACCAGCGGCGGGTGGAGAAGGAGGCGCGGGTGCCGTAGCGGTCGACGGCGGTGGCCGCGATGACGCCGGGGTAGGCGGCCGGGTAGGAGACGTGGTCGCCCTTGTCGCCGCCGTTGCCCGCGGAGGCCACGACGACCACGCCCTTCTTCAGGGCGTACTGCACCGCCTCGTCCTCGCTGGGCTCGGGGTGCGCGGAGGCGGAGTCGTCGCCGAGGGAGAGGTTGATGACGTCGGCGCCGTGGTCGGCGGCCCAGCGGATGCCGTCGGCGAGGGCGTTGCCGCGGGTGGTGCGGGCCTTGGCGCGGGCCGGGTCGCTGTCCTCCAGGATGACCCGGACGGGCAGGATCTTCGCCTCGGGCGCGACGCCCATGACGCCGCCGGTGTCGCCGGGGCCGTGGCCGTGTCCCGCGATGATGCCGGCCATGGCGGTGCCGTGCCGGGCCCAGGTGCGGTCGCCGGGGCCCGAGCCGAAGCCGATCAGGTCCTTGGCGGGCAGGACGTTGCCGGCCAGGTCGGGGTGGTCGGCCTCGACTCCGGTGTCCAGGACGGCGACGGTGACGCCCCGGCCCTTGGTGGTCTGCCAGGCCTCGTCGAGGTGGAGGGCGGTCAGGCCCCACTGCTGGGCGCGGATGCCGTCGGCGTGGGCGGCGGCGGTGGGCAGCAGGAGGAGGGAGCCGGTGAGCAGGAGGCTCACCGCGGCTCCGGCCGCGCGCTTGCGGCGGGGGCCGCCTGTCGATCGCCTCATGAGGGCTTCTCCGTGGCCGTGCCGACGGTCTGGCGCAGGCGTCGTTCGATGCGGTCGGCCAGGCCCTGGGCCTCGTTGCCGAGGCCGGACTGGGCGGCCGGCGTGCCGGCGCCGGACCGTACGGCGTCCGCGGCGGGCTGGGGCGTGTCGACGGTGCGAGCGTCGGCCCAGCCGGAGACGGCGTAGGCGACGACGGGGGCGTCGGTCAGGACGGAGACGGTCCAGGAGGCGCGCTGCCGGTCGCCGAAGCCGGCCGCGGCGGTGCCCTTGGCCGGGTACGGGCGGGGCATCAGGTCGGCACGGCGGTCCAGGTGCTCGTCGCGGAAGCGGGCGGCGAGCGCGGCCATGCCGGCCGGGTCGGCCTTGGTGAACAGCAGGCCGACGGTGGTGACGTAGCTCTGCGTTGCGTCGGTGTAGGTGGCGCGCAGCAGCCGCTGGCAGCCGACGGGGGCGAGGGCCTTGTGCAGCAGCGGGTCGAAGGCGTGGGCGCAGCCGGTGTCGGGGGCGACGGCGATCCGCGTCCAGGTGCGGTCGGCGCCGCCGGGTCCGGCACCGGTGCCCTGGACGGTGGGCGGGAAGAGCCGGTCGACGGGCACGTTGTGCCACAGCGTCCCGGCGGTGGCGAACCCCTGCCGGGTGTCCCCGTCCCCACCGTCTCCGGTGAGCCAGCTCCCGGTCACGGCACCGCCGATGAGCCCGAGCCCGAACACGAGACAGACACCGGCAGCGGCGGTACGGGACCGCACGCGGCTGCGCGGGCCACGCGTCTCCGGCTCCGCGAACGACACGATGGGCCGTGCCGCCGCGGCGGCACTCCAGGACAGGGCGGGGTCCGGCGGGACGGCGGCGGGCGGCCGGGGGCCGGGGTGGGCAGGAGCCGGGGCAGCCGGCCGCGCGGGCGCGGACCTGGGGGGCTGCGGTGCGGGTGCCGAGGGCACGGGGCGCAGCCGGGTCGTCGTCTCCGACGGGGCTTCCGGCGGTGCCGTGGGGCGGCCGGTCTGCGGCCCCTGGCGGTGGGACGGGCGCGGTGGCGCGTCGGGGAAGCGGGCGGAGGCGGGCGGCGGAGGCGGGCTCGCGGGGGCACCGGCCTCGGGCACGGCGGAGGGCTGCGAGGTCCGCGAAGCGCGCGGGGCGAAGACGGAGGGCTCCTCGTCGGAATCAAGATCAAGATCAAGATCGGGAGCGAGAGCGGGAGCGGGGTCGAAGCCGGGGGCCACCGGAGGCTGGGCGGGAGCGGGGACGCCGCGCCGGGCGGGCTCGGGCCCGGCTCCGACCGGCGGGAAGATCGCGCCCGCTCCGGTGCCGTTGTCCGTCTCCCCCGGGCCCGAGGGCGCCGCAGGGATGTTGCTCGGGGGTGGAGTCGACGGGCGCGGCGGGACCGGGGCGCGGCGCGCTTCCGTGCTCATGCACCCCCCGTTTCCTCGTGCCCGGGCCGTTTCCTCGTACGCGGGCCGTCCTGCTGCTCGGCCGCACCCGGTGCGCAGACTCCGTCCCGGGCACGCATACCCGTACGGCCGGACCGGCATCCCGGTTCACCGGACCGGCAGACCGGTGCAGGTGATGCGGTGGGGCGCGTTCCGCCGTACGTGCGCGTCACTCTACGGGTTGTCGGGCGCCTACAGGGAACCTGTCCACACCCCCGGGGCATCTGCCCGGAACGTCCCCCTACCCTGCGGTATTCGGGTCTGGCACGCTTCGTTCATGACTGCGCGCGCCGCTGACAGGGCCCGTTACGACCGGGCCACCGCCCCTCTCGACGCCCCGCTCGCGATCGTGGATCTGGAGGCCTTCGACGCCAACGCGGCCGATCTGGTCCGCCGCGCCGCCGGCAAGCCGGTCCGGGTCGCCAGCAAGTCCGTGCGCTGCCGGGCCCTGCTGGAACGCGTCCTGGCGAAGGACGGCTTCCAGGGGATCATGTCGTTCACCCTGGCCGAGTCGCTGTGGCTCGCGCGCTCCGGCTTCGACGACGTCCTGCTCGCCTATCCGTCCGCCGACCGGTCCGGCTTCGCGGAGCTGGCCGCCGATCCCAAGCTCGCCACCGCGGTCACGGTGATGGTGGACGACGTCGCCCAGCTCGAACTCATCGACGCGTCCCGCGCCGGCGGACGCGAAGTGGTGCGCGTCTGCCTGGAGTTGGACACCGCGCTGAAGCTGCTCGGCGGCCGGGTGCGGGTCGGCGCGCGCCGATCGCCGCTGCACTCCCCCGCCCAAGTCGCCGACCTGGCTCGGGCGGTGGCCCGGCGGCCGGGGTTCAAGCTGGTGGGGATCATGGCGTACGAGGGGCACATCGCCGGGGTCGGGGACGCGGTCGCCGGGCGCCCGTTCCGCTCGCGCGCCATCCGGCTGATGCAGGCCGCCGCGCGCCGTGAACTGGCCGAGCGGCGGGCCACGGTGGTCCGGGCGGTGCGGGCCGTCGCCCCGGACCTGGAGTTCGTCAACGGCGGCGGCACGGGCAGCGTGCAGCACACCGCGGCCGAGGACGCGGTCACCGAGATCGCGGCCGGTTCCGGGCTGTACGTCCCCCGGCTCTTCGACAACTACACGTCCTTCAGCGGCCGTCCGGCCGCCCTCTTCGCGCTGCCGGTCGTACGACGGCCCGGCGTCGGTGTCGTCACCGTGCTCGGCGGCGGCTACCCGGCCTCCGGCGCCGCCGGCCCCGACCGGCTGCCGGTGCCGTACCTGCCGGAGGGGCTGGCGTACGACCCCCAGGAGGGCCCCGGCGAGGTGCAGACCCCGCTGCTCGGCTCGCCCGCCGACGATCTGCTGATCGGCGACAAGGTGTGGTTCCGGCACGCCAAGGCGGGCGAGCTGTGCGAGCGGTTCGAGAAGCTGCACCTCGTCGAGGGGGACACGGTCACGGCGACCGTGCCCACCTACCGCGGCGAGGGGCAGACGTTCCTCTAGGGCCTACAGCGGGGTGACGTAGGCCCCGGAGATCCCGCCGTCCACCAGGAAGTCGGTGGCGTTGACGAAGGAGGAGTCGTCGCTGGCCAGGAAGGCGACGGCGGCGGCGATCTCCTCGGCCTCGGCGAACCGGCCCAGCGGGATGTGCACCAGGCGGCGGGCGGCCCGCTCGGGGTCCTTGGCGAACAGCTCCTGCAGCAGCGGGGTGTTGACCGGGCCCGGGCACAGGGCGTTGACCCGGATGCCCTCGCGCGCGAACTGCACGCCCAGCTCGCGGGACATCGCGAGGACGCCGCCCTTGGACGCGGTGTAGGAGATCTGGGACGTCGCCGCGCCCATCCGCGCCACGAAGGACGCCGTGTTGATGATGGAGCCCTTGCCCTGGCGGCGCATGTAGGGGATGGCGGCCTTGCAGCACAGGTAGACGGAGGTGAGGTTGACCTCCTGGACGCGCTTCCAGGCCTCCAGGCCGGTCTCCAGGATGGAGTCGTCGTCGGGCGGGGAGATGCCGGCGTTGTTGAAGGCGACGTCGACGCTGCCGTAGGTGTCGTACGCCGTCTTGAACAGCGCCTCGACCTGCTCCGGGTCGGTGACGTCGACCTTCACGAACAGTCCGCCGACCTCGTCGGCGACGGCCTTGCCGCGGGCCTCGTCCACGTCGGCGCAGACCACGTGGGCGCCCTCGGAGGCGAGCCGGCGGGCGGTGGCGAGGCCGATGCCGCTGCCGGCTCCGGTGACGACGGCGGTACGGCCGACCAGGCGGCGGCAAACATTGGTGTCGGTCACTGTGCGGTGCCCTCCGTGCTGATGAAGACGTTCTTGGTTTCGGTGAAGGCGGTCAGGGCGTCGGGGCCCAGTTCACGGCCGAGGCCGGACTGCTTGAAGCCCCCGAACGGGGTCCAGTAGCGGACGCTGGAGTGGGAGTTGACGGACAGGTTGCCCGCGCGGACGGCCTGGGAGACGCGCAGGGCGCGCCCGAGGTCCCGGGTCCAGACGGAGCCGGAGAGGCCGTACGGGGTGTCGTTGGCGAGGCGGATCGCGTCCGCCTCGTCGGTGAAGGGGAGCAGGACGGCCACGGGGCCGAAGATCTCCTCGCGGGCCGCCGCGCTGTCCGGCCGCTCCCCCGTCAGGACGGTCGGCGGGAACCAGAAGCCGGGTCCGTCGGGGGCGCTGCCGCGCAGGGCGGGCACGTCCTCGGGGACGAACGACCGTACGCGGTCCAGCTGCTGACGGGAGATCAGCGGGCCCATCTGGGTCTTCTCGTCGGCCGGGTCGCCGACGACGACGGCGGCCAGCGCGTCGGCGAGGAAGGCGCGGGCCTCCTCGAACACCGTCTCCTGGACGAGGATGCGGGTCCGGGCGCAGCAGTCCTGGCCGGAGTTGTCCAGGAAGGAGAAGGGGTCGAGGGCGGCCTTGAGATCGGCGTCGGAGAAGACGACGTTGGGGCTCTTGCCACCGAGTTCGAGGGTGACCGGCTTGACCAGCCGGGCGCAGCGCTCCATGACCTCACGGCCGGTGCGGGTGGAGCCGGTGAACACGATCTTGGCGACGTCGGGGTGGTCCACCAGGGCCCGGCCCGCGATGTGGCCGTAGCCGGGAAGAACCTGGAACAACCCCTCCGGCAGGCCCGCCTCCAGGGCGAGTTCGGCCAGGCGCAGGGCCGTCAGCGGGGTGGTCTCGGCGGGCTTGAGGACGACGGCGTTGCCCGCGGCCAGCGCCGGGAAGGAGCCCCAGGCGGCGATCGGCATCGGGAAGTTCCAGGGGGCGATCACGCCGACGACCCCGAGGGGTTCCTGGAAGGTGACGTCCCAGCCGCCGGGGACCGGGATCTGCTTGCCGAGCAGGCGCTCGGCGCCGCCGGCCGCGTACAGCAGCAGGTCGCGGGCGTTGCCGGCCTCCCAGCGGGCGTTGCCCACGGTGTGGCCGGCCTCGCGGACCTCCAGCTGGGCCAGTTCCTCGATGTGGGCGTCGACGGTGTCGGCGAAGCGGCGCAGCAGCCGGGCGCGGTCGGCGGGCGGGAGGGCCGCCCAGGCCGTCTGGGCGCGCGAGGCCCGTGCGACGGCGGCGTCCACGTCCTTGGCGGTGGCGGCGGGGACGGTGGCGACGACTTCCTCGGTGGCGGGGTTGAGGACAATCAGCTCGTGCGGGTCGGACACGGGTTGACCTTTCACAGGCGTTCGAAGGAGCGGCGCAGCTCCCAGTCGGTGACCGCGGCGTCGAAGGCCTCCAGTTCGACGCGCGCCATGTTGCGGTAGTGCGCGACGACCTCGTCGCCGAAGGCGGCCTTGGCGATCGGGCTGTTCTCCCAGAGCTCGGCGGCCTCGCGCAGGGTGGTCGGCACGTGCTCGAAGCCGGCGGTGTAGGCGTTGCCGGGGCAGGCCTCGGGCAGTTCCAGCTGCTGCTCGACGCCGTACAGGCCCGCCGCGACCAGACCGGCGACGGCGAGGTGCGGGTTCACGTCTCCGCCGGGGAGGCGGTTCTCGAAGCGCAGCGAGCGGCCGTGGCCGACCACGCGCAGCGCGCAGGTGCGGTTGTCGTGCCCCCAGGCGACGGCGGTGGGGGCGAAGGAGCCCGGCTGGAACCGCTTGTAGGAGTTGATGTTCGGGGCATAGAGGAGGGAGAAGTCACGCAGGGCGGCGAGCTGTCCGGCGAGGAAGTGCCGCATGACGGGCGACATCCCGCCTTCCAGGTCCCCGGCCATGGCGTTGTTGCCTTCGGCGTCCGCGAGCGAGAGGTGGATGTGGCAGGAGTTGCCCTCGCGCTCGTTGTACTTGGCCATGAAGGTGAGGGACACGCCCTCCTGGGCGGCGATCTCCTTGGCGCCGGTCTTGTACAGGGCGTGCTGGTCGCAGGTGACCAGGGCCTCGTCGTAGCGGAAGGCGATCTCGTGCTGGCCCGGGTTGCACTCGCCCTTGGCGGACTCGACGGTGAGGCCGGCGCCGGCCATGTCGTTGCGCAGCCGGCGCAGCAGGGGCTCGATGCGGCCGGTGCCGAGGACGGAGTAGTCGATGTTGTACTGGTTGGCCGGGGTGAGGCCGCGGTAGTTCGCGTCCCAGGCCTGTTCGTAGGTGTCCTTGAAGACGATGAACTCCAGCTCGGTGCCGACCTGGGCGGTGTAGCCGAGCTCGGCGAGCCGGTCGAGCTGGCGGCGCAGGATCTGGCGGGGGGCGGCGGCGACCGGGGAGCCGTCGTTCCAGGCGAGGTCGGCGACCAGCAGGGCGGTGCCGGGGTGCCAGGGCACTCGGCGCAGGGTGGACAGGTCGGGGTGCATGGCGAAGTCGCCGTAGCCGCGGTCCCAGGAGGACATCGCGTAACCGTCGACCGTGTTCATCTCGGTGTCCACGGCGAGCAGGTAGTTGCAGCCCTCGGTGCCGTGGTGCAGGACCTCGTCGAGGAAGAAGCGGGCGGCGAACCGCTTTCCCTGGAGCCGCCCTTGCATATCGGGGAAGGCCAGGACGACAGTGTCGATCTCACCGCTCGCGACGAGGCTATGGAGTTCCTCGACGCTCAGCGGGGGTGTGCGGTCTGCCACGGGAGAGCCTCCTTCGGCGTCCTCGGCGCTTTCTCGGCCGGGCCGGGAGCCATAAGGTATTGCCGAGAACCATTGCTTGGGAAGGGGGTACGGCCGGATGTCGCAGGACGCGGGTGCGCAGGAGGTCGACAACCGGCTCGCTCCGGTGTTGCGGCCGGTGCGCGCCGGGAACGGCTTCGAGGAGGCGCTGGAACAGATCCTCCAGGTCGTACGGCTCGGTCTGGTGCCGGGCGGCGAGCGGCTGCCGGCCGAACGGGAGCTGGCGGACCGGCTCGGGATCAGCCGGGTGACGCTGCGCGAGGTGCTGAAGGTGCTCCAGGACCAGGGCCTGGTGGAGTCGCGGCGCGGGCGCTACGGCGGAACGTTCGTGCTGCCGCGCGCGGACGCGGGCGGCGAGGACGAGCTGCGCCGGCGCATCGCCGAGGTCGACATCGAGGACGTGCTGCGCTTCCGCGAGGTGCTGGAGGTGGGCGCGGCCGGGCTGTGCGCGGCACACGGGCTGACGGACGAGCAGGCGGAGCGGCTGCGCGAGGCGCTGGCCCGCACGCACGACGCGCCGCTCGCCGACTACCGGCGCCTGGACACGATGCTGCATCTGACGCTGGCCGAGCTGTGCGGGTCGCCGTCGCTGACCGCGCAGTACGCGGCGGTCCGGGCCACGGTGAACGAGCTGCTCGACTGCATCCCGCTGCTGGTGCGCAACCTGGAGCACTCGCAGCGTCAGCACATCGCGCTGGTGGAGGCGGTGCTGGACGGGGACGCGGACGGGGCGCGGGAGATGATGCGCGAGCACTGCGCCGGTACGGCGGCACTGCTGCGGGGCTTCCTGGCGTAAGCCTTCTCTGCAAAGGTATGTTTCCACACCATTGAAGTCGAGGGGAGGCCCCAGTGACCGTACGACCGCTGATCGGGGTCAGCAGCTACCTGGAGGCCGGCACGCGCTGGGGCGTGTGGGAGCTGGACGCGGCGCTGCTGCCGGCCGGGTATCCGCGGCTGGTGCAGCGGGCCGGGGCACTGGCCGCGCTGCTCCCGCCGGACGCGCCGGAACACGCGGCTGAGGCCGTGGCCCGGCTGGACGGGCTGGTGATCGCGGGCGGGCCGGACGTGGAGCCGGTGCGCTACGGCGCCGAGCGCGAGCCCCGCACGGGGCCGCCGGCGCGGGAGCGGGACGCCTGGGAACTCGCCCTGATCGAGGCCGCGCTGGCCGCGGGGGTGCCGCTGCTGGGGATCTGCCGCGGCATGCAGCTGCTGAACGTGGCCCTCGGCGGGACGCTCGTGCAGCACATCGAGGGGCACGTGGAGGTACCCGGCGTCTTCGGACGGCATGCGGTCAAACCGGTGCCGGGGACCTTGTACGCCGGGATCGTGCCGGAGGATACCTCCGTACCCACGCATCACCACCAGGCGGTGGAGCGGCTCGGCACCGGGCTCGTGCCGTCGGCCTACGCGGAGGACGGGACGGTGGAGGCGATCGAACTGCTGCGGAGCGAAGGGTGGGTGCTCGGGGTGCAGTGGCATCCGGAGATGGGCGAGGACGTACGGGTCATGCGGGCACTGGTGGAGGCATCGGCCTGACCGGTTCGCTCACCCCCGCGTCAGCGACAGCAGCTCCCGTGCCGGCCCCGCAGGGCGGTGTCCCGTCGGCCATACCGCCCGTAGGTCGCGGCGCAGGGACACGTCCTCCACCGGGATGCTGACCAGGCGACGCATCGCCAGCTCCTCCCCCACCACCAGTTCGCTCAGGACCGAGGGGCCCGCGCCGCTCACCGCGGAGGCCTTCACTGCCGTCGTCGAGGACAGCTCGATCAGCGGGCGGGCGAGGCCGCCCAGGGCCGCGTCCAGGACCTGGCGGGTGCCGGAGCCGCGCTCGCGCAGGATCAGGGGCGTGGCCGCCAGCTCCTGCGCCGTCACCGGGCGCCTGCGCCGCGCCCAGGGATGGCCGGGGGCAGTGACCACGATCAGGCGGTCGTGGGCGATGACCACGGAGTCCAGGCCGGTGGGGACCGTCAGGCCCTCCACGAAGCCGAGGTCCGCCTCGTCCTCCAGCAGCAGCTCCGCGACCCTCGCCGAGTTGCCCGCGAGCAGCGACACCGCCGTGTCCGGTCGTTCGGCGCGCAGCGCCAGCAGCCAGCCGGGCAGCAGGTACTCGGCGATGGTCATGCTCGCCGCGACCCGCAGCCGCGAGTCCCGCCGGTCCCGCAGGGCCTGCGCCCCCGCGTCGAAGGCCTCCGCGGCCTCCACCACCCGGCGGGCCCAGTCGGTCACGAGGGCACCCGCGTCCGTGAGCCGGGAGCCGCGCGGGGAGCGGTCGACCAGGGCCACGCCCAGCTGCCGTTCCATGGAGCGGATCCGGCTGCTGGCGGCGGGCTGGGTGATGCCGACCTCCCGTGCCGCCGCGCCGAGGCTGCCCAGCCGCGCGACAGCCAGCAGCAGCTCCAGCGCGGCCAGATCGGGCACCCGGTGCGCCAGTGATCCCGCTGTGCCTCGCTGTCCCTCGACCTCGCTCATAAGACCAGCTTATGCCCTCATAGAAGCGAAGTCCCTGGTCAGGGGCGGATGACGGCGGGACGGTGGGACTCATGGTCACCGCAGCACCTTCCCTGACAGCCCCTGCCGGCGTCCGCGCCGCCCGCGTCCGGCACCTCGGTCCCAACTGGTACGCCTCCGTGATGGGCACCGCCGCCGTCGGCACGGCCGGCGCCGCGCTTCCCGTGCCCACGGGCGTTCCGCGCGGCCTGTGCACGGCGTTCTGGGCGCTGTCCCTCCTGCTGCTCGTGACCCTGCTGACCGCCCGCGTCCGGCACTGGACCCACCACCGCGACCAGGCCCGCGGCCACCTCCTCGATGCGGCCATGGCCCCGTTCTACGGCTGCCTGTCCATGGCGCTGCTCGCGGTGGGCGGCGGCGCGATGACCGTCGGGCGGGACTGGATCGGCGCGCCCGCGGCCGTCGCCGTCGACACCGTGCTGTTCACCGCCGGTACGGCCGTGGGGCTCGCGGCGGCCGTCGCCGTGCCGTACCTGATGGCCGTACGCCACCGGGCCCAGGCCGCCGAGGCCACCCCGGTGTGGCTGCTGCCGCTGGTCGCGCCCATGGTGTCGGCCGCGCTCGGCCCGCTGCTGGTGCCGCACCTGCCGCCCGGCCAGCCCCGCGAGACCCTGCTGTTCGCCTGCTTCGCGCTGTTCGGGCTGAGCCTGCTGGCCACGTTGCTGATGCTGCCGCTGGTCTTCGCGCGGCTGGTCACCGGGGGCCCGCTGCCCCTCGCGCTCACCCCGACGCTCTTCCTGGTCCTCGGCCCGCTCGGGCAGTCCACGACCGCCCTCGGCCTGATCGCGGACGCCGCCCCCGGGGTCGTACCGGCCCCGTACGACCGCGGCCTCGGCGTTTTCGCCGTGCTGTACGGGGTGCCCGTGATGGGGTTCGCTCTGCTGTGGCTGGCCTTCGCGACGGCGTACGTGGTGCGGGCCCGGCGGCAGGGCATGGGCTTCGCGCTGACCTGGTGGGCGTTCACCTTCCCGGTGGGCACGTGTGTCACCGGCACGGCCACCCTCGCCCGGCACACCCACCTGGCCTGCTACGACGCCCTGGCCGTCGGGCTGTACGCGCTGCTGGCCGTGGCATGGGGCGCGGCTGCCCGGGGCACGGTGCGCGGGCTGCTCAGCGGTGAGCTGCCCGCAGGGCCTGCGCCAGCACCCGTGGCGCCTTTGCGAGCGAAGGGCCGTACCAAGTCAGGTGCCGTCCGCTGACCAGAGCACAGGGCAGCCCCGGGAACGCCTCCGGGCCGTCGTCGGCGGTGAACCGGTACGGCTCGTCCGGGAGGACGACGAGGTCCGGGGCCGCCGCGCGCAGCTCGTCGAGGGGGATGCGGGGATAGCGGTCGGGGTGGCCGGCATAGAGGTGGTCCACACCCAGCCGGGCCAGGACGTCACCGGCGAAGGTGTCCCGGCCCAGCACCATCCAGGGGCGCCGCCAGACGGGGACGACCGCCGTGCGCCGCTCGACGGGTTCCGGGAGCGCGGACCAGGCCGCCTCCGCCTCGTCCAGCCAGCGGGGCCGCGCGGGCGCCCCGCACGCGGCCAGCACCCGCTCCAGCTCGGCGAAGGCCTGCGGCACCGTACGCACCTCGGTGACCAGCACCTGAAGGCCCGCCGCGCGCAGGGCGTCGAGGTCGGGGGCGCGGTTCTCCTCCTCGTTGGCGAGCACCAGGTCGGGCGCGAGCGAGACGATCCGCTCCACGTCGGGGTTCTTCGTGCCACCGATCCGGGTGACGGCGAGGCTTTCGGGATGACTGCACCAGTCCGTGGCACCGGCCAGCGCCCCGGGCAGCGAGACGGCGACCGCCTCCGTCAGCGACGGGACGAGCGAGACGACCCGCACTAACGCGCCCGGTCCTGGACGGCCTCGATGTGCTCGGCGACCGCGACCACGATCACCCGGGTGTCCGGGACCGTGGCGCGCCAGCGGTGGCGGACCCCGCCGGTCAGGTAGAGGGTGTCGCCACGGCCGAGGCGGTACGCGCGGCCCTCCGCCTCGATCTCCACCGCGCCGTCCGCGACGTACATCAGCTCGTCGTTGCGGTGCTGGAACTCGCGGCCCGCGTCGTGGTCGCCGGTGAACTCGGAGGCGTGCAGCTGGTGGTGGCCGCGGACCAGGGAGCGGGTGCGCGGGGCGAAGTCGTCCTCGGCGCCGGGCTCGGCGCGCACGACGTCCACGGTGGCCGCCGGGTCGGCGGCGGCGAGGAGTTCCACCGCGGTGGTGCGCAGGGCGTCGGCCACCTTCTCCAGGGAGGTGCGGCTGGGGCGGGCCCGGTCGTTCTCGACCTGGCTGAGGAAGGGCACGGACAGTCCGCTGCGCTCGGCCACCGCGGCGAGGGTCAGTTCCAGCGCACGGCGGCGCCGCCGGACGGCCGCGCCCACCCGTACGGGCTGCTGCTCTTTGTGGTCGCCCATCGCTCCGGCTCCCTCCCTCACTCGTCGTACGGCCGTCCGGGTGCCCGGCGTCAGGCACACCTCGCCCTGTGACTTCTCTGCACCCTATGCATGTTCGTCAAACCGTTTCAGGCACCTGTCACATCCCTGTCATACCCAGGGACCGGAACCACCAGGGTTCGCGCCAGTGCGCCGGCGGGCCGCACGGAGGGAATGTCCCCTGGTTCAAGGCGCCGGCGGGCTCCGGTGTTCCCGCCCGGCGCGCGTCCGTGGCGTTCTGTGGTTGGCCGGATCCGTTCCGTAGGGGTGAATACGCCAGGCGGGGCCCGCCATCCTCCTTGGCTACCGGAGCCCTCTTGCGTTGACAAGGCGGCCGGGGAGCGGCCGTACGGCATGATGCGAGCGTGACCGGACGACTCATGCTTCTCGACACCGCCTCGCTGTACTTCCGCGCCTACTTCGGCGTCCCGGACTCCGTGCGGGCGCCGGACGGCTCCCCGGTGAACGCCGTGCGCGGGCTGCTGGACTTCATCGACCGGCTGGTCAAGGACCACCGGCCGGCGCGGCTGGTGGCCTGCATGGACGCCGACTGGCGCCCGCAGTGGCGGGTGGACCTCATCCCCACCTACAAAGCCCACCGGGTCGCCGAGGAGCACGAGGGCGCACCGGACGAGGAGGAGGTGCCGGACACGCTCTCCCCGCAGGTGCCGGTCATCGAGGCCGTGCTGGACGCGCTCGGCATCGCGCGCGTCGGCGTCCCGGGGTACGAGGCGGACGACGTGATCGGCACGTTCACGGCGCGCGCCGACGGCCCGGTCGACATCGTCACCGGTGACCGCGACCTGTACCAGCTGGTCGACGACGAGCGCGACGTCCGCGTGCTGTACCCGCTGAAGGGGGTCGGCACGCTCCAGCTGACCGACGAGGCGGTGCTGCGCGAGAAGTACGGGGTGAACGGGCGGGGTTACGCGGACCTGGCGCTGCTGCGCGGCGACCCGAGCGACGGTCTGCCGGGCGTGCCCGGGATCGGCGAGAAGACGGCCGCCAAGCTGCTCGCCGAGTTCGGCGACCTGGCCGGGATCATGGCGGCGGCGGACGACCCGGGCGCCAAGCTCACGCCCTCGCAGCGCAAGCGGCTGACGGAGGCGCAGCCGTATGTCGCGGTCGCGCCGAAGGTGGTGCGCGTGGCCGGCGACGTGCCGCTGCCGGACGTCGACACCACCCTGCCGCGCACCCCCCGCGACCCGGCCGGACTGGACGCGCTGGCCGTGCGCTGGGGACTGGGCGGCTCCCTGCACCGGCTGCTGACCACGCTCGGAGAATGACGGCGGCGCGGGGCTGACGAGGGGCTGACGAGGGACCGACGAGGAACTGACGCGGGACCGACGCGGGACTACCGTGAAGCAGAACCGGCAATTTTCCGGCAAAGCGCAGAGCCGTGTCGCCGCGACGAAGATCCGGCACAGGAACGGGATGGTAACTTAGGTAAACCTAACCAATGTCGCAGGAGGCCCGTGATGGCAGTGCGTCCGGAACGAAAGCCGCGTAGGCCCTACACCGCCCAGGTCGTGCGCACCGAGCGGCTGACACCGCACATGCAGCGCGTGGTGCTCGGCGGTGACGGCCTTCGCGATTTCGCGGCGGACTCCTGCACCGACCACTACGTGAAGCTGCTGTTCGGCCCCGCGGGCGTGACCTACCCGGAGCCCTTCGACCTGGAGCGGATCCGCGCCGAGTTCCCGCGCGAGCAGTGGCCGGTGACGCGGACGTACACCGTGCGGGCCTGGGACCCCGAACGCCTCGAACTGGCCCTGGACTTCGTCATCCACGGCGACGAGGGCCTGGCCGGGCCGTGGTCCCTGCGGGTCCGGCCCGGCGAGTCCGTCCGCTTCATGGGTCCCGGCGGCGCCTACGCGCCCGACCCGGGCGCCGACTGGCATCTGCTGGTCGGCGACGAGAGCGCGCTGCCCGCGATCGCCCGCTCCCTGGAGACGCTGCCGCGGGGCGCCAGGGCCCATGCCCTCGTGGAGGTGTCCGGCCCCGAGGAGGAGCAGAAGGTCGACTCCGACGTGGAGATCGCCTGGGTGCACCGCGGGGACCGGCCGGTCGGCGAGGCCCTGCTGGAGGCCGTCCGCGCGCTGGAGTTCCCCGAGGGCCGGCTGCACGCGTTCGTGCACGGTGAGGCGGGCTTCGTGAAGGAGCTGCGCCGGATGCTGCGGGTCGAGCTGGAGATCCCGCGCGAGGACCTGTCCATCTCGGGCTACTGGCGGCTCGGCCACAACGAGGACGGCTGGCAGGCCTCCAAGCGCGAGTGGAACGCCCGCATCGAGTCCGAACAGGAGGGCACGCCGGCAGCCGCCTGAGCGTGCGCGGCGGCGGACCCTGACAGCGGCGGCACCTTCGGGCGCCGCCGCTCTCGCATGCTCACGTCCTGCCTGCGCCGCCGTACCCTTGACCCCGATGAGACGCCGTACCCCTCCCCCGCCCGCCCCGCTCCCGCAGCGCGACGGCGTCGACCCGGTGCGGGTGCGGCTGCCGTACGACGGCGCGTGGGCCACCGTGCGGGAGCATCTGGTGGCGCGGCTGACGGGGGCCGGTCCCGGGGTCGTCGAGGAGCTGTTCGCGCAGGGGCTGGTCGTGGGCGCCGACGGCCGCGCGGTGGCGCCGGACGCACCGTACGAACCGGGGATGTTCGTGTGGTTCCACCGCGAACTGGCCCCGGAGGTGCCGGTGCCGTTCCCGGTGGAGGTGGTGTACCGGGACGAGCACATCGTCGTGGCCGACAAGCCGCACTTCCTCGCCACCACCCCACGCGGCAGCCACGTCGCCCAGACCGCGCTGGCCCGGCTGCGGCATGAGCTGGGCGTGCCGACGCTGACCGCCGCGCACCGCCTGGACCGGCTCACCGCCGGGCTGGTGCTGTTCACGGTGCGGCCCGAGGAGCGCGGCGCGTACCAGACGCTGTTCTCGGACCGGCGGGTCCGCAAGGAGTACGCGGCGGTCGCGGCGTACGAGCCCTCGCTCGCCCTGCCCCGGACCGTGCGCAGCCGGATCGTGAAGGAGCGCGGGGTGCAGGCCGCACGGGAGGTCGAGGGCGAGCCGAACGCGGTGACCCGGGTCGAACTGGCGGAGTTCCGCGAGGGGTTGGGCCGCTACCGGCTGATCCCGGAGACCGGGCAGACCCACCAGCTGCGGGTGCATCTGAACGCGCTCGGCATACCCATCCTCGGCGATCCGCTGTACCCGGAGGTGACCGCCCCCGTGCCGGCCGATGACTTCCGACGTCCGCTGCAACTGCTCGCGCGGAGGCTGGAGTTCACCGACCCGGTCACGGGCACGGAGCACGCCTTCGTCAGCGGACGCACGCTCCAGGCGTGGTCCTCGTACGACGAGTGGGCCGCCGGACAGGAGCCGTAGCCCGCTCTGCGCTCACTCCCCGCGCCACCAGAGCAGCAGGCGCCGCCACACGCCCTTGCGGCCGGCCGGCGCCGGGGCCGTCGGCAGGGGGGCGTGGGCGGGCTGCGGGGGCTGGTGGGCGGGCATCGGCTGCGATTCGGCGGCCGGCATGGAGCCGGGGCGCTGGGTGCCGACGTGCCAGGCGGGCCTCGGCGGCGGGACCGGCATGGGGCTGGGCGAGACCTGCACGTCCTGCTGCGGCTTCGGTTCGAAGCACACCGGGAGCGCGACCAGGTGCCGGGAAGCGATGGAGGAGCGCCAGCTCAGCTCCTCCTCGGCGCAGTCGAGCCGGAGGTCCGGCAGCCGCGTCAGCAGCGCGTCGACGCCGACGTCGGCGATGGCGCGGCCGATGTCCTGGCCGGGGCACTCGTGCGGGCCGCCGCCGAAGGCGAGGTGCGAGCGGTTGCCCTGCATGTGGGCGGAGAGATCGGGCCGCACCCGCGGGTCGACGTTGCCGGGGGCGGGCGCGAACAGCAGCCCGTCACCCTTGCGGATGCGCTGGCCGCCCAGCTCCGTGTCCTGCTTGGCGAAGTAGCCGAGGACCGTGCTGAACGGCGGCTCGTCCCACAGGGACTGCTCGATCGCCTCGGGCACGGTCATCTGGCCGCCGCTGAGCTGGGCCCGGAAGCCCGGCTCGGTGAGGACCATGCGCAGCGCGTTGGCGAGGAGGTTCGCGGTGGCCTCGTAGGCGGCGAAGAGGACAAGCCGCAGGTGTTCGCGGACCTCGTCGTCGGTGAGCCGCGCCGGGTGGGTGATGAGGTGGCTGGAGAAGTCCTCCTCGGGCCGGGCACGGCGGCGGGTGGTGAGCCGGCTCAGCGCGTCCATCACGTAGGCGTGGCTCTGGATGGCGGTCTCGGTGCCCTTCAGCGCGTCGCGGGCGGCCTGCACCATGCGGTCGTTGTACTCCTCGGGCATGCCGAGGATCTCGCACAGCACGGCCATCGGCAGATGCTCGGCGAACTGGGAGACCAGGTCGGCCCGGCCCCGCTCGCAGAAGCTGTTGACCAGCCCCTGCGTGTAGCGGCCGATGTCGCGGCGGACGCTGCGGTGGTCGATGGTCGACATGGCGCCGGTGACCGCCGCGCGCAGCCGCTGGTGCTCGTCGCCCTCGGCGTGCGAGCAGATGGGCTGCCAGGCGATGTGCGGCATGAGCGGGTGGTCGGGCTTGACCATGCCCTCCAGCAGCGGGGTCCAGACGCGGCTGTCACGGGTGTACTGCGAGGGGCTGCGCACCAGGTGCAGGTTCTCGGCGTGCCCGAGGACCACCCACATCGGTACGTCGTCGTGGAGCAGGACGGGCGCCACCGAGCCGTGTTCCTCGCGCAGCCGCTCGTACAGGTCGCCGAGGTCGTCCGCGTCGAGGCCGTAGAGCCGGTGCAGTCCCCCGGGGCCGAGGCCGAGGCCGTGTGCCGGGCAGCCGGGGGGCGGGACGGACGAGGGGTCGTGTGTGCCGGTCAGGGATGAGGGTTCAGGCGTCACAGTGGTCGCTCCGAAGCGGAAAAAGTGTGCGGTGAGTCGGTGGGCTGCGGGTCAGGTGAGGGCGCCGCTCATGGCGAGCGAGTGCAGGAAGCGCATCAGGGTCATCAGCACGTCCTTGCTGGAGGCCCGGCGGCGCACGTCGCACTCGACGATCGGGATGTCCGGGGAGAGGTCCAGCGCCGTGCGCAGCTCCTCGGCGGGGTAACGGGGCGCGTCCGGGAAGGTGTTGACGGCGACGACGAAGGGCACGCCGCGCTCCTCCAGGCGCCCCATGACGTCGAAGCTGACCTCCAGGCGCCGGGTGTCGACGAGGACGACCGCGCCGAGCGCTCCTTCGAACAGGCCGTTCCACAGGAACCAGAAGCGTTCCTGGCCGGGGGTGCCGAAGAGGTAGAGCACCAGCTTGTCGGTGATGCTGATGCGGCCGAAGTCCATGGCCACGGTGGTGGCCGTCTTGGACTCGGACCCGTAGTTGTCGTCCACGCCGATGCCGGCCTGGGTCATGGTCTCCTCGGTGGTCAGCGGTCTGATCTCGCTGACCGAACCGACCATGGTGGTCTTGCCGACGCCGAAGCCGCCCACGATCACGATCTTCACCGCGGCCTGGGCCGAGTGCGGGAGATGGTCCTCGGTGCGCGGGCCGGGGATGGTGTCAGAGCCTTTGAAGTCCATGCATCACCGCTTCGAGGAGTGAACGGTCGGGGAGCGCCTGGCGGACGATCGGGGCGCGCGCCTGCACCAGTTCGGCCGTGATCAGCTCGGTGATCAGTACGGTCATCACGCTGAACGGCAGATTGAGGTAGGCCGAGAGTTCGGCCACGGACAGGGGGGCCTGACAGAGCCGGAGCAGCGCGGCCTGCTCGGGGGTGGCCGACGGCGACGGCGCTGAGCGCGCCACGATCAAGGTCACCAGGTCGAGTTCGGCGCGCCCTCCATCGGCGGCCCCGGTGATGGCGTACAGCCGTTCCGGGTTCTTGATCTCACCCTCGCCGCCCGGCTCCTGGGGAGGCGGCAGGGGTTTGGGGTGGCGCCGTC
Organism: Streptomyces sp. NPDC002671; assembly: GCF_053592475.1. NCBI lineage: Bacteria > Bacillati > Actinomycetota > Actinomycetes > Kitasatosporales > Streptomycetaceae > Streptomyces > Streptomyces sp. NPDC002671. Next base: position 263,449 of record NZ_JBSFVU010000002.1, read on the forward strand.
GGCGTTGCGGAGGAGTCATACGGTGTGCCCGTTCCGCCGGGGCGGACTGGTCAGGTGGGCGCCGATCCGGACGACGAGGTCGCGCATCATGCCGCTCATCCGGCCCGGTTCGCAGGTGACGTCGGCGAGCACGGCGAGGTAGGCGTTGGCGCCGGCGTTCATGAGGTAGAAGTAGCCGCCGTGGATCTCGAAGACGACGAGCTTCATCTCGCCGGCGCCCTTCATCTCCTGGATGATGGCACCGGCCAGGCTCTGGACTCCCGCGCAGGCGGCGGCCACCCGGTCGGCGGCGTCCGGCTCGCCGCCGTAGCGGGCGATGCGGAGGCCGTCGGCGGAGAGGACGACGATCATCTGGATGCCCGGTACGCCGTCGTTCAGCTGCTTGAGCATCCAGTCGAAGTTGCCTCGCTGCTGGATCACTTGAGGTCTCCCTGGTCGTCGGCGCCGGTGGCGGCCTCGGTGGGGGTGTCCGAATCGTTGAGCAGGTGCAGGTACTTGGTCGGGTTGAGCGTGAAGTCCGTCAGTTCGCTCGCGGTGGCGTCCTCGGGCATGCCCTTGCGCAGGCCGTCCCAGAAGGCCTCGACCCACATGCCAGGCGGCCGGTCCCGCAGCTTCTGGATCTCGGGGTCGATCTCCGGCTCGGGCTCGGGCTCAGGTTCGGGCCTGGTCTGCGACCAGATGGTCGGCTTGCCCTCGCGCTCGGCGCGCTCGATGGCGGCCTGTTCGGCGATCCGCTGGCTGAGCGGGGTCTTCACGCGGCTGCGACGCTGCGGCAGCCCGTTCGCCGTCCACTCGGTGACCTCGGGGACGTCGTCCTCCATGGAGATCCCGGCGGGGATCTTGGGGCTGGTGGGGCGCCGCTTCTTGGGCGGGCGCTTGGGGCCTTCCACCGCGCCGAGTTCGGGCATCGGGGAGCCGGTGGCGCCGATGCCGTGGGCGGCGCCGACACCGGGCTCGGTGGTCGTCATGACGCGCGGCACGACGAGGATGGCGCGGACGCCGCCGTAGGCGGAGGCGCGCAGCGAGACCTCCATGTCGAACTGCTTGCACAGGCGGCCGACGACGGCGAGGCCGAGGCGGGGCTGTTCGCCGAGGTTCTGCTCGTCGTCGCCCGTCTTGGCGTCCTCGATCATCTTCTCGATGCGGGCGCGGGACTCCTCGTTGAGGCTGACGCCGGCGTCCTCGATCTCGATGGCGATGCCGGTCTGCACCTCGGCCGCGGTGACGTGCACCTTGGTCGACGGGGGCGAGTAGCGGGTGGCGTTGTCGAGGAGTTCGGCGGCGGCGTGGATGACCGGCTCGACGGCGGTGCCCTTGATGTTGATGTTGACGATGGAGTTCAGCTCGATGCGCCGGTACTCCAGGATCCGCGACATGGCGCCGCGCAGCACGCTGTACAGGGAGACGGGCAGCGGCCACTGGCGGCCGGGGCGCCCGCCGCCGAGCACGGAGATGGAGTCGGCGAGGCGGCCGATCAGCGCGGTGCCGTGGTCGAGCCGCAGCAGGTCGTCGAAGACCTCGGGGTTGCGGCCGTGGTCCTCCTCCATCTCCCGCAGTTCGTTGTTCTGCTGGTTGACGATCGCCTGGACGCGGCGGGCGATGCTCACGAAGGAGCGCTCCGTGGCGTCGCGCATCGAGATCTGCTGGTCGACGCCGCGCAGCGCGACGCGCACCAACTCGCGGTAGGACTCGGGGAGATGACGCAGCTCGGGGTCGGCGTCGTAGACGTTACGCAGCACGTCCCGGAGTGGTTCACCGGCGCGCAGCCGGAACACTCCGGTGGGCAGGACCTGGCTGCCGAGGCGGGTGATCTCCGCGTCGTGGGCGGCGAGCCGGTGCTCCAGGTACGCGGTGTGCCGGGCGTGCTCGGCCTTGGCCGCCCGGAGCTGCCGGCCGCGGCGGACGACCTCCGTGGCGGTGGCGAGGACCAGCAGCACCGCCGCGGCCCCGAAGCCGGCGGCGGCCGTCCGGGCGTGGGCCGGGACCAGGGCCACGGCGGCTGCGGTGGCCGCCGCCAGCGCTATGGCGGGCAGCAACAGCACGCGCGCATAGGGACGTTCACGGCCGCCGGGAGGCTTCTGAACACTCACCATGGATGCCTTCTGAGACGAATCGGCTGGGTGTCGGGAGAGCTTGCGAGGGGAAGGTTCATGGAACAGACGGGATTTTCCGCATGTTTGGGAACAGGCGCGCGAATTCATCTCAACTCGATGCGCCGCGGGCGAGCTTAGTCCGACCGGATCATCGCCGTGTCATATTCGGCAAGCACCTGAAATCCCCCCTGCAACGGGAGTACGCTCGGCTCCATTTATACGCTCAGCGGCTCTTCGCACACGTTCGGTCACGGCGTACGGGCATGCGAAAGGGCCCGGACGAGCTCTCCAGACCGTCCGGGCCCTCAGGGCGTGGGTGTGGTGCCGGTTCAGCCCACCGACGAGTAGGCCACCACTCCGCGCAGCAGTGCGTCGACCGCCTTACGGGCGTTCTTCGCGACCGTGGAACCCTCGGCGGGCGCCGCGGCGGAGATCTGCCCGAGGACGTCGATGACCTGCTTGCACCAGCGCACGAAGTCACCGGCCGGCATCTCCGCCTCGCGCAGCACCTCGTCGAGGCCCTTGCCGGAGGCCCACATGTACGCGGACCAGGCGAAGCCGAGGTCGGGCTCGCGCTGGCCCACGCCCTCGGTCTGGCTGATCCGGAACTCCTCCTCCAGCGCGTCCAGCCGGCCCCAGATGCGGACCATCTCGCCGAGCGCGGCCTTCGCCTTGCCGGAGGGCAGCTTCGGCGCCATCGCGTCGTCGCTGAGCCGGGCCTCGTACACCAACGCCGAGACGCAGGCGGCCAGTTCGGCCGGGCCGAGGCCCTCCCAGACGCCCTCGCGCAGGCATTCGCTGGCCAGCAGGTCGAGTTCGCCGTAGAGCCGGGCGAGCCGCCTGCCGTGCTCGGTGACCTCGTCGGCGCGCAGGTAGTCCAGCTCGGTCAGCAGCGCCACGATCCGGTCGAAGGTGCGGGCGATGGTGTTCGTCCGGCCCTCGATGCGGCGCTCCAGCTGCGAGGTGTCGCGCAGCAGCCGGTGGTAGCGCTCGGCCCAGCGGGCGTGGTCCTCGCGCTCGTCGCAGCCGTGGCAGGGGTGCGCGCGGATGGCGGTGCGCAGCCGGGCGATCTCGCGGTCGTCGGCGGCCTGCGAACGCTTCTTGCGGGCCCGCTCCGGCGGGACGTGCCCGGCCTTGGTCCGCAGCGCGGAGGCCAGGTCCCGGCGGGACTGCGGGGAGCGCGGGTTGAAGGACTTCGGGATCCGCATCCGGTCCAGCGGCTCGACCGGCACCGGGAAGTCGATCGACGCCAGCCGCTTGACCTGCCGTTCGGCGGTGAGCACCAGCGGGCGCGGCCCGTCGTGCTGGTCGAAGCCGCGGTGGCCGTTGGAGCGGCCGGCGGGCAGGCCCGGGTCGAGGACCAGGGCGAGGCCCGCGTACTTGCCCGTGGGCACGTGGATGATGTCGCCCGGCTTCAGCTTCTCCAGGGCCACGGCGGCCTCGGCCCGGCGCTGGTTCACGCCCTGCCGGGCCAGCTCGGTCTCGCGGTCCTTCAGCTCGCGGCGCAGCCGCGCGTACTCCTCGAAGTCGCCGAGGTGGCAGGTCATGGAGGCCTTGTAGCCCTCCAGGCCCTCCTCGTTGCGCTGCACCTGCCGGGAGATCCCGACGACCGACTTGTCGGCCTGGAACTGCGCGAAGGAGGTCTCCAGCAGCTCACGCGAGCGGTGCCGGCCGAACTGCTCGACCAGGTTGACCGCCATGTTGTACGACGGCTTGAAGCTGGAGCGCAGCGGGTACGTACGCGTGCCCGCGAGACCGCCCAGGTGCTCCGGGCTCATCCCGCGCTGCCACAGCACGACCGCGTGGCCCTCGATGTCGATGCCGCGGCGCCCGGCCCGGCCGGTGAGCTGCGTGTACTCACCGGGGGTGATGTCGGCGTGCTGCTCGCCGTTCCACTTGACGAGCTTCTCCAGGACCACCGAGCGGGCCGGCATGTTGATGCCGAGCGCGAGCGTCTCGGTGGCGAACACAGCCTTGACCAGGCCGCGCACGAACAGCTCCTCGACGACCTCCTTGAAGGTCGGCAGCATGCCCGCGTGGTGGGCGGCGATACCGCGCTCCAGCCCCTCCAGCCACTCGTAGTAGCCGAGGACGTGCAGATCCTCGGACGGAATGGCGGCGGTGCGCTCCTCGACGAGCGCGCGGACCCGTTCCCGCGCCTCCTCGTCGTTGAGCCTGAGGCCCGCGTACAGACACTGCTGTACGGCGGCCTCGCAGCCGGCACGGCTGAAGATGAACGTGATCGCGGGCAGCAGGCCCTCGGAGTCGAGCCGCTCGATGACCTCGGGCCGGCCCGGCGTCCACACGCGCGAGCGCTGCCGGCGCTCCCGCTCCCGGTCGGCCTCGCGCATGGCCCGGCCGCGCCGCCGGTCCTGGTACGACGGCCTGGTGGCCTCCATGCGGGCGAGGCGGACGAGGTCGGGGTTGACGGCCTTCTTGTGGCCCTCGCCCTCCTCGAACAGGTCGTACATCCGGCGCCCGGCGAGCACGTGCTGGAACAGCGGGACCGGCCGGTGCTCGGAGACGATCACCTCGGTGTCGCCACGGACGGTGTCCAGCCAGTCACCGAACTCCTCGGCGTTGGACACGGTCGCCGACAGCGACACCAGGGTCACGGACTCGGGAAGGTGGATGATCACCTCCTCCCAGACGGCGCCGCGGAAGCGGTCGGAGAGGTAGTGCACCTCGTCCATGACCACATAGCCGAGGCCGAGAAGGGTCTGCGAGCCCGCGTACAGCATGTTCCGCAGGACCTCGGTGGTCATCACGACCACCGGGGCGTCGGAGTTGATGCTGTTGTCGCCGGTGAGGAGGCCGACCATGCCGTCCCCGTAGCGGCGGCACAGGTCGGCGTACTTCTGGTTCGACAGCGCCTTGATGGGTGTCGTGTAGAAGCACTTCTTGCCCTGCCTCAGGGCGAGGTGGACGGCGAACTCGCCCACGATCGTCTTGCCCGAGCCGGTGGGGGCGGCCACCAGCACGCCCTTCCCCTCTTCGAGCGCCTCACAGGCCTCGATCTGGAAGGGGTCGAGGCCGAAGTCGTACATCTCGCGGAAGGACGCGAGCGCGGTGGCCTGCTCGGCTGCCCGCCTGCGGGCTGCCGCGTACCGCTCGGCCGGAGAGAGGTCCTCTGTCATCGTGCTTTCGAGCGTACCGGGCCGCACTGACAACAGGACGATCATTATCCGGAACGTGGACTGATCGACGGCCGGCGACCCCAGGACACGAAAGACCCCGGCCCGGAAAAGCCACCCGGGCCGGGGTATCGCATGTGCGCGCGGTGACGGTCAGGTCACGTCGTCGTAGCCGTTGACCCGGTCCGTACCGGACCGTTCGGGGGTCGCGCTCGCGGTCACGGCCTCCACCTCGCCGATCTCCTCGGGCGTGAGGTCCAGCTCGGACGCCTCGTCGTCCCCGGGGCCTTCGGCCTCGCGGCGGGCCCGGCGCCGGTCGTTGAGCAACGCGATGGCCACGGCGATGAAGTAGAGCATCCAGATCGGTGCCGCCAGCGCCAGCATCGTCATGGGGTCAGGGCTGGGCGTGGCCACGGCCGCGAAGGCGGTGATGCCGACGATCATGCCGCGCCACCAGCCCAGCATGCGCCGCCCGGACAGGACACCGGTGAGGTTGAGCATGACCAGCAGCAACGGCATCTCGAAGGCGAGACCGAAAACGACGATCATGCGGGTGACCAGGTCCAGCAGGTCGTCGAGCGGCAACAGGTTCTCAGCACCACTGGGTGTGAGGTCGATCATCACCCTCGCCGTGGTGGGCAGCACGTGGAACGCGAGGTAGCCGCCGCCGAGGAAGAGCGGGAAGCCGAAGCCGACGAAGGCGTAGGCGTACTTCTTCTCGGTGCGGTGCAGGCCCGGCGCGACGAACGCCCACAACTGGTAGAGCCAGACCGGCGACGCAAGCACGACTCCGGCCATCAGGGCGACCTTCAGGGCCAGGGTGAACGGCGCCAGCAGGCCGCTGACGGTGATGTGCGCGCAGTGGACGTTCTTGGCCTTGGCCAGCTCCCCGAAGGACTGGTGGCAGCCGATCTCGTCGAGCACCGGCTGGGTGATGACGTTGATGATGTCTCTGTAGAAGAAGGCCGCGATGATCGTTACGGCAAGGATCGCCAGGACACCCTTCGCGAGCCGGTTACGCAGCTCACGCAAGTGATCCACGAGCGGCATCCGCCCCTCGGGATCCCTCTCCTTCTTGCGGGCAGACTCGAGCAACCCACATCCTCATCTCGTGCAGCGGACCGGATACCCCCGGCCCTCGCGTCAGCGCTGGGTCGTGTCCGTCGGCTCGTTGACCGGGCGGGAGCTGGTCACGTCGCCGGGGGCGGCCTGGATCGTGCGCTGAGCCGGAGCGGGCTCCTCGGAGGACTGGGCGGTCTCGGTGGACTGCTTGCCGTCGTCCTTCATCGCCTTCGCCTCGCTCTTCAGGATGCGCGCGGACTTGCCGAGCGAGCGCGCCATGTCCGGGAGCTTCTTGGAGCCGAACACGAGGAGGATCACAAGAGCGAGGAGCAGCAGGTGCCACGGCTCAAGTCCGTTGCGGAACATAAGTTTCACCTTCTCACTGAGGCGGGCGGCGGAGCGTGCAGCGATCGTATCGCCCCGGGATGAACGTGGGACAAGCCCGGTGCGTACTCCTGCTCTGCGGACCGCGCCTCGTTGTCCGGGCCGCGATCAGAGCGTACCTGGCCCGACCGGCAAGGTGACAGGGCGAAGTGACCCAATGCGCATCACAGAAGAGCGCACCACAAGCGCGGCCCAAGCACGGCACAAGCGCGGCACGGACGAGACTCACAGGGTGTCCACGGCCCGAGCCGCGCTCACCGCGGCCCGCTCCAGGTCCTCGGCCGCCCTGTTGATACGGCGCGCGGAGGCCGCGACCTGCTGCCCCAGCCGCCGCGCCTCCAGGAACACCCGGACGGCGAGCACCCCCAGGACAGCGAGACCCAGGAAACCCACGGCTACCGCGAACATCGGCCAGAACATGACGTCGAGACTAGACCGTCCCGCTGCGTGGAATACAGCCGCCTACACCGTGGAGTGCAGCCGCAGGGTCCGGACCCCGCCGCCGGTGAGCAGCTCGACGATCCGCTCCCCCGCGGGCTTGCGCACCGAGGCCCCGCACTCGGGGCAGGTGAAGGAGTAGAACGTCGTCCGGCTGGTCGCGCCGATGGCCAGCCGCAGGGCGCTCGCCGCGAGTTCGAAGTGGCCCCGGCAGTCCGGGCAGCCGGCCTTGAACATCACGGGGACCACCCGCTTCATCCCGGCGAAAGCCGCCGCCACCGTCATCTGACCCGCACCGGACACCGGAGACTCGCTCAACGCTCCTGCTCCTGCCTGTCGTGAACCCTGTCGTACGCCGCCAGCGCCTCGCGGGCCGCCCGGCGGGCACTGTCGGCCAGATCGGGCGGCGAGACGATCCGGCCGTCACCGCCGAGCCGGAGCGCGAGTCGCCTCAGCGAGGCCGGATCGGGGGTGCGCAGGGTGATGCGCAGCCCGCCGTCGGGAAGCTCGTCGGCACTGTCGTGCGGGTAGTACTCGGCGACCCAGCGGCCGGCGGGACCCACCTCGACCACCACCTCCGGGTCCTCGGCGGCCGGCTGCACCAGGGCCTCCGACAGGTCACGCGGCTCTATCTCGGGCGGCGCGGACGGCTCGTCCAGGATCCTGATCTCGGCGACCCGGTCCAGCCGGAACGTGCGCCGGGCCTCGGAGCGGCGGCACCACGCCTCCACGTACGTGTGCCCGACGCTGACCAGGCGGATCGGGTCGATCTCGCGCTCGGTCAGCTCGTCCCGCGCGGGCGAGTAGTAGCGGATCCACAGCCGGCGGCGCTCGGAGATCGCCCGGTCGACGTCGGCGAAGACACCGCCCTCGGACTCGAAGGTCACGGACAGCCGGGAGCTGGCGCCCGCGGCCTCGCCGGCCGCGGCCTCCACCTTGGCCGTGGCCCGCAGCAGCGCCTGCCGGTCGCCCTCCCTGAGGCCGGGCAGCGTCGACACCGCGCGGGCCGCCACCAGCAGCGCGGTCGCCTCGTCGGCGGCCAGCCGCAGCGGCTCGGCCGCCTCCTCGCCGAGCGCGGCCGGGTTGTGCCACCAGATGCACTCGCCGTCGGTGTCGATGTCCAGCAGGTCGCCGCCCCGGAAGCTGGTGCCGCACATGGGCAGCAGATCCAGGTCGGAGACCAGCTCGTCCTCGGTGATGCCGAAGGCGCGCGCCACGTCCGCGATCCGGGCGCCGGGCCGCTCCCGCAGATACGTCACCAGGGACAGCATCCGCCGGGTCTGGTCGATGGCGTTCACGGGCCTCGCCGGTTTGCCTGCCATGATCGTGCTCCGCTCCCTCAGCCCTTCGCCACGGCCCGCAGCCGGTCCACCACGTCGGCCCGCAGTTCGGCCGGCTCCAGGACCACCACGTCCGGCCCGAACTCCACCAGCCAGGCGTCCAGACCGTGCCCGTACGGGATCTCCAACTCGTCCCAGCCGTCGCCGAGTTCCCGGACGCGGGTGGCCTTCGCCCGAAGGGGGTAACCGGCGCCGGAACGCAGCCGGATCAGCGCCGAACGGTCCGCTATCTCGCCCGCCCAGCCCGCGACCGTCTCACGCACGGTGACGACGTCCGGCACGGGCGCGGTGAAACCGGTGCCCCGGGAGCGGACCCGGCCGGTGATCCGGGAGAGCCGGAAGACCCGCTCGGCACCCCGGTCGCGGTCCCAGCCCGCCAGATACCAGTGGCCGCGCCAGCACTCCAGCGCCCACGGCTCGACATGCCGGGTCTCGGGGTGCGCGGCGGTGGCCTTGCGGTAGTCGAAGACGACCGGGCGGCGGTCGCGGCAGGCCAGCATCAGCGGTTCGAAGGCCGCCTCGTGCACCGGGATGTGCGGCTCCAGCGCGCCGTGCGCCTCGTACGGGTCGACGTCCTCGGGCAGTCCCGCGGCGCGCAGCTTCTGCAGAGCGCCGCTGGCGGCGCCCGCGAGCCGGGCCTGCTGCCACACCTTCGCGGCGAGCCCGAGGGCGGCGGCCTCCTCGGCGTCCAGGGTGATGGGCGGAAGGCGGTTGCTGTCCCGGCGGGCCAGGTAGCCGACCTCGCCGTCGATGTTCTCGACGGTCTCGATCACCAAGCCCAGCTCGCGCAGGTCGTCCTTGTCCCGCTCGAACATGCGGTTGAAGGAGTCGTCGCTGCCTGCTGCGCCGCCTTCCGGCCTGAAGGCCTCGACGTACGCCTCGATGGACTCACGCAGCTCGCGCTTGCTGAGCGGACGCCGCGTCCCCAGCAGACACAGCGCCAGGTTCATCAGCCGCTCGGCCTTGGCAATGGCCATCGACGCCCTTCGCCTCCCTATGGTGCTTACGACCGATGACCGTACCGCTCCGGGGTGTCGAGGCAAAAGCCGGAGCAAAGATGGGCGCAAACAAGAAGGGCCCATGCGGACAGCATGGGCCCTTTCTCGACCGGAACCGGTCAGCGCTTGGCAACGCCCTCGAGGTCGCAGACGAAGATCAGCGTCTCGCCCGGGGCGATCGCGTTACCGGCGCCACGGTCGCCGTAGGCCAGGTGCGCCGGGATGGTCAGCTGGCGACGGCCGCCGACCTTCATGCCCTGCACGCCCTTGTCCCAGCCCTGGATGACCTGGCCGACACCGAGCTGGAAGTCCAGCGGCCGACCCCGGTTCCAGGAGGCGTCGAACTCCTCACCCGTGGAGAACGCGACACCCACGTAGTGGACCTTGACGAAGTCGCCGGCCTCGGCCACCTCGCCGTCGCCCTCCCAGATGTCCTTGATCTCAAGGTCCGCCGGGGGCTCGCCGCCCGGGAAGTCGATCTCGGGCTTGTCCTTGTTCACGTCACTTGCTCCTGCATGTGTACGACACGAAACACGAACAGTCTTTCATCCCCGCAGGCCTCCCGCCCGCCACCGGTCACACCACGCGCGCGTGCCACGGCGCGTCCACCGCGCGTGCTACATCGTCGCGAGGATGTCCACCGTGAACACCAGCGTGGAGCCCTTCTTGATCACACCGCCGCTCGGCGGGGTGTTGCCGTAGCCCAGGTCCGGCGGCACGACGATCAGGACCCGGCTGCCCACCTTCTTGCCGGTCAGTCCCTGGGCCAGGCCCTTGACGGCCTGCTGCATCTGCGCGATCGAGAACTGGCTGAGCCGGCCCGAGCCGTACGTCCGCTGGAACGTCTTGCCGCTGTCCCACACCAGGCCCTGGAACTGGCACAGGACCGCCTGCTCGGCCGTGACCTCGGGCCCGTCGCCCTCCAGGACGTACTCCGACACGAGCTTCGTCGGCGGGGCCACCTTGGGCACGGTGACCTTGGGCACCAGACCGTCGGTGTTGGTGGCGACCTTCGGCAGCGCCGCGTCGCTCTGCGCGACCGGCTTGCCCTGCACGGAGCTCTTGGAGTTGTAGACCTCCATCAGGTCGATGACGAAGACCAGCGTGTCGTCGCCCTTGATGCCCGCCTGCGGGTTGCCCGCCTTGCCGTACCCCTGGCCCGGCGGGACCGAGATCAGGACCCGGCTGCCCGCCTTCTTGCCCGCAAGGCCATACCGCCAGCCGTCGATGATGCTGCCCTGCGCGAGCTGCATCAGCAGGGGCCGCTTGCGGTCGTAGGAGTTGTCGAAGACCTTGCCGCTGCTCCAGATCTGGCCCAGATAGTTCGCCTGGATGAAGGCGTTCTCCGTGACCGTACGGCCACTGCCCGCGATCACCGTCTTCACCGCCAGGTTCTTCGACGGCTCCCCCGGCCCCTTCGCGACCTTCGGCTTCTCGCCGAACTTCGTCCCGGCCGTGATCGCGGGCAACGGCCCTTCCACGATCTTGGGCGGCGGCGGAGCGGACGCCGAGCCCGACGGCGACGCGCCGGCCTTGCTGGATTCGGACTTGCCGTCACCGCACCCGGCGAGCGTGACCAGTCCTGCGGGAACGGCGGCGAGGAGAAGTGAACGTCGGCGCACGGAGAAGCCTCGTAATCGGTCGATCTTGCGGATTGGCGTGCGCGCAACTCTACGACGCCACACGGGCGCCGTACGGGAAACGTACGGCGCCCGTGTGGCGTTCCCGCATAACCGCGGCGAAACGCTTGACAGACGAGCCCGGCGCTACATTCCGGCGATCAGCTTCTCCACCCGGTCGTCCACCGAACGGAACGGGTCCTTGCACAACACCGTGCGCTGCGCCTGGTCATTGAGCTTCAGGTGCACCCAGTCGACCGTGAAGTCCCTGCGCTGTTCCTGCGCCCTGCGGATGAAGTCACCGCGCAGCCGGGCCCGAGTGGTCTGCGGCGGAACCGACTTGCCCTCGAAGATCTTCAAGTCATTGCAGATCCGGGCGGCTTGGCCCTTCTTCTCCAGCAGGTAGTACAGGCCACGACGACGGTGGATGTCGTGGTACGCGAGGTCTATCTGAGCCACCCGCGGATGCGACATCGTCATGTTGTGCTTGGCCCGGTACCGCTCGATGAGCTTGTACTTCATCACCCAGTCGATCTCGGTGGCGATGCGGTCCAGTTCCTCGGTCTCGATCGCGTCGAGCGTACGGCCCCACAGCTCCAGCACCTGCGCGACCGTGCCCGTACGGATCCCGCGGCGGTCGCAGAAGTCCACCGCCTTGTCGAAGTACTCCCGCTGCACCTCCAGCGCCGATGCCTCCCGGCCGCTGGCCAGCCGCACCTTGCGCCGCCCCGTGATGTCATGGCTGACCTCACGGATCGCCCGGATCGGGTTCTCCAGCGTGAGATCACGCATCACCGTGCCCGCCTCGATCATGCGCAGCACCAGATCGGTCGCGCCGACCTTGAGCAGCATCGTCGTCTCGGACATGTTCGAGTCGCCCACGATCACGTGCAGCCGACGGTAGCGCTCGGCGTCCGCGTGCGGCTCGTCCCGGGTGTTGATGATGGGCCGGGACCGGGTCGTCGCCGAGGAGACGCCCTCCCAGATGTGCTCCGCGCGCTGGCTGACGCAGTACACCGCGCCGCGCGGCGTCTGCAGGACCTTGCCCGCACCGCACAGCAACTGCCTCGTCACCAGGAACGGGATGAGAATGTCCGCGAGCCGGGAGAACTCCCCGTGCCGGGCCACCAGATAGTTCTCGTGGCAGCCGTAGGAGTTGCCCGCCGAGTCGGTGTTGTTCTTGAAGAGGTAGACGTCGCCCGCGATTCCCTCCTCGTGCAGGCGTCGTTCCGCGTCCACCAGGAGTCCCTCGAGAATGCGCTCGCCGGCCTTGTCGTGGGTGACCAGTTCGATCACGTTGTCACATTCGGGTGTCGCGTATTCCGGATGTGACCCCACGTCGAGATAGAGGCGGGCGCCGTTTCGCAGAAAGACATTGCTACTGCGACCCCATGACACGACACGGCGGAAGAGGTACCGCGCCACCTCGTCAGGAGACAGGCGCCGCTGTCCCCTGAACGTGCACGTGACGCCGTACTCGTTCTCCAGCCCGAAAATGCGGCGGTCCATGAGGGAACATTACGCCCGATCCCCCGAGCTGAAACGGGGTTCGACAGCACGATTTGGATCAGATTCCGATGAAGCCGCAACGACCCCGCCCCGCGCGGGAGCTGCGAGGACCCGCCCCGTGGCCAGCAGGACCAGCAGCGACACCGCACCCGCCGCACCCGGCACCGCGAAGCCCCACAGCGCCCCGCCGGCCTCGACCACCGGCCCCGCCAGGGCCGTTCCCACCGACGCACCCACCGTGAACGTCGTCACAAGCCAGGAGAAAGCCTCGGTGACCGTCCCGCTCGGCGCATGCCGGTCGACGATGATGAACGCACAGGCGATGGTCGGCGCCAGGAACAGCCCCGAGACCGCGCTCAGCACCACCATCGCCACCGCGCCCGGCATCAGCATCAGCGGCAGGTAACACACCGCCAGAAGCGCCACCAGCACCCGCAGTCGCCGCTCCGGCGCACCGCTCCACTGCCGCGCCCCGTACACCGTGCCGCCCACCAGCGCCCCGAGGCCCAGCCCGGCCATCAGCCAGCCGTACACCGCGTCACCGCCGTGCGCGTCCGCGTACGGCACCGAGGCCACGGCGATCGAGCCGAGCGCCATGCCGATGAACAGGAAGGAGCCGAGCAGCGCCAGCAGCCCCGGCGAGCGCAGCGCACCCAGCCAGTGCGCCTCGCGCGGCTCCGAACGCCACGCGCGCGAGGGCGGCGAGACGACCACCGAGAGCGCGCCCAGCACACCCAGGGCGTTCAGCACCAGCAGCGCCGTCCGCTCCGACCACAGCGCCACGCACAGCGTCACCAGCAACGGGCCGACCGTGAACATGATTTCCTGCGCGATGGCGTCCAGGGCGTACGCGGTGTGCACCTGCTCCTCACGGCGCAGCACCGAGGGCCACAGGGCGCGCAGACCGCCCTCCAGGGGCGGCGTGAACAGACCGGCCGCCCCCACGGCGACGTACGCCGACGGAAGCGGGTCGATGCCCGAGAAGGCGAAGACGGACATGGACAGCGCCGACAGCAGGGCCGCCGGCAGCTGCACACGCGGCTGACCGTACAGGTCGACCAGCCGGCCCAGCAGCGGCTGCCCCACGGCGTTGGCGAGGCCGTACACGGCCGCCAGGAGGCCCGCCAGGCTGTACGTGCCGCCCTCGGCACGCACGAACAGCACCAGGGCGATCGAGGCGATCGCGTTGGGCAGCCGGCCCACCAGGGTGCCCGTGAGCAGCCGGAGCGCGTGTCTCGCCCGGAGGATCTCCAGGTATCCCGTGGCCATGTCCTGCCCTTCAGCAGCTCACCGGGACGCCTCGACGCCCCAAGTGTTACGTATAACTTCCTCTCTCATACGTACCATGTGCGCTGTTCACACGTCCAGAGAAGGAGCGCACCCGCGGTGGCACGCAGCAGCACGCGCCCGACCAGCCGTGACGTCGCCCAGGCGGCCGGAGTCTCCCAGGCGGCCGTCTCCCTCGTGCTGGGCGACAAATGGCGCGGCCGGGTCTCCGAGGCAACCGCCGAGCGCGTCCGCGCAGCCGCGCGCGAGCTGGGCTACCGGCCCAACCTCGCCGCCCGCAACCTGCGCCTCGGCCGCACCCGCACGGTCCTGCTCGTCGTCCCCGCCCTGACGACGGAGTTCTTCGCCGGCGTCTACACCGGCGCCGCACGCGTGGCCGCCCAGCACGGCTTCGGAGTCGTCCTCTACCCCTCCCCCGAAGGCATCGGCCCCGCCCGCGACCCCTTCGCCTCCGCACAGGCCGCCCTGGACGGCGTCATCGCCTCCTCCATGGCCGCCGACGCCCTCACCGCCATCCACGGCGACCAGCTGCCCCTGGTGATGCTCGACAGCGATCCCGAGGGCAGCCTCGGCGCCGCGACCGTGAACCTCGACATCGCCGACGGCGTCCGCCAGGTCACCGAGCACCTCCTCGGCCTCGGCCACCGCCGCATCCTCCACCTGGCCGCCGACGTGCCCTCCTGGACCTTCGAGATGCGCGCCCGGGAACTGGCAGCGCGCATGACCGCCGTCCCCGGCACCCAGGTCCGCACGGCCCGCGCCCCGATCTCCATCGAAGGCGCCCTCGCCGCCACCGAGACCGCCCTCACCGCTCCGGGCCCCCGCCCCACGGCGATCGTCTGCGACGACGACAAACTCGCCGCCGGCGCCTACAAAGCCCTCCGCCGCCTCGGCCTGCGCGTCCCCGACGACGTCTCCGTCACCGGCCTCGACGACCTCGCCCTCGCCACCGCCATCGACCCCGAGCTGACGACCGTGCGCCTCGACGCCGAGCTCTTCGGGGAACGCGGCATGCACGCCCTCCTCGCCGTCCTGGACGGCCGCGAGCCGGACCGCGGCGACATCCCCGTCGAACTGGTCGTCCGCGGCTCCACGGCACCGCCTCGCACGCCCTGAAACGCGGCAGGCCCCGGCCGGAACACCGACCGGGGCCTGCCACAGAGCAGAACGCGAGGACTACTCCTCCTCGGACTCCTCCGAGGACTCCGCCTCGTTCGCCGCACCCTCCGCCTCCAGCAGACGCGACAGCTGGCGGCCGACGATGCGCTTGAACTTGCGCTTCTGCGGACGCGTACGGTCCAGGACCGCGACCTCCAGACGCTCCGCCGGAATCTCCCGCTGCGAACCGTTCGACTCACGGGACAGCGCCTGCACGGCCAGCTTCAGCGCCTCGGCCAGACTCATGCCGTCCTGATGACGCTGGTCCAGATAGTTGCTGATCAGCTCGGCGTTGCCGCCGACCGCCACGGAACCGTGCTCGTCCACGATCGAACCGTCATGCGGCAGCCGATAGATCTGGTCACCCTCCGGGGTCTCTCCCACCTCGGCGACCACCAGCTCCACCTCGTACGGCTTCTCCGCCGCCGACGAGAAGATCGTGCCCAGCGTCTGCGCATACACGTTCGCCAGACCACGCGCGGTCACATCGTCACGGTCGTACGTGTACCCACGAAGATCGGCGTACCGCACGCCGCCGATCCGCAGATTCTCGTACTCGTTGTACTTACCGGCCGCCGCGAAACCGATCCGGTCGTAGATCTCGCTGAACTTGTGCAGCGCACGGGACGGGTTCTCACCGACGAACACAATGCCGTCGGCATACTGCAGCACGACCAGGCTGCGGCCACGGGCGATGCCCTTCCGGGCGTACTCCGCCCGGTCGGCCATGGCCTGCTGGGGTGAGACATAGAACGGCGTCGACACCGGTTATCCGTCCCTTTCTGTCATGGTCACTGGATCACCTTCAAGAACCGGGCCCGCGCTCAGAGCAGGGCGGCCTTCGGGCCGTCCGGCTCCTCCAGACGCCCCTGGAGCACCGCACGGGAGAGCTCGGAGGACTCCCCCTCCGTCAGCTTGCGGAAACCGTCGTCGGTGATCACGGTGATGATCGGGTAGATCCGGCGGGCGACATCGGGACCACCGGTCGCCGAGTCGTCGTCAGCCGCGTCGTAGAGAGCCTGGACCACCAGCGTCATGGCCTGCTCCTCGGTCAGATCGTCACGGAACAGCTTCTTCATCGCACCACGCGCGAAGATCGAGCCCGAGCCGGTCGCCGCGAAGTTGTGCTCCTCGGAACGGCCGCCCGTCACGTCGTAGGAGAAGATGCGGCCCCTCTCCCGGTCCAGGTCGTACCCGGCGAACAGCGGCACCACGGCCAGCCCCTGCATCGCCATCCCGAGATTGGAACGAATCATGGTCGACAGCCGGTTCGCCTTGCCCTCCAGCGACAGCTGAGCACCCTCGACCTTCTCGAAGTGCTCCAGCTCCAGCTGGAAGAGCTTCACCATCTCCACGGCGAGACCGGCGGTGCCGGCGATACCCACGGCCGAGTACTCGTCCGCCGGGAACACCTTCTCGATGTCCCGCTGGGCGATGACGTTCCCCATGGTCGCCCGCCGGTCACCGGCCAGCACGACACCCCCGGGGAAGGTGGCCGCCACGATGGTCGTGCCGTGCGGCGCCTCGATCACACCCTGCACGGGCAGCTGCCGCTTGCCGGGCAGCAGCTCGGGCTGGTGCTCGGAGAGAAAGTCCATGAAAGAGGAGGACCCAGGCGTCAGGAAGGCAGCTGGTAGACGCCCGGTGCTACGAGTGTTGGCTTCCACGCGTTTCCTTCCACGTATGCAGCAGCCCGCGTTATCACCTCGGGCTGATCTTTGAACTGCCCCAGTGCAGCGTTGCAGCTGAAGCACAGTACGCCACGGACCCTACCCGTCTCATGGCAGTGATCCACATGTGCGGGCGGAGCCGTCAGACATATACAGCAGACGCCTCCTTGAGAGGCGATCAACTCGTCGCGCTCGGCTTCGGTGATGCCGTACTGGCGCTTCAGATGGTCCTGCCGCCCACGCTCGGCCCGGCAGGCCTTGCAGCGCGTCGATAGACCGTCCGAAGCGGTCGCGTTGCGATGCCACTCGCTGTGAGGCTTGACCTCGCCGCACATCCGACAGAGCTTGTGCCCGGCCGGGACATCCACCTTCTCCTGGACAGACTTACCCATGGCCTCCCGGCGGCGCCGGTAGTGCGCGGCGCTGTACTCCGCCACGCACTCCCGGCAATGCACCTGGAGGCCGTCACGCCGATTCCTGTCCCCGGCAAAGGCCGCAAGAGGCAGATCCTGCCCGCATTTCCTGCATTCCTTCGCGTTCGGTTCCTCAGCCACCCAGCTCCCCCGCAGACTTCATTTCGAAGCTAAAGCAGTCAAGTCGCCTTCACTCTCCACCTTTTTGCACGAAGGACCGAACGAAATCCTCGGCGTTCTCCTCGAGTACGTCATCGATTTCATCGAGGACGGAGTCCACGTCATCGCTCAGCTTCTCGTGCCGCTCCTTGAGGTCCTCCGCAGCCTGCGCGTCCTGCGCCTGCTCCTCGACCTCTTCGGTGGAGCGCGTAGCCTTCTGCTGGCCGCCGCCGGTGTCCTTGGTCGCCATAACCCTCACCCCGCTCAGTTCGCCTGCCGATCGGTGATGATCAGACCCTACAAGCCGGGTCCGACATCGGCCCCGCAGTTTCTCCAACGTACGGGGGCCACCTCGATGATTCCCGGGCGGTGGGATTTCCACCCTGTCCGCCGGGGGTGGTACGCGTGCCCGCTGAGCGCGCTCAGCCGCCGGACAGGACCCTGACCAGGTCTTCCGCGGTGCGGCAGCGGTCCAGCAGCTCCTTGACGTGATTTCGCGTTCCGCGTAGTGGTTCGAGGGTTGGAACGCGCTGGAGGGAGTCCCGGCCTGGGAGGTCGAAGATCACCGAGTCCCACGATGCCGCCGCCACGTCGTCCGCGTACTGCTCCAGGCAGCGTCCGCGGAAGTACGCGCGTGTGTCCTCCGGCGGCTTCGTGCGGGCCCTGTCGACCTCGGTCTCGTCCAGCAGCCGCTTGATGCGTCCACGGGCCACCAGGCGGTTGTAGAGGCCCTTCTCGGCGCGTACGTCGGCGTACTGGAGGTCGACCAGGTGCAGCCGGGCGGCGTCCCAGTCGAGGCCGTCGCGGCGGCGGTAGCCCTCCATGAGTTCGCGCTTGGCGACCCAGTCCAGTTCGCCGGCGAGGCTCATCGGGTTGTTCTCGAGCCGGTTCAGAGTGTCTTCCCAGCGGGCGAGGACATCCTTGGTCTGTTCGTCGGCGTCGGCCCCGAAGCGTTCCTCGACGTACTTGCGGGACAGTTCGAAGTACTCCATCTGGAGTTGTACGGCGGTGAGTGTCCGGCCGCTGCGGAGGGTGATGAGGCGCTTCAGGGTCGGGTCGTGGGAGACCTGGTGGAGGGTGCGTACGGGCTGGTCCACGGCGAGGTCCACCGCGATGAAGCCGTCCTCGATCATGGAGAGGACGAGGGCCGTCGTGCCCAGCTTGAGGTACGTCGAGATCTCGGAGAGGTTCGCGTCGCCGATGATCACGTGCAGGCGGCGGTATTTCTCGGCGTCGGCGTGGGGCTCGTCGCGGGTGTTGATGATGGGCCGCTTGAGTGTCGTCTCCAGGCCGACCTCGACCTCGAAGTAGTCGGCGCGCTGGCTGAGCTGGAAGCCGTGTTCGTGTCCGTCCTGGCCGATGCCGACGCGGCCGGCGCCGGCGAAGACCTGGCGGGAGACGAAGAAGGGGGTGAGGTGGCGCACGATGTCGGAGAAGGGGGTTTCCCGCTTCATCAGGTAGTTCTCGTGCGTGCCGTAGGAGGCGCCCTTGTTGTCGGTGTTGTTCTTGTAGAGGTGGATGGGCTGGGCGCCGGGCAGCTGGGCGGCCCGTTCCGCGGCCTCGGCCATGATCCGCTCGCCGGCCTTGTCCCAGAGGACGGCGTCGCGGGGGTTGGTGACCTCCGGGGCGCTGTATTCGGGGTGGGCGTGGTCGACGTAGAGGCGTGCTCCATTGGTGAGGATCACGTTGGCGAGGCCGATGTCCTCGTCGGTGAGCTGGCTGGCGTCGGCGGCCTCGCGGGCGAGGTCGAAGCCTCGCGCGTCCCGCAGCGGGTTCTCCTCCTCGAAGTCCCAGCGGGCCCGGCGGGCCCGGTGCATCGCCGCCGCGTAGGCGTTGACGATCTGGGACGAGGTGAGCATGGCATTGGCGTTGGGGTGGCCGGGGACGGAGATGCCGTACTCCGTCTCGATGCCCATTACTCGCCGTACGGTCATGCGGCCCTCCTTGCCCGGCGGCGCCCTCGGTCGTGGGTGCCGCTGACGTACCGCTGGCGCTCCGGTGCGTGTGCGGTGCCCGTCCCCGCACTGCGCGTTTCGGCGGTAGGAAAGAGCCTAGAGCGCCTTTGCGCTGGTGGGGAGATCATTTGCGTCATTGACTGCTCCGGTCGTGGGCGGAAAAGCAGCGGCTGCGGGTACCCGGTGTGGGCACCCGCAGCCGCCCCGCCGTTACAGGTACTGACCGGTATTCGCCACTGTGTCGATGGAGCGTCCGGTGTCGGCGCCCTGCTTTCCGGTGATGAGGGTACGGATGTAGACGATCCGTTCGCCCTTCTTTCCGGAGATGCGGGCCCAGTCGTCCGGGTTGGTGGTGTTGGGGAGGTCCTCGTTCTCCTTGAACTCGTCCACGCAGGCCTGGAGGAGGTGGGAGACGCGGAGGCCCTTCTGGTTCTTCTCCAGGAAGTCCTTGATCGCCATCTTCTTGGCGCGGCCCACGATGTTTTCGATCATGGCGCCGGAGTTGAAGTCCTTGAAGTAGAGGACTTCCTTGTCGCCGTTGGCGTAGGTGACTTCCAGGAAGCGGTTCTCCTCGGTTTCCGCGTACATGTGCTCGACCGCCGTCTGGATCATGCTCTGGACGGTGGTGGCCTTGTCGCCGCCGTGTTCACCGAGGTCGTCCGTGTGGAGCGGGAGGCGCTCGGTGAGGTACTTGCCGAAGATGTCCTTGGCTGCTTCGGCGTCGGGCCGCTCGATCTTGATCTTCACGTCGAGGCGGCCGGGGCGCAGGATGGCGGGGTCGATCATGTCCTCGCGGTTGGAGGCGCCGATGACGACCACGTTCTGCAGGCCCTCCACGCCGTCGATCTCGGCGAGCAGCTGGGGGACGATGGTGTTCTCCACGTCCGAGCTGACGCCGGAGCCGCGGGTGCGGAAGAGGGATTCCATCTCGTCGAAGAAGACGATGACGGGCGTGCCCTCGCTGGCCTTCTCGCGTGCACGCTGGAAGACGAGGCGGATCTGCCGCTCGGTCTCGCCGACGTACTTGTTGAGCAGCTCGGGGCCCTTGATGTTGAGGAAGAAGCTCTTGCCGGAGGCCTGGCCGGTGACTTCGGCGACCTTCTTGGCCAGCGAGTTGGCGACGGCCTTGGCGATGAGCGTCTTGCCGCAGCCGGGGGGTCCGTAGAGGAGGACTCCCTTGGGCGGGCGCAGCTCGTGTTCCTTGAAGAGGTCGGGGTAGAGGTAGGGCAGTTCGACCGCGTCGCGGATGGCCTCGATCTGGTTGCCGAGGCCGCCGATGGCCTCGTAGCCGATGTCGGGGACTTCCTCGAGGACGAGTTCTTCGACCTCGCTCTTGGGCACGACCTCGTAGACGTAGCCGGAGCGGGGTTCGAGCAGGAGGGCGTCGCCGGGGCGGATGGTGACGTCCAGCAGCGGCTCGGCGAGCCGTACCACCCGTTCCTCGTCGGTGTGCCCGAGCACCAGGGCGCGTTCGCCGTCCTCGAGGATCTCCTTGAGGGTGACGATGTCCCCGACGCGCTCGTACTCCATGGCTTCGACCACGTTGAGGGCTTCGTTGAGCATGACCTCCTGGCCGCGCCTGAGGTCGTCGAGGTCGACACTCGGGCTGACGTTCACGCGGAGTTTGCGGCCTCCTGTGAAGATGTCGGCGGTGCCGTCCTCGCTGGCCTGCAGGAAGACTCCGAAGCCGGCCGGCGGCTGGGCGAGGCGGTCGACTTCCTCTTTGAGGGCCACGATCTGGTCGCGGGCCTCGCGGAGCGTGTTGGCCAGTCGTTCGTTCTGGGCGGAGACGCCGGCCAGGTTGGTCTGCAGCTCGACGATCCGCTCTTCGAGAATCCTCGTGTGTCGCGGAGAGTCGGCGAGCTTACGTCGCAGGACGGCGATCTCCTGCTCAAGGTAGGCGATCTGCCCGGCCGGGTCTTCGGACCCTCGTCCCGGGCGGATGCCGCGGTTCATGTCGTCGTCGTGGGCTGCCACGGTCCTCACCTCCTCCAAGGGGAGCTGGACGCTTCCAGACCCTACCTGGGTGGGTGTCGATTGAAACCCCTAGATCACATGGACTGTCAAGGTGTGTCGTCGGTCACCCGGTGCGCTCCCTCTCGCACGGAGGGGATACCCACTCAACGTGATTCAGAAGCGGGTTGTTCCATGTCGGGGGTGGTCAAAACCCTTCCGGACTGGCCGGAGTTGTCCGTTGCGGGCCGGTGCGCCCGTGCCGGGGCAGCCCGGTGGGCGCTCGCGCGGTCATCACGCAGAGCGACGGTTCGGGCGGTCGATGTGACGGCGGGTGCGGCGTGAAGTGGCCGTCCCGGCGTCCGGTGTCCCCTCCTGGTCGGGCGTCGGTTGCCCTGCCGGGCGGGCGCTGGTGTGCCTTTCCGGTCGGGCGGTCGTACCCGGGCGGGGGTGGGCGGAAACCCGGCGGCGGCCGGTCCGGGTGGCCGGATGCGGTCGATCACGACCAGGAAAGGCAGAGGAGAGGGCAGAGAAAGGCGGGGAAGGGCGGGGAGAGCGGCGGAGGTAGGGTCGAGGTGTTCAACAGCCGCTGGTGCGGACCTGGCCGGCCATCGCGCCGGGGCCGTCCGGCGAACCTACGGCAGGAGAGATGACCGTGCAGCAGGAGGCCCTGGGCGGCGAGGCGCTGGAGGTCTGGATCGACCAGGACCTGTGTACCGGCGACGGGATCTGCGTCCAGTACGCGCCCGAGGTGTTCGAGCTGGACATCGACGGGCTGGCGTATGTGAAGGGCGTGGACGACGAGCTGCTGCAGTCCGTGGGGGCGACGACGCCGGTGCCGCTGCCGCTGCTGGCGGATGTCGTGGACTCGGCGAAGGAGTGTCCCGGCGAGTGCATTCACGTGCGCCGGGTCGCGGACGGGGTCGAGGTGTACGGACCCGGCGCGGAGTGAGCTCCGGCCGGGTCCGTCCGGATCCGGTGGGTCAGACGCTGTGGGCCGCGGCGGGTGTGGAGCGGATGAAGGCGCTGCCGTTCCACTTCCATGCCGTCGCGGTCTTCACGTCGGGGCAGCAACTGGGCACGTCGTCCGAGGAGTAGCCGAGCAGGGTGGCCGAGACCGTGCGCTCGCGCAGGGCGAAGTCGGTGACGGTGAGCCGGTCCTTGGGGTCGACGAGGGTGGCGACGACGCGGGCCTTGCCGTCGTCGGCGCCCCGGGTGAGGACGTAGACGCCGTCGGGCGGGGTGCCCATGGGGGCGTTGCAGTGCACGACGGCGACGGTTTCCGGTCGGCCGTCACCGTCGAGGTCTCCGGTGGCCTTCTTCACGACGATCGCCTTGACCGGTCCGCAGTTCAGCGGGAAGGCGACGCCCCTGGTGCTGGGCGGGGCGACGGCCGCGGGGGCGGATCCGGTCTCGGTCCCGGGGGTGGGCTGGGCTGCGGTGGCCGAGCCGGGCTGTACGAGGGCGGAGAGGGCGACCACGCCGGCGACGGCTGTGGCGGTGGCGACCCAGTGGATGGGCCGGGTGTGGGTGTGAGCTAGCTCCGGAACGGCGGATGACTGCACTAGGAGTGTCTCCTGTGAGGGCTGTGCCGGTGGGGTGGCCAGCATGGTGCCACACGTCACGGTGCGGGGGAACGGCGGGGTCGGGGATTGCCGCAGGCGGGCAGCCCGCGCGGGGTGAGCCGCGGGGGCGAGGGGGCCTTGGGGGCCCTGGTGCCCGGTCAACGCAAAGGCGCCGTGGCCGGGTTCCCGGTTCGGTTCGGGAACTTCGGCACGGCGCCCTTGCGTTGTGCTGGTGCGGGACCGGTCAGCGGCCGGCGCCGCCGTCGGCGTTGGGTCCGGCGTAGTCCTCGCCGTAGGCGCCCTTGGCGGGGCGGCGGCGGCGCATGGGCGGCTCGACGCCGTCGGCGAGGCGACGGGCGGTGAGCAGGAAGCCGGTGTGGCCGATCATCCGGTGGTCCGGGCGGACGGCCAGGCCCTCGATGTGCCAGTTGCGGATCATGGTCTCCCAGGCGGTCGGCTCGTTGAAGCAGCCGATCTCCCGGATGGACTCGACGGTCCGGGCGAGCTGGGTGGTGGTGGCCACGTAGCAGCACAGGATGCCGCCGGGAACGAGCGCCTTGGAGACGGCGTCCAGGCACTCCCAGGGGGCGAGCATGTCGAGGATGACGCGGTCGACGTCGGTGTCGGACAGGTTGTCCTGGAGGTCGCCGACGGTGAGCTGCCAGGCGGGGTGCGGGCCGCCGAAGTAGCGCTCGACGTTCTGCTGGGCGATCTCGGCGAAGTCCTCGCGGCGCTCGTAGGAGTGCAGCATGCCCTGGTCGCCGATGGCGCGCAGCAGGAAGCTGCTGAGCGAGCCGGAGCCGACGCCGGCCTCGACTACGCGGGCGCCGGGGAAGATGTCGGCGAAGGCGAGGATCTGCCCCGCGTCCTTGGGGTAGACGACGGCTGCCCCGCGGGGCATGGACAGGACGTAGTCGGGGAGCAGGGGGCGCAGCGCGAGGTAGGCCACGTTGCCGGTGGTGCGGACAACGCTGCCCTCGGGAGCGCCGATCAGTTCGTCGTGCGGGAAGGAACCCTTGTGGGTGTGGAAGTTCTTCCCGGCCTCGAGCGTGAACGTGTAGTGGCGGCCCTTGGGGTCGGTCAGCTGTACCTGGTCCCCGACCTTGAAGGGCCCGCGCCTGCGGGCGGCACCGGTCGGTTCGGACATGTGACCAGCCTACCGGCACCCGAGGGGGCCGCCGACCACAGGTGAGCGGGTGCGGGCGGGGTCAGCTGGGGCGGGCCATCGCCTTGACGAAGGCCCGCTCCACGTCCGCCGCCGACAGCACGCCGTAGATCTCGCCCGTCTCCTCGACGACCAGGTACTCGGTGGCGGGGGTGGCGCGCAGGGTGTCGAGGAGGTCCTCTCCGGCCAGTTCGGCGGAGACACGCATGCCGTCGGTGAGGTCCTGGGCGAGGCCGCCGACGGCGACCCAGGGGCGGCGGTGTTCGGGTACGCCGACGATGGCGGCCTCGCGGACGAGGGAGAGGGGGTTGCCGTCGGCGTCGACGACGACGAGGGCGCGGGCGCCGGCGGTGTTGGCGCGGCGCAGGGCTTCGGAGAGGGGGGTGTCGGTCTGGACGGGTACGGCGCGCCGGGTGAGGGTGCGGGCGCGCAGTTCGGGGAGGTGTTCGCGCAGCCGGGCCATGCGCAGGCTGTTGCCGGCGCCGGTCCAGATGATCGCGGCGAGGATGGCGGCGAGCAGGGCGTCGGTGACGGTGTCCATGCCGCCGCTGGTCTCGCTGCCGCCGCCGAGGGTGCCGGACTGGTTGAGCAGGGGCAGGCCGATGAGGACGGAGATGGCGAGGGCGCGGCCGACCCAGGCGGCGGCGACGGTGCCGGTCATGGGCCTGCCGGTGATCTTCCAGACGACGGCGCGGAGCATCCGGCCGCCGTCGAGGGGCAGTCCGGGCAGCAGGTTGAAGATCGCCACGATGAGGTTGGAGACCATGAGGCCGGCCAGCAGGACGCCGGGTACGGTGCCGGGCTCGACGGGCTGCATCGCGAGGTAGAACAGTCCGGCGAGGACGAGGGAGAGCAGGGGTCCGACGAAGGCCAGGACGAATTCGCGGCCGGGGGTCTCGGCTTCCTTCTCGATCTCGGAGACTCCGCCGAAGAACTGGAGCTGGATGCGGCGGACCGGGAGCTTGAAGCGGATCGCGGCGACCGTGTGGGCGAGTTCGTGGACGAGGACGGAGGCGTAGAAGGCGACCGCGAAGAAGAGGGAGACGAGGTAGCGGGCGGCGCCGAGCTCGGGCAGGACGCGGTCGAGCTGGCCGCCGAAGACCCAGGTGATCAGGGCGGCGACGAGGAACCAGCTCGGGGCGACGTAGACGGGGACGCCGAAGGGGCGGCCCATGAGGATGCCGCCGCCGGGCTCCTTGGGGCGCCGCTGCGGCGGTTCGCCCTTGGCGATGCCGGAGTGGGCGAGGGTGCGGTGGTGCTCGATGGGCTCGGGCCCGCCGGTCCGGGTGCCGGCGCCGGCTTCGGCATCGGTGCCGGTGTCGTCCGCGCCGTCCGCGTCGGCCTGCGGGCCGTCGGGGGCGTCGTCGCGCTCCGGCCCGGGGTGGTCGGTGGATCCGGGGTCGGGGGATCCGGTCGCCGGGGCCGCAGGACCTGCGGTGTGCTCGTCCGGCTCGTTCTTGCCGGGCCGCGACTGTCCGCTCCCGCCGCTCACGTCCACGGTGTCCCCTCGTTCGAAGCGTCTTCCACGCCTGCCGGGGCGGAAGGGTCTCGGGTCGATGGTATGCGGCCGTGGTGGCACGTTTCGCCCCGGCACCCCTTGTGTTCGGCGCGTGGTCACACGGCCTCCACGGCCCGTGGTTGGGTCACTGTCAGTGGTGGGCCGTATGGTCTGTGGTCATGGAGAGCAGCATCGAGGACGGCGGGGCCGACCGCGGCACGACCGGCGGCACGGAGCGCGTGCCGGTCGCGCCCACGTCGCTGTCGCCGTCGCGCGCCAGTGACTTCATGCAGTGCCCGTTGCTGTACCGGTTCCGGGTGATCGACCGGCTGCCGGAGAAGCCGAGCGAGGCGGCGACGCGCGGCACGCTGGTGCACGCGGTGCTGGAGCGGCTGTTCGACGCGCCGGCCGGGGAGCGCACGGCGCCGCGGGCCAAGGCGCTGATCCCGGGGCAGTGGGACCGGCTCAGGGAGAACAAGCCGGAGGTCGCGGAGCTGTTCGCCGACGATCCGGAGGGCGAGCGGCTGGCGCGGTGGCTCGGTGAGGCCGAGCGGCTGGTGGAGCGCTGGTTCACGCTGGAGGATCCGACGCGCCTGGAGCCGGCCGAGCGTGAGCTGTTCGTGGAGGCCGAGCTGGCGTCGGGGCTGCGGCTGCGCGGCATCATCGACCGGGTCGACGTGGCGCCCACCGGTGAGGTGCGGATCGTCGACTACAAGACGGGGAAGGCGCCGCGCCCGGAGTACGCGGAGGGCGCGCTGTTCCAGATGAAGTTCTACGCCCTGGTGGTGTGGCGGCTGAAGCGGGTGATCCCGCGCCGGCTCCAGCTGGTGTATCTGGGCAGCGGGGACGTGCTGACGTACGACCCGGTCCTCGCGGACCTGGAGCGGGTGGAGCGCAAGCTGCTCGCGCTGTGGGAGGCGATCCGGCAGGCGACGGAGAGCGGTCAGTGGCGGCCCCGGCCGACGAAGCTGTGCGGCTGGTGCGACCACCAGGCGCACTGCCCGGAGTTCGGCGGCACTCCCCCGCCGTACCCCTTGGCGGTGAGGGCGGCCGAGTCGGGTGAACTGTCGCAGGGCAGAATGGGGCCGGACTAGCGAAGGAGTGTCACGTGGCCATCCGCGTCCTACTGGTCGACGACCAGCCCCTGCTGCGTACCGGGTTCCGGATGATCCTGGAGGCCGAGCAGGATCTCGCGGTCGTGGGCGAGGCCGGTGACGGCCTGCAGGCTCTCGACCAGGTGCGGGCCCTGCAGCCGGATGTCGTGCTGATGGACATCCGTATGCCCCGGATGGACGGGGTGGAGGCCACCCGGCAGATCACCGGGCCCGGCCGGGACGGTCCGGCGAAGGTGCTGGTGCTGACCACGTTCGACCTGGACGAGTACGTGGTGGAGGCGCTGCGCGCGGGGGCGAGCGGCTTCCTGCTGAAGGACGCGCCCGCCGACGAGCTGGTGCAGGCGATCCGGGTCGTGGCGGCGGGCGAGGCGATGCTGGCGCCGAGCATCACGCGCCGGCTGCTGGACAAGTACGCGACGCATCTGCCCTCGGGCGAGGAGCCGGTGCCGGACACCCTGCACACGCTCACCGACCGCGAGGTGGAGGTGCTGAAGCTGGTGGCGCGCGGTCTGTCGAACGCGGAGATCGCGGCGGACCTGTTCGTCAGCGAGACCACCGTCAAGACGCACGTCGGGCATGTGCTGACGAAACTGGGCCTCAGGGACCGGGTGCAGGCCGCTGTGTACGCGTACGAGAGCGGGCTGGTGCGTCCCGGCGCCCAGTAGACGGCACGGACGCACGAGGGCGCCCCTCCCAGGTGGGAAGGGCGCCCTCGGCGCATGCGGCGTCAGCCCTTGCTGAGTTCCCAGAACCGGAACACCGTCGAGGCGTCCAGGCAGTACTCCAGGCCGTAGACGCCGTCGCGGACGACCGCGTACTGCTTGGCCTGCCAGACCGGCAGGACGGGCAGTTCGTCGGCGACGATGTCCTGAAGCCGGCTGAAGTCCTGGTCGGTCGCGCCGCGGTCGCTCTGTGCGGCCGTGTGCGGGATGAGGGCGCCGGTGATGGTGCGGTTGGTGTAGTTGTTGTCCAGCACGTTGCCCTTGCCGAAGAAGGGCGCGGTGAAGTTGTCGGCGTCCGGGTAGTCGGGCACCCAGCCCTTCACGTAGACGCCGTACTTGCCGGCGGCGATGTCCTTCTCGTACTGGTCGAAGGAGACGGACTTGACGTCGGCCTCGAACAGCCCGCTGGCGTTGAGCTGGCCGGCGATGGCCTTCAGCTCCTCGTCGGTGGCGGGGCCGTAGCGGGAGGGCGTGGACCACAGGGTGAGCTTCACCTTGCCGGTGATGCCGTCGGCCCGCAGCGCGGTGGCGGCCTTGTCCCGGGAGGGGCGGGCGCCGTAGGTGTCGAAGAAGGCCGTGTTGTGGCCGGCGATGCCCGCCGGGATGATCGAGTACAGCGGGGTGGCGGTGCCCTGGTAGACGTTCTTGATCAGGGCGTCGCGGTCGATGAGGTAGGCCATGGCCTTGCGCACGCCGAGCTTGCCGGCGACCGGGTCCTTCATGTTGAAGACCAGGTGCTGGACCTCGGCGCTGGTGCCCTCGACGACCTCGGCGCCCTTGCTGCCGTCCTGGTTCTCGATGTCGGCGATGTCGGAGGCGGTCAGGCCTCGGTAGGCGATGTCGATGTCGCCGTCGAGGAGGGCCTTCTTCAGGCCGCTGCGGTCGTCGTGGAAGAACTTCATGGTGACGCCGGAGTTCTTGGTGTCGGCGGTGCCCTTGTAGTTCCCGTTGACGGAGAAGACGGCCTTGTCCTTGTCGAAGGAGTCCAGCTTGTAGGGGCCGGAGCCGACCGCCTTGCCGTCGCTGCGCAGCCCGTTCGCGTCGTACTGCCGGTGGTCGACGATGGAGCCGGCACCGGAGGCGATCTTGCTGGGGAAGGTGGCGTCGGGGGCCTTCATCTTGAAGACGACGGTCTTCGCGTCCGGCGTCTCGACCTTGTCGAGCAGCGGGAACATGATGGCGGGGCCCGCGGAGTCGTTGATCTTCAGCATGCGGTCGAAGGAGAACTTCACGTCCTCGGAGGTGAGGTCGTCACCGTTGCTGAACTTCAGGTCGTCCTTGAGCTCGCACTTGTAGACCGTGGCCTGGGAGTCGGTGAAGGCACAGTCCTTCGCCGCCTCGGGCTGGGGTTCCGTGGCTCCCTTGGGGAAACTGAGCAGGGACTGGAAGACGTTGTTGAACAACAGCCAGGAGCCGGGGTCGTAGCCGGAGGCCGGGTCCGTGGCGAGGACGTCGTCGGACATCCCCATCACCACGGTGGAGCCGGTGCCCCCGGAGCCACCGGTCTCCGAGCCGCAGCCGGTCAACAGGCCGGAGGCCAGCCCTGCCACGATGGGCAGGACCGGCCACTGGTTGCGCATGTTCACTGCATGTGCCTTGTCGTCGGTTCGTCAGGTCCGGGGCCGCCGTCCTGGCCCCGAGGGGGAGAGCCGTCAGCCGCTCACACCGCGGCCGAGCTCCCACAGCTGGAGCGTCGAGGAGGAGTTGAGCGCGTAGGCGACGCCCGTCACATCGCCCCGTGCGGCGACGTACTGCTTGCCCTGCCACAGGGGCAGCACGGGGACGTCGTCGGCGACGGTGTCCTGAATCTGGGTCAGGCTCTTGCTGGCGCTGAGCCGGTCGGCGTCGCGACGGGACTCCGGGATCAGCGTCCGCTGGATCGTGGTGTTGGAGTACGGCGAGCCGAGGAAGTTGTCCTTGTCGAGGAAGGGCGCCAGGAAGTTGTCGGCGTCCGGGAAGTCGGGGAACCAGCCCATGCCGTAGACGTCGTACTGGCCCTTCTGCTCGGCGGGCCGGAAGGTCTCCCAGGGGTGGCCCTGGATGCTCGCGTCGAACAGACCGCTGTCGTTGAGCTGCTTCTGCAGGACCTCGAACTCCTGCTTGGTGGCCGAGCCGTAGTGGTCGGTGGTGT
This sequence comes from Streptomyces sp. NPDC002671, assembly GCF_053592475.1. NCBI lineage: Bacteria > Bacillati > Actinomycetota > Actinomycetes > Kitasatosporales > Streptomycetaceae > Streptomyces > Streptomyces sp. NPDC002671. The sequence continues at coordinate 292,817 of NZ_JBSFVU010000002.1, forward strand.
AGTGCAGGGTCAGCTTCACCGGGGTGGTGATGCCGGCCCTGGTCAGCAGGTCCTTGGCCTTGGCGGCGCTGGGGTTGCCGTACTTGTTGAAGAACGAGTTGGAGTGGCCGATGACCGTGGCGGGGACCAACGAGTACAGGGGCTCGGCCTGGGTGCCGTAGACCTTGGAGACGAGTTCGCCGCGGTTGACGATCTGGGCCATGGCCTGGCGGACGGCCTTGGTCTTGACCGTGGGCGCGTTGGTGTTGAAGGCCAGGTAGCGGATTTCCAGGCCGGACATGCCGACCAGGTCGACCTTGTCGTCGGTGCCCGCGTCCAGCTTCTGGATCTGCGCCGGGGACATGGTGCGGGACATGACGTCGATGTCGCCCTTGTCGATCGCGTCGCCCATGGCGTCCGCGTCGGCGTAGGAGCGCATCACGACCTTGTCGTTGTTGATCTCCACGGCGCCCTTGTAGTCCGGGTTCCTGGTGAAGGTGGCGCTGACGATCGCGTTGTCCTTGACGTCGGCCTGGAAGGTGTAGGGGCCGGAGCCGTCGGCCTCGAAGCCGTCGCGCAGCTTGTCCTGGGCGTAGTTCTTGGGGTCGACGATGCCGGCGACCGGCGTGGACAGCTTGTACGGGAAGGTGGCGTCGGCCGTCTTCAGGTGGAAGATGACCTCGCGGTCGCCCTGGGTCTCGATCGTGTCGATGGTGTTCAGCAGGGCGGAGACGCCGCTGTCGGCCTTGAGGTGCAGGGCACGCTCGATGGAGTACTTGACCGTGTCGGCGGTGACCTTGTCGCCGTTGGCGAACTTCAGGCCGTCGCGCAGCTTGCAGGCGTAGCGCTCGCTGCCGCTGTCGGTGAAGGCGCAGCTCTCGGCGGCGTCCGGCACGGGGTCGCCCTCGCCCTTGGGCTGGGCCATCAGGGTCTGCACCGTCTGGCGCAGGATGTTCCAGGTGTTGACGTCGTATGCGTAGGCGGGGTCGAGGGGTGCCGGGGCGTCGTGGGTGACGGTGAACCGGTCCGTGGTACCTACGACGATGGCGTCGCCGCTCTTGCTCCCGCTGCCGGATCCGCCGCACGCGGCGAGAACCGGCGTGAGCAGGCCGGCCACCGCCGGCAGCACCAAAGTCTTGCGGTTCATGCGGGAGTTTCTCCAGAGCTGTTCGGGTCCGTGTACCCGGCATGCAGGGGTGGTGCGGCGGATCACGGGGGGTTGCTGCGATGTTCTCGCGATGAGATTAGTCCGCGCCCGCACGGCGGTTCACAGTCGTGTGAGTTGAGCCCCCCTCACGCAGTGAAACCGGCTGTGGACAGACCGAACACCCGACAGCGGCAGGATTCGTGCAGCCTTCCACCAATCGGGACACAAGGGCACGCCCCTTCCCCTGGAGCGGGGCGGGTCAGCACACTTGGGCAACGTTGTCGAGACCGCCCGGAGTGGTGAACGTCACACCTTTCAACTGGCGCGGCGGTTACCGGAATTCGGCCGGTCGCCCTGCTTGTAATTCCCGTGGGTGTACTTCTCCGGAATTCTGTCCAGCTAGCGCATTTTCGTCATCAGGCCGCGCAGAAATGGCAGGTCGACCTCTTCGAGTGAGGTGACGACGGTGCGCCGCTCGGCCGGGGCGATGGGGGCGACGGAGGGTACGGCGACCACGCGGCAGCCCGCGGCCTCGGCGGCGGTGACGCCGGTGAGGGTGTCCTCGACCACGGCGCAGCGGACCGGGTTCACGCCGAGTCCGGCGGCGGCGAGCAGATACGGGTCGGGGTAGGGCTTGGTGCGCGAGACCTCGTCGCCGGCGATGGACAGGTCGAAGTGGTGCGGGCCCAGCACGGTGAGCACGCGGTCGATGATGCGCCGGTGGGAGGCGGAGACCAGTGCGGTCGGGACGGCGTGCTCGCGGAGTTCGGCGAGCAGCCGGGCGGCGCCCGGCATCAGCGGCAGGGCGCGGCCGATACGGTCCTCGAAGCCCTCGTTGAGCAGCACGGTGAGGTCGTCGAGCGTGATGTCGGCGCCGGTGGCCTCGATGAGGAAGCCGGCACTGCGGGTCATCGGACCGCCGACCACGACATGCCGCCAGGACTCGTCCAGGGTGTGGCCGAGGGCAGCGAAGACCTCGACCTCGACGTCCCACCAGAAGCCCTCGGTGTCCACCAGGGTGCCGTCCATGTCGAGGAGCACCGCCTCCAGGACGGAGTCCTCGGCGATACGGGGCTCGGCTGCCCGAGCGGTGCCGACAGCCTGGGGAAGGGTTCCTTGCGCGGGGACCGTGCTGGTCATCCGGGCGCACCTCCTTGAGGGACGATCAGGCCGGCTCCCTAGCGGGAACCGGCCTGCGATGGGCCGACCAGTGTACGTCTCAGGACGCCGAAACGCCCTTGTTTATCCCTGGAGCCCTGGGGTACCCCTGAAAAACCCCCGCCGCAGGCCAGGAGGGCCTTCGGTGCGCCCTCGACGCCCTGGGCGAAGGGGTGCCGGCCGGGGGGGCACCGGGGTGTCAGCGGGCGTTGAAGTACTTCGCCTCGGGGTGGTGGATCACGATCGCGTCCGTGGACTGCTCGGGGTGCAGCTGGAACTCCTCGGACAGGTGGACGCCGATCCGCTCGGGCTTGAGGAGTCCGGCGATCTTGGCGCGGTCCGCGAGGTCGGGGCAGGCGCCGTAGCCGAGGGAGAAGCGGGCCCCCCGGTACTTCAGGTCGAACATGTCCTCGATGGCGCTCGGGTCCTCCCCGCCGAAGCCCAGCTCGGCGCGGACCCGGGCGTGCCAGTACTCGGCGAGGGCCTCGGCCAACTGGACGGACAGGCCGTGCAGTTCGAGGTAGTCGCGGTAGGAGTTGGCCTCGAACAGCTTGGCCGTCTCCTCACCGATGCGGGAGCCGACGGTGACGACCTGGAGGCCGACGACGTCGGTCTCGCCCGACTCCTCCGGGCGGAAGAAGTCCGCCAGGCACAGCCGGCGGCCCCGCCGCTGGCGCGGGAAGGTGAAGCGGGTGCGTTCGTTGCCGTCCTCGTCCAGGATGATCAGGTCGTCGTCCTTGGACACGCAGGGGAAGTAGCCGTAGACGACGGCCGCCTCCAGCAGGTTGTCGGTCTGGAGCCGGTCGAGCAGGCCGCGCAGCCGCGGCCGGCCCTCGGTCTCGACCAGTTCCTCGTACGTCGGCCCCTCACCGGTGCGGGCCTGCTTGAGGCCCCACTGGCCCTTGAACAGGGCGCCCTCGTCCAGCCAGGAGGCGTACTCCTTGAGCTGGATGCCCTTGATGACGCGGGTGTCCCAGAAGGGCGGGGTGGGCACGGGGTTGTCGGTGGCGACGTCGGAGCGGACGCTGCCCTCCTCCGGGCGCTCCTGGACCTCGACGGCGGGCGTGGCGCGGACCCGGCGCTGCTTGAGCTCGGGCAGCTTGGCGCCGGGCACTCCCCGCTTGACACCGATGAGGGCGTCCATCAGGCGCAGGCCCTCGAAGGCGTCGCGGGCGTAGCGGACCTCGCCCTCGTAGATCTCGTGCAGGTCCTGCTCGACGTAGGCGCGGGTGAGGGCGGCCCCGCCCAGGATGACCGGGAAGCGGGCGGCGAGGCCGCGCTGGTTCAGCTCCTCCAGGTTCTCCTTCATGATCACCGTGGACTTGACCAGCAGGCCGGACATACCGATGACGTCCGCGCGGTGCTCCTCGGCCGCCTCCAGGATCGCCGAGACCGGCTGCTTGATGCCCAGGTTGACGACGTTGTAGCCGTTGTTGGACAGGATGATGTCGACCAGGTTCTTGCCGATGTCGTGCACGTCACCGCGCACCGTGGCCAGCACGATCGTGCCCTTGCCCTCGGCGTCCGACTTCTCCATGTGCGGTTCGAGGTGGGCGACGGCCGCCTTCATGACCTCGGCGGACTGGAGGACGAACGGCAGCTGCATCTGGCCGGAGCCGAACAGCTCGCCGACGACCTTCATGCCGTCCAGCAGGGTGTCGTTGACGATGTCGAGGGCGGGCCGGTCCTGGAGGGCCTCGTCCAGGTCGGCCTCCAGGCCGTTGCGCTCGCCGTCGATGATGCGCCGCTTCAGGCGCTCCTCCAGCGGCAGCGCGGCCAGCTCCTCGGCCTTGCCGGCCCTGAGGGACTTCGCGGTGGCGCCCTCGAAGAGCTGCATGAGCTTCTGGAGGGGGTCGTAGCCCTCGGCCCGGCGGTCGTGGATCAGGTCGAGCGCCGTCCGGACCTGCTCCTCCTCGAAGCGGGCGATCGGCAGGATCTTGGAGGCGTGCACGATGGCCGAGTCCAGGCCCGCCTTCACGCACTCGTCCAGGAAGACGGAGTTGAGCAGGATGCGGGCGGCCGGGTTGAGGCCGAAGGAGATGTTCGACAGGCCCAGCGTGGTCTGCACCGCCGGGTGACGCCGCTTCAGCTCGCGGATCGCCTCGATCGTGGCGATGCCGTCCTTGCGGGACTCCTCCTGGCCCGTGCAGATGGTGAAGGTGAGGCAGTCGACGAGGATGTCCTCCTCACGGATGCCCCAGTTCCCGCTCAGGTCGTCGATCAGCCGCTCGGCGATCTCGACCTTCTTCTCCGGGGTGCGGGCCTGGCCCTCCTCGTCGATGGTCAGCGCGATCAGCGCGGCGCCGTGCTCGCGGGCCAGCTTCGTGACCTTCGCGAAACGGGACTCCGGACCGTCACCGTCCTCGTAGTTCACCGAGTTGATGACCGCACGGCCGCCCAGCTTCTCCAGACCCGCCTCGATGACGTCGACCTCGGTGGAGTCCAGCACGATCGGCAGCGTGGAGGCGGTGGCGAACCGGCCCGCCAGCTCCGCCATGTCGGCGACGCCGTCACGGCCGACGTAGTCCACGCACAGGTCGAGCAAGTGCGCGCCCTCGCGGATCTGGTCGCGCGCCATCTCCACGCAGTCGTCCCAGCGGGCCGCCAGCATGGCCTCGCGGAACTTCTTGGAGCCGTTGGCGTTGGTCCGCTCGCCGATGGCCAGGTACGACGTGTCCTGCCGGAACGGCACCGACTGGTAGAGGGAGGCGGCGCCCGGCTCGGGGCGGGGGTCGCGCGCGGGCGGGGTGAGGCCCTGGACGCGCTCGACGACCTGGCGCAGGTGCTCGGGGGTCGTGCCGCAGCAGCCGCCGACGAGCGAGAGGCCGTACTCGCGGACGAAGGTCTCCTGGGCGTCGGCCAGCTCGGGCGCGGTCAGCGGGTAGTGGGCGCCGTCCTTGCCGAGGACCGGCAGGCCCGCGTTGGGCATGCAGGACAGCGGGATGCGCGCGTTGCGGGCCAGGTAGCGCAGGTGTTCGCTCATCTCGGCCGGACCGGTGGCGCAGTTCAGGCCGATCATGTCGATGCCGAGCGGCTCCAGGGCGGTGAGGGCCGCGCCGATCTCGGAGCCGAGGAGCATGGTGCCGGTGGTCTCGACGGTCACCGAGACGATCAGCGGCAGGTTCAGGCCGAGGGCGTCGAGGGCGCGGCGGGAGCCGAGGACGGCGGCCTTGGTCTGGAGCAGGTCCTGGGTGGTCTCCACCAGGAGCGCGTCGGCGCCGCCGGCGGCCAGACCCTCGGCGTTCTGCTGGTAGGCGTCGCGCAGGATGGTGTAGGGGGCGTGGCCGAGGGTGGGCAGCTTGGTGCCGGGGCCGATGGAGCCGAGGACCCAGCGGTCGCGGCCGTCCTTGGCGGTGAACTCGTCGGCGACCTCGCGGGCCACCCGGGCGCCCGCCTCGGACAGCTCGTACACGCGTTCGGAGATCTCGTACTCGCCGAGCGCGGAGTGGTTCGCCCCGAAGGTGTTGGTCTCGACGCAGTCGACGCCCACGGCGAAGTACGCCTCATGGACGGAGCGGACGATGTCGGGGCGGGTGAGGTTGAGGATCTCGTTGCAGCCCTCAAGGTGCTGGAAGTCCTCGAGCGTCGGTTCCTGCGCCTGGAGCATGGTGCCCATGGCTCCGTCGGCGACCACCACACGTGTGGCGAGCGCCTCCCGGAGCGCGGACGCACGGGTCCGGCTGTCGGCGGCGGAAGGGGACGGTGGCAACGCGGCCATGAAGGGCTCCCTGGGATGCGACGGCTGTCGGCTATGCGGCTTCCCGGAACATGCCGGGCTGCCGCACGGCGTCAGAGTAACCGGGAGTGGGCTTGGATGGGGACCGGCGTCCACGAGGCGGACGCGTGGCATGCGGACGGGGGGCCGGTGTGCCACGCCCAGGTCACGCGTGAGGGAACAGGGGTCGGCCGATCCATTAGCGGGAGGTCGCCATGGAACGATAGTGTTCGACATTGCCGAACGGCGCTGACGAAAACGTCCGTCGGCAGTCGAAGGGGACGGAGGCAGGACGGCGATGGCACGGAACATCCAGTCGCTCGAACGGGCGGCGGCGATGCTGCGGTTGCTCGCGGGCGGCGAGCGGCGGCTCGGCCTGTCGGACATCGCCTCGTCGCTGGGCCTCGCCAAGGGCACGGCCCACGGCATCCTGCGCACCCTCCAGCAGGAGGGGTTCGTGGAGCAGGACGACGCCTCCGGGCGCTACCAGCTGGGCGCGGAGCTGCTGCGCCTGGGCACCACCTACCTGGACGTGCACGAGCTGCGCGCGCGGGCCCTGGTGTGGACGGACGACCTGGCCCGGTCCAGCGGGGAGAGCGTGTACCTGGGCGTCCTGCACCAGCAGGGCGTGCTGATCGTGCACCACGTGTTCCGGCCCGACGACAGCCGGCAGGTGCTGGAGATCGGGGCGATGCAGCCGCTGCACTCCACGGCACTGGGCAAGGTGCTGTCGGCGTACGACCCGGTGGCGCACAGCGAGGCCCTGGACAGCGACCGGAAGGCGTTCACGGACCGCACCGTGTGCGACCTGGGCGACTTCGAGAACCTCCTCGACGTCACGCGCGCGCGTGGGTACGCGTCGGACGTGGAGGAGACCTGGGAGGGCGTGGCGTCCATCGCCGCGCCCATCCACGACCGGCGACGCATGCCCGTGGGGGCGGTCGGGATCACGGGCGCCGTGGAGCGGCTGTGCCGGGACGGAGAGGTGCGCCCCGAGCTGATCGCGGCGGTGCGCGACTGTGCCCGCGCCGTCTCCAGGGACCTGGGCGCGAGCCGGTTCTGAGCGCCGGGCGAGCGCCGCATGGGCGCCGCGCGAGTGCCGAACGCTCGTTTTTTGGGGGATGACCGGGACGCCGGGCGGCGTTCCGGCTTTCGCCATGCTCTGAAATGAACGAAAACGATCAAATCGCATACCGGACCCGCACAAGATCGATAAGCCTCGCCGATCAATAACGATCCTGTTTTCGACAAGAGAACCCTTGACGCATACGTAACGCCGAAGCAAGACTCCCGTCCATCGGTCGGCATTGTCGAACACCTACCGGCAATACGCGCTAGAGTGTGGCAACGCCAGAGGCCGGATTCGCTCTCACCCCCGAGGGCGCCAGACCCCCGGAGGGACCCGGGGTTCGGCTAACCCTGGACGAAGGACAAAGGAGTCGCGGGTGTCCAGCTCCGACATCTTCATCGGCGAGACCATCGGTACCGCCATACTCATCCTGCTCGGCGGCGGCGTCTGTGCCGCGGTCACGCTGAAGGCCTCCAAGGCCCGTAACGCCGGTTGGCTCGCCATCACCTTCGGGTGGGGTTTCGCCGTTCTGACGGCCGTTTACACCTCGGCGCCGCTCTCCGGCGCCCATCTGAACCCGGCCGTGACGCTCGCGCTCGCGATCAAGGACAAGGACTTCAGCAACCTGCCCGCCTACTGGGGCGGTCAGCTGCTCGGCGCCATGATCGGCGCGACCCTGGTCTGGATCGCCTACTACGGCCAGTTCCACGCCCACCTCACCGACAAGGAGATCGTCGGCGGTCCGGGCGCGCAGGCCACGGCGGCCAAGGCCGTCGAGGCCGCGGAGAAGGGCGCAGGCCCGGTCCTCGGTGTCTTCTCCACCGGTCCGGAGATCCGGAACGTGGTGCAGAACCTCGCCACGGAGATCATCGGCACCATCGTGCTGGTGCTCGCCGTCCTCACGCAGGGCCTGAACGACAACGGCAACGGCCTGGGCACCCTCGGTGCCCTGATCACCTCGCTGGTGGTCGTCGGCATCGGTCTGTCGCTCGGCGGCCCGACCGGCTACGCGATCAACCCGGCCCGTGACCTCGGTCCGCGCATCGTGCACGCCCTGCTGCCCCTGCCCAACAAGGGCGGCTCCGACTGGAGCTACGCCTGGATCCCGGTGGTCGGTCCGCTGATCGGCGCCGCCATCGCCGCAGGCATCTACAACGTCGCCTTCGCTTAAGAAGCCGGTTCATAAGGCCGAGAAGCCCAGAAGCACCGACCTTTCGAGCACGCGCCGTACGTAAAGCCCCACCACCACGGATCTTTCAGGAGCACACAGTGACCGACGCCCACACCGCAGGCCCCTTCATCGCCGCCATCGACCAGGGCACGACCTCTTCGCGCTGCATCGTCTTCGACCGGGACGGCCGTATCGTCTCCGTCGACCAGAAGGAGCACGAGCAGATCTTCCCGAAGCCGGGCTGGGTCGAGCACAACGCCAACGAGATCTGGACCAACGTCCAGGAAGTCGTCGCCGGGGCCATGCAGAAGGCCGGCATCACCCGTGACGACATCAAGGCCATCGGTATCACCAACCAGCGCGAGACCACCGTGCTGTGGGACAAGAACACCGGTGAGCCCGTCCACAACGCCCTTGTCTGGCAGGACACCCGCACCGACGCCCTCTGCCGGGAGCTGGGCCGCAACGTCGGGCAGGACCGTTTCCGCCGCGAGACCGGCCTGCCGCTCGCGTCGTACTTCTCCGGCCCGAAGGCCCGCTGGCTGCTCGACAACGTCGAGGGCCTGCGTGAGCGCGCCGAGGCGGGCGACATCCTCTTCGGCACCATGGACACCTGGGTCATCTGGAACCTGACCGGCGGTGTCAACGGCGGCCACCACGTCACCGACGTCACCAACGCCTCCCGCACCCTTCTCATGAATCTGCACACGATGCAGTGGGACGAGAAGATCGCCGAGTCCATCGGCGTGCCGCTGCAGATCCTGCCCGAGATCCGCTCCTCCGCCGAGGTCTACGGCGAGGTCACCGGCGGCAAGCTCGGCGACCTGCTCGGTGGCATCCCGGTCGCCTCCGCGCTCGGCGACCAGCAGGCGGCCCTGTTCGGCCAGACCTGCTTCGCCGAGGGCGAGACCAAGTCCACCTACGGCACCGGCACCTTCATGGTGATGAACACCGGTGACAAGATCATCAACTCCTACGCGGGCCTGCTGACCACGGTCGGCTACAAGATCGGCGACCAGCCGACCGTGTACGCCCTCGAGGGCTCGATCGCCGTCACCGGCTCGCTGGTGCAGTGGATGCGCGACCAGATGGGCCTGATCTCCACCGCCGCCGAGATCGAGACGCTCGCGCTCTCGGTCGAGGACAACGGCGGCGCCTACTTCGTGCCGGCCTTCTCGGGCCTGTTCGCCCCGCACTGGCGCTCCGACGCCCGCGGTGTGATCGCCGGCCTGACCCGGTACGTCACCAAGGCGCACCTCGCGCGCGCCGTCCTGGAGGCGACCGCCTGGCAGACGCGGGAGATCGCCGACGCCATGGTCAAGGACTCCGGCGACGAGCTGGTGGCCCTGAAGGTCGACGGCGGCATGACCTCCAACAACCTGCTGATGCAGACCCTGGCCGACGTCCTGGACGCACCGGTCGTGCGCCCGATGGTCGCCGAGACCACCTGCCTCGGCGCCGCCTACGCCGCCGGTCTCGCCGTCGGCTTCTGGTCCAGCACCGACGAGCTGCGCGCCAACTGGCGCCGGGCCGCCGAGTGGACCCCCCACATGGACGCGGAGACCCGCGACCGTGAGTACAAGAACTGGCTCAAGGCCGTCGACCGGACCATGGGCTGGATCGAGGACGAGGACTGAGCGGCCCGAACCGCTCAGACAGCTCTGACGAGGAGTAAGTACCCGACATGACCAGTCAGACCACCCTGATGTCCGTGCCTGCCCTGGGGACGCACCCGGCCTCCGGCTCGAACCCGAGCCGGGCCGAGACCAGAGAGCAGCTCTCCAAGGCGTCGTACGACCTTCTTGTGATCGGCGGCGGCATCCTGGGCATCTCCACCGCCTGGCACGCCGCGCAGTCCGGGCTCAGGGTGGCGCTGGTCGACTCCGGCGACTTCGCCGGTGCCACCTCCTCCGCCTCCTCCAAGCTCCTCCACGGCGGTCTGCGCTACCTGCAGACCGGCGCGGTGAAGCTGGTGGCGGAGAACCACTTCGAGCGCCGTGCGGTTTCCCACCAGGTGGCTCCCCACCTGGCGAACCCGCTCACCTTCTACCTCCCCGTGTACAAGGGCGGGCCGCACGGCGCTGCGAAGCTCGGGGCGGGCGTCTTCGCCTACTCCGCGCTCTCCGCCTTCGGTGACGGCGTGGGCCATCTGCTCTCCCCCGCCAAGGCGGCGCAGGACGTGCCCGAGCTGCGCACCGAGAACCTCAAGGCCGTGGCCGTGTACGGCGACGGTCAGATGAACGACGCGCGTATGGCGCTGATGACGGTCCGCGCGGCCGTCGACGCGGGCGCGGTCGTACTCAACCACGCCGAGGTCACCGGGCTGCGCTTCACCAAGGGCCGGGTGACGGGCGCGGAGCTGCGCGACCGGCTGTCCGGCGAGGAGTTCGGCGTCAACGCCCGGCTCGTCCTGAACGCGACCGGCCCCTGGGTCGACCACCTGCGCCGGATGGAGGACCCGAACTCGGCCCCGTCCATCCGTCTGTCCAAGGGCGCGCACCTGGTCCTGAAGCGGACCTCGCCGTGGAAGGCCGCTCTCGCGACCCCCATCGACAAGTACCGCATCACCTTCGCCCTCCCCTGGGAGGACATGCTGCTGCTCGGCACCACCGACGAGGTGTACGAGGGCGACCCGGCGGACGTCGCGGTCAACGAGAAGGACATAGCCCAGATCCTGGACGAGGCCGCCTTCTCCATCCGCGACCAGCAGCTGAGCCGTGACCTGATCACCTACTCCTTCGCGGGTCTGCGCGTGCTGCCGGGCGGCCCCGGCGACACCGCCAAGGCCAAGCGCGAGACCGTGGTGACCGAGGGCAGGGGCGGCATGCTGTCCATCGCGGGCGGCAAGTGGACCACCTTCCGGCACATCGGCCGCACGATCATGAAGAAGCTGGAGGCGCTGCCCGGGCACCCGCTCGGCGACGACTTCGAGCCCGTCTCCTCGCTGCCGAAGCGGCTGCCGCTGCCCGGTGTCGCCAACCCGCGCGCGGTGGCCCACCGGCTGCTGGTGGACCACCCGGCGCCCGGCCCGCGCATGGCCGCCGACACCGCCAGGCACCTGGCCACCCACTACGGCTCCCTGTCCTTCGACATCGCCCGCCTGGCGAACGAGAACCCGGAGCTGGCCGAGCGCGTCCACCCGGACGCCCCGGAGATCTGGGCGCAGGTCGTCTACGCCCGGGACAACGAGTGGGCCGAGACGGCGGACGACGTGCTGCGCCGCCGTACGACGCTGACCATCCGCGGTCTTGCCACCGACGAGGTCCGCGCCAAGGTCCAGGACCTGCTCGACAAGAAGTAGGACCTGCCTGCAGGAGCACCGGAGGGTCCCTCGAAGCGGGATCCGAGGACAGCAAGCGGGACCTGACAGGCTGTCAAGGGCGGCCCCCTGCCGACGGGGCCGCCCTTGGCGTGCGCCTGCGCCGAGGCCGTGACCGTCTCCGGGGCTCCCGGTCGACGGTGGGTGTTCCGAGGCGGCGATCGGGGCAGTGATCCGGTCACTGCCCCGCGCAAGGGGGCTGCGGGCGCCCCCGCCGGACGCCGTAAGGTTGGGACGTCAAGCGAGGGCACGTCGGAAGGAGGCACTGGGTGATCGAGCTGGAGGGGGTTCCCGAGCTGATCGACCCAGTCATGGTGGCCGCGTTCGAGGGCTGGAACGATGCCGGCGACGCCGCCTCCACGGCGGTCGCGCATCTGGAACGCGAGTGGAAGGGCGAGGTGTTCGCGGCGCTGGACGCCGAGGACTACTACGACTTCCAGGTGAACCGCCCCACGGTGTTCATGGACGCCGGAGTGCGAAAGATCACATGGCCGACGACGCGGCTGTCGGTGGTCCGGGTCGGCGGCGACAAGCCCCGCGACCTGGTGCTGGTGCGCGGCATCGAACCATCCATGCGCTGGCGCTCGTTCTGCAACGAGCTGCTCGGTTTCGCGCACGAGCTGGGAGTGGAGCTGGTGGTCATCCTGGGCGCCCTGCTCGGTGACACCCCGCACACGCGTCCGGTCCCGGTGAGCGGGGTGACCTCCGACCCGGACCTGGCCCGCCGGATGGACCTGGAGGAGACCAAGTACGAGGGCCCGACAGGCATTGTCGGCGTCCTGCAGGAGGCGTGCACGCACGCGGGCGTCCCGGCGGTGTCGCTGTGGGCGGCCGTGCCGCACTACGTCTCCCAGCCGCCCAACCCGAAGGCCACCCTGGCGCTGCTCAACCGTCTGGAGGACCTGCTGGACCTGCGGATCCCGCAGGGCGAGCTGCCCGAGGACGCGCGGGCCTGGCAGGTGGGCGTGGACCAGCTGGCCGCCGAGGACAGCGAGGTCGCCGAGTACGTCCAGACGCTGGAGGAGGCCCGGGACACCGCGGAGCTGCCCGAGGCGTCGGGTGAGGCGATCGCCCGCGAGTTCGAACGGTATCTGCGGCGCCGGGACGTGAACCCGCCCGGCGGGCACGCCACGGCGGACGGCGCGGACGGCGGCTCCTACCTGCGGGACAACCCGAGCGGCCGGACCCGGCCGCCGAAGCCGGATGCCTCCGGCGGTTCGAAGGGCGACGACGAGGACAGCTCGGAGGACTGAACAGCGCGAAGGGGCGGTTCCCCGTGGTGGGGAACCGCCCCTTCGTCATGCCGTGCGGCCTACAGGGCCACGCCCAGCAGCGCGTCCACGGCCCGGCTGACCAGGCCGGGGGCGCCGATGTCGGTGCCGCCCTCCTGCTCCTGGCGGGCCGCCCAGCGGTCCACGGCGGCGAGCGCGGCGGGCGCGTTCAGGTCGTCGGCCAGGGCCTCGCGGATCTCCTCGACGAGCGCGTCGGCGGACGGCCCGTCGGGGCGGGAGACGGCGGCACGCCAGCGGCCGAGGCGGGCCATGGCGTCCTCGAGCACCTGGTCGGTCCACTCCCAGTCCGCGCGGTAGTGGTGGGCGAGCAGGGCCAGCCGGATGGCGCCCGGGTCGACGCCGTCGCGGCGCAGCTGCGAGATGAAGACGAGGTTGCCCTTGGACTTGGACATCTTCTCGCCGTGCAGGGCGACCATGCCGGCGTGGACGTAGGCCTTGGCCATCGGGAACTCGCCGGTGAGCACCTGGGCGTGCGAGGCGCCCATCTCGTGGTGCGGGAAGGCGAGGTCGGAGCCGCCGCCCTGGACGTCGAAGCCCATGCCGAGGTGGTCGAGGGCGATGGCCACGCACTCGATGTGCCAGCCGGGGCGCCCGGGGCCGAGCGAGCCGCCGTCCCAGCTGGGCTCGCCCTCGCGGGCCGCCATCCACAGCATCGGGTCCAGCGGGTTCTTCTTGCCCGGACGGTCCGGGTCGCCGCCGCGCTCGGCGGACAGCAGTCGCATCGCCGCCGCGTCGAGGTTCGAGACCTCGCCGAAGTGCGGGTCGGACTCGACGGAGAAGTAGATGTCGCCGTCCAGCTCGTAGGCCGCGCCGAGTTCGCGCAGCCGCTCCACGAGCGGGACGATGCCGGGTATCGCCTCGACGGCGCCTATGTAGTGCCGCGGCGGGAGCATCCTGAGGGCGGTCATGTCCTCGCGGAAGAGGGCCGTCTCCCGCTCGGCGAGGGCGACCCAGTCGAGGCCGTCGCGGTTGGCGCGCTCCAGCAGCGGATCATCGACGTCGGTCACGTTCTGGACGTAGTGGACCTGCCGCTTGGTGTCGAGCCACACGCGCTGCACGAGGTCGAACGCGTTGTAGGTCGCCGCGTGCCCCATGTGGGTCGCGTCGTACGGCGTGATGCCACAGACGTAGATACGGGCGACGGGACCGGGGTCCAGGGTGACCGGACCGCCGGTCGCGGTGTCGTGGATCCTCAGGTCGCGGCCCTGACCAGGCAGGGCGGGGACCTCGGAAGCGGGCCAGGCATGCATGTACATGAGCGTAACCGGACCGGAGTTGCGGATACGAACCGGACCGGGCCGGTTGGCCGGTAAGGCACTCTTGCGCATCCGCGGCCGATGTGATCACACCGGCGTTCTCACACCAGTGTCCCCACACCGTTCCTGACACCGGCATACCACCGTCGTCCGCACACCGCATGCCACCGTTCTCACACCGCATGCCACCGTTCTCACACCGGCGGCCACGGGATGGCCGGCCACTGTCCGCTCGGCTCCGGGTGCAGCCCGGTGGCGAGCAGCGCCTCGGCACGCGCGCGCGTGGCGGCGATCTCGGCCGGGGTGATCAGTCCCGTCAGCCGCGCGGCCAGGTCGCCGCCCTCGCTGAGGCTCTCGCACAGCCCCTGGAGCACGTCGACGGCCTCGTCCGTCAGCGGTTCCCCGGCCCACCCCCACAGGAGGGTGCGGAGCTTGTCCTCGACGTTGAAGGCGACCCCGTGGTCGATGCCGTAGAGCCGGCCCTGGGCGGTGGGGAGCAGGTGGCCGCCCTTGCGGTCGGCGTTGTTGATCACCGCGTCGAGGACGGCGAGCCGGCGCAGCCGTTCGTCGTCGGCGTGTACGAGCAGCGCGGTGCGGCCCTCGCCGACGTCGGCGAGACCGATCGCCTTCCAGCCCGGCTCCGGCTCCTCGGCATCGACCAGGGCGAGCAGCTCGGCCTCGGCGCTCGCCTCGATCCACAGCTGGCACATGCCCTCGCCGTACGGCCCGTCGCGCAGCACGGTCGGCGGCACGAGCCCCCAGCCGGTGGCCTCGGAGACCTCGTAGGCGGCCACCTCGCGGCCCGCGAGGGTGCCGTCGGGGAAGTCCCACAGCGGGCGCTCCCCGGCCACGGGCTTGTACACGCAGGCGGCTTCCTGGCCGTCGTACGCGACCGAGCAGAACAGCGCCGCGTTGGAGGCCTCGCGGATCCGGCCGCGGACGGTCAGCTCACCGCGGGCGAGCAGGTCGGCGGCGGCTGCGTCGGCCGCCGCGTCAGCCCCTGCGTCAGCCCCTGCGTCGGCGGCGGTCACGCTCCGCGGCGGTATCCGTTCTGGCGCGGACATACGTGTCCTTCCGGATCGAGCGGGAGGCTGCACAGCGGGCACGGCGGCCTTCCGGCGTTGACGACGTCGAGGGCGCGCTTGGCGAAGGCCCTGGCCTGCGCGCCGGTCAGCCGGACCCGCAGCATGGGGGGCCCGTTCTCCTCGTCCTGGAGCAGCCGCTCCTCGGCCTCGGCGAGGTCCTCCTCGGTCTCGGCGTCCAGCTCCACGAGGGCCTGCGCCTCGACGATCATGCGCTGTTCCTCGCCGTCCCAGGCCAGGGCCATCGTGCCGACGCGGAACTCCTCCTCGACGGGGGTGTCCAACGGGGCGGTGTCGGCGATCTCCGTGGGCGCCACGGCGGGCACGGCGGCGCTGCCGCCGCTGCGCCGTACGACCTCGTCGAGCAGCTCGTCCATGCGCTCGGCGAGCGCGGCGACCTGGGTCTTCTCCAGAACCACGCTGGTCACCCGGGAGCCTGCGGCGGCCTGGAGGAAGAACGTACGGCGTCCGGGCAGTCCGACCGTGCCGGCCACGAAACGGTCCGGCGGGTCGTAGAGGAACACCTGACGGGACACGTCCTGTCTCCATTGGATTCGAGAGTTGCGGGAGTTGCGAAAGTTTCAGCAGTCGGGGGTTTCGGCGGCACGGGCCGCGTGTGAGCGCGACTGTGCGGACCGCTTCACCCTACTGCGGGCGACGATCACGGTGCGCCCGCACCGCCTCCGACCGGAGCGTCGCCTCCTGGGGGTGCTTCCTCGCGCGGGGCGAGGGAGGCGAGGTCTCCGGTGTCCCCGAGGCGGACGAGGAACGGCCTGAGGCGGGTGTAGCGGATGGCGGTGACGGAGCACGGTTCCACGGAGATCCGCTGGAAGAGGTCGAGGTGGAGCCCGAGCGCGTCGGCGACGAGGGACTTGATGATGTCGCCGTGGGAGCACATGAGGTAGACGGCGTCGGCGCCGTGGTCGCGCTCCACGCGCGCGTTCCACTCGCGTACGGCCTCGGCGGCGCGGGTCTGCATGGCCCGCATGGACTCCCCGCCGGGGAAGGCGGCGGCCGACGGGTGCGCCTGTACGACCTCCATCAGCGGTTCGTCCGCCAGCTCGGCGAGCTTGCGGCCGGACCAGTCGCCGTAGTGGCACTCGCCGATGCGCTCGTCGGTGTGGGCGCGCAGTCCGGGGCGGGCGTCGAGCAGTGGCCGGATGGTCTCCTGGCAGCGCTGGAGAGGGCTGGCGACGACCTCGGCGATGGGCAGCGCCTGGAGGCGTCCGGGCAGTGCGGCGGCCTGTGCGGCCCCGCGCTCGTCCAGGGCGACGCCGGGGGTCCACCCGGCGAGCACACCCGAGGTGTTGGCGGTGGAACGTCCGTGCCTTACGAGGATCAGCGTGGGCATGCGGCCCAGGGTAGGCGCACTCCGAGATGCGGGGGCGGGCGGGCGACGGGAGAATGCGCTCCGTGATCGTCGACTGCGCCGTCTACCGGCATGGGCACCGCACCGAGGCCCCGGACGACCTGTCCGACGCGCTCGCCGAGGCGCGGGCGGCCGGCGGGTTCGTGTGGATCGGGCTGTACGAACCCTCGGAGCGGGAGTTCGACCTGGTCACCGAGGAGTTCGGACTGCATCCGCTGGCGGTCGAGGACGCGCTCAAGGCGCATCAGCGGCCCAAGCTGGAGGTGTACGCCGACTCGTTGTTCATGGTCCTGAAACCGGTCGTGTACGAGCCCCACAGCGACACCGTCACCACCGGCGAGATCATGGTCTTCATCGGCGACTGCTTCGTGGTGACCGTCCGGCACGGTGAGGCCTCCCCGCTGGCCGCCGTACGGCACCGGCTGGAGGAGGAGCCGGAGATGCTGGGCAAGGGCACCACCGCCGTGATGTACGCGATCTCCGACGCCACCGTCGACCACTACCTGGAGGTGGCGACGGAGCTGGCGACCGACCTGGAGGAGCTGGAGGCGGAGGTGTTCCGGCCGGAGGGCGGCGGCTCACGGCACACCGCGTCCCGGATCTACACCTTCAAGCGGCAGATCCTGGAGTTCCGGCGGGCCACCGGGCCGCTGGCGCTGCCGCTGACCCGGCTGGCCGGCACCGGCCAGTTCGGCGCCGGGCTGCCCTTCGTGGACGACAAGGCGCGGCCGTTCTTCCGTGACGTCCTCGACCACCTCGCGCGCGTGAACGAGTCCATCGAGGCCCTGGACCGGCTGGTGTCGGACATCCTGGCGGCGCATCTGGCGCAGATGAGCGTGCGGCAGAACGACGACATGCGGAAGATCTCCGCGTGGGCGGCGATGGCGGCGATCCCCACGATGATCGCGGGGATCTACGGCATGAACTTCGACCACATGCCCGAGCTGCACTGGCTGTGGGCGTACCCGGCGGTGATCCTGGCGATGGCCGCCCTGGAGGTGCTGCTGTACCGCATGTTCAAGCGGCGTGGCTGGCTGTGACCCGTGGCATGTCGGCCTAGGCGAACTCGTGGGCGGGGGCGGCGGGTCCGCCGAGCGGGTCGCGGCGCTCGGGCATGCGGAGGGTGACCATGCGGTGCCAGCCCAGGAGGCGTTCGTAGGCGTACACGCCGTGGATCGCGGCGGCGAGGAGCGCGGACCTGGTCTTCGGCCAGCCGAGGATGCGGCCCATGTGGGCCATCACGGCGAGGCTGACGTCGCGGTAGACGCGGATCTCGGCGAGCGCGCACGCGCGCAGGGTGCGCTGGATGAGCCGGCCGTGCCCGGCGGCGGCGAAGCGCAGCAGTTCCTCGTGGGTGTAGGCGAGGTGGTTGTCCTCGTCGTGGGAGATCATGCGGACGGCCTTGCCGACCTCGGGGTGGTCGGAGAAGTGCCTGCGGAGCATCACCATCTGGTCCGCGGCGCGCTGTTCGGTGACCCGGCTGTGCGCGAGGTAGACGATGAGGTCCCGCACGGTGAGCGGCTCGTCCTTCTTCAGCTTGTCGTGGGCGAGGCCGATGCCGCGCCGTTCCAGCAGCATCGTGTAGTCGGTCTCGGGCGGGACGGCGACCGGTCGCAGGCCGCGCTTCTTCATGAGGGCGTTGAAGATGCGCCCGTGCTTGTCCTCGTCCGCGCCGTGCCGGCTGATCTTGGGGGCCAGTGCGCGCTGGCTCTGCGGTACGAGGGCGGCGATCCGTCCGTTCTCCCAGCCGCCCTGGGCCTCCCCGCCGGCCGCGATGGAGCAGAAGAGCCGGAAGGACTCGTCGTTGTCGAGGATCTCCTGGAACAGACTCTTGGCCGAAAGCATGGAAGCCGCCTCTCCGCACGATTCCGCAGGTTTACGCAGATTCCGCAGGATCCCGCAAAGAACGAGTCAAATGCGGGCAGAGAGGGGGCGCAACAGCTGTGCGCGCCGACTGGGCCGAAAGGGGGATCCCCCGGGGGCGTAACCGCCCGGCGGCAGACGCGTTGTTACCCGTGACGGCCGTGGCGGGGAAGACCCCCGAGCCCCCACCACGGCCGCTGAAAACTCCCCCCGCTGCCAGGCGACCGGGCCTACGCCAGTCCGGCGCGCTCCAGGGCCTCGGTGCCCGCCCGGAGGGAGGCGAGCCGCTCGTCCAGCGTGAAGCCGGCCGGGGCGAGGCTGAGGGTGGTGACACCGGCGGCGGCGTACGCCTTCATCCGGTCGGCGATGCGGTCGACGGAGCCGAGCAGCGTCGTCCTGTCGATGAGGTCCTGCGGAATCGCCGCCGCGGCACCGGCCTTGTCGCCGGACAGGTACTTCTCCTGGATCTCGGCGGCCTCCTTCTCGTACCCCATGCGCTTGGCGAGCTGGTTGTAGAAGTTCTGCTTGGCGCTGCCCATGCCGCCGACGTACAGCGCGGTGTAGGGGCGGAAGGTGTCGGCGAGCTTCGCCACGTCCTTGTCGTCGCCGACGGCGAGCGGCAGGGTCGGGCAGACGTCGAACCCGTCGAGGGTCTTGCCCGCCTTCTCCCGGCCCGCGCGCAGGTACGTCATCGTGGTCTCCTCCAGGTGCTCGGCGGAGGGGAAGATGAGCAGGGCGCCGTCGGCGATCTCGCCGGTCTGCTCCAGGTTCTTCGGGCCGATCGCGGCGATGTACAGCGGGATGTGCTCGCGCTCCGGGTGCACGGTCAGCTTGATGGGCTTCCCCGGGCCGCCGGGCAGCGGCAGCGTCCAGTGCTCGCCCTCGTACGACAGCCGCTCCCGCGACATCGCCTTGCGGACGATCTCCACGTACTCGCGCGTGCGAGCCAGCGGCTTGTCGAACTTGACGCCGTACCAGCCCTCGGAGACCTGCGGGCCGGAGACGCCGAGGCCGAGCCGGAAGCGGCCCTTGGACAGCGAGTCCAGGGTCGCCGCGGTCATCGCGGTCATCGCGGGCTGCCGGGCCGGGATCTGGAAGATGGCCGAGCCGATGTCGATCCGCTCGGTCTGCGCGGCGACCCAGCTGAGCACCGTGGCCGCGTCGGAGCCGTACGCCTCGGCGGCCCAGCACACGGAGTAGCCCAGCCTGTCGGCCTCCTGCGCCACGGCCAGATTGTCCGCGTCCATCCCGGCACCCCAGTAGCCGAGGTTGATCCCGAGCTGCATGGCCGATTCCCCTTACCCATGAGTAACGTCCTGTGGCGCAGACCTTAGCGCGGGGGTGGGGGCCGGGGGCAGGGGACCCGCGCAGCCGTGGGCCGGTGAGTTGTCCACAGGCAACCCACCGCATCGGTTCTGGCCAGTAATCTCGCGGGCATGGAGCAGAGGCAACTCGGCCGCACCGGCCTGCGTGTGTCCCGGATCGGGCTCGGCACCCTGACCTGGGGACGGGACACCGACGAGCATGACGCCGCGGACATGCTGAAGGCGTTCTGGGAGGCCGGCGGCACCCTCGTCGACACCGCCGACGTGTACGGCGACGGGGAGGCGGAGTATCTGCTCGGGCATCTGATAGACGGCCTGGTGCCGCGCCGGGACCTGGTCATCTCGACCAAGGCGGGCAGCGTGCCCGATCCCGACCGCCGCTTCGACGGCTCCCGGGGCCATCTGCTCGCCGCGCTCGACGCCTCCCTGGCCCGCCTCGGCACGGACTACGTCGACCTGTGGCACGTCCACGCCTACGACCCCGGCACCCCGCTGGAGGAGACCCTCCAGGCCCTGGACCTCGCGGTGAGCAGTGGCCGCGCCCGCTACGTGGCGGTCTCCAACTTCTGCGGCTGGCAGCTCGCCAAGGCGGCCACCTGGCAGCTGACGGCACCGGGCGCGCGCACCCGGCTCGCCGCCACGCAGCTGGAGTACTCGCTGCTCCAGCGCGGCGCCGAGCGCGAGGTGCTGCCCGCCGCGCTCGACCTGGGCGTCGGCCTGCTGCCCTCCTCCCCCCTGGGCCGGGGCGTGCTGACCGGAAAGTACCGGCACACCACTCCCCCGGACTCGCGCGGTGCCTCCGAGCACCTGGCGCCGTTCGTCGCGCCCTACCTGGACGACACGGCGACGCGCATCGTGGACGCGGTGACGACCGCCGCGGACGGGCTCGCGGTCACCCCGCTCCAGGTGGCCCTCGCCTGGGTCCGGGACCGGCCTGGCGTGGCCGCGCCGATCGTCGGCGCACGCAACGGGCAGCAGCTCACGGCGGCATTGTCAGTGGAGGCGCTTAGTCTTCCTGACGAGATCTGCCGGGCCCTCGACGACGTGTCGGCGCCCGTGCACCGCTATCCCGATCACGACTGGAGCACGCTGTGAGCACGGAGCCGGAGACGACGGACGAAGCCGGGCCGGGGACCCCGGACACCCCGGAGCGCCCGGACGCCCCCGAGCAGGACACGGCGGACGGCGCGGAGGGCGCCGACGGCGCCGGTGAGGGCACCGGCGAGGGCGAAGCCGACGGCACGGACTCCGGTGCGGGTGAGGGTGACGGCTCCGGCGATGCGCCCGCCCCGTCCGGGGCGGAGGCCGAGCTGGCCGCGCAACGGGTCGAGCGGGAGCGCATCGA
Organism: Streptomyces sp. NPDC002671; assembly: GCF_053592475.1. Lineage (NCBI taxonomy): Bacteria > Bacillati > Actinomycetota > Actinomycetes > Kitasatosporales > Streptomycetaceae > Streptomyces > Streptomyces sp. NPDC002671. The sequence continues at coordinate 313,907 of NZ_JBSFVU010000002.1, forward strand.
GCGGCGCAAGGCCGAGAAGAAGGGCCCGATCGAGAGCGGCACCAAGCTGAGCGGCAAGGCCGCCGACCTGCTCGCGGCGGTCCGCGCGGTGGAGAGCGGCGAGAAGCCGGTGGCCGCGGTCTTCGCCGAGCCCGCGCCCGCCCCGCGCCGCCCGGCCCCGGAGCCCGTGCGCCGGCCGCAGCCCGCCCCCGCCGTCGCGGCGCCCGCCGCCCCGGCCCCGGAAACCGTCGAGGCCGTGCGCCGCGTGCTGGCCGAGGGCGGCGCGCCCGAGGCGCTGGCGCCCCAGGTGGCCGCGGCCCTGGGCGAGGGCGCCGACACCGCGCTGCGCGAGGACCCCTGGCAGCTGCTCCGGGTCGGCGGGGTACGGCCCGAGCAGGCCGACGGGTTCGCGCGGGCGCTGCTCGGCGCCGAGTGCCGCCCGGACGACGAGCGGCGGGGCCGTGCGGTGACCGGCTGGCTCCTGGAGCAGGCGGCCCTGGCCGGGCACACCGCCCTGGAGCTGTCGGCGCTCACCCAGGCACTCGCCCAGCGCGGGGTGCCCGACCCGGACGCGGCCGTGCAGAGCGCGCTCGCGGAGGGCGAGGCCCTGGTCTTCCAGGACGCCCTGGAGGAGCCCGGCGCCCCAGCCCCGCAGGCAACGCAAGCCCCGCAGGCATCACAGGCATCTCAGGTCTCGGAGGAGGAAGAGGGCGAGGAGGCGGAGCGGCCGGTGCGGGTCCTCGTCGGCCTGGAGCGGTACGCACTCGCCGAGGAGAGCCTCGCCGACGGCCTGGCCCGCCTGCTCAACTCCCTGCCCAAGGAGGCCGCGGAGCCCTGGGAGGAAGCCGTCGCCGTGGCGACGGGCGGCGCGGCCGAGCTGGCGCGCGCGGTCGGTGGGCACGGCCTGGTGCTGCACACGGGCGGCGAGGCGGCCCGCGCCGAACCGGCCGCGCTGCTCGGCGCCGCCCGCGCCGCGGGGCTGCGCGCCTGGGCGGCCTGCCACACCCCGGACGGAAGCCGCCGCTTCGCCGGGCTGCTCGGCGCGGGCGACGAGTCCGCTCCCGTCGGCACGGTCGCCGGTCTGCTCTCCGGTGCGGAAGGGCCGGGCCGGGACGCGGACGGCGCCCTGGACCTCGACCTGCTGATCGTCCTGGACGCTCCCCAACTCGACGTGGAGAGCGCCGCGATGCTGGTGGAGTCGCTGCCCGACGGAGCGCGGCTGGTGCTGAGCGGCGACCCTGCGGTGCTGTGGTCGGCCGGGCCCGGGCGGGTCTTCGCCGACCTGCTCGCGGCCCGCGCGTGCCCGCTGCTCGCCTCCCGCACCCCCGACCCCGGCCCGCTCGGCGAGCTGGTCTCCGGCATCGGCATCGGCGAGCTGAACCAGGTCGAGGCGCCCGGCAAGGAGCTCGTCATCGTGCCGGTGCGGGACCCGGGCGAGGCCGTGCACCGGACCGTGCAGCTGGTCGCCGACTCGGTGCCGCGCGCGATCGGCGTCCCGGCCGAGCAGACGGTGGTGATCACCCCGGGCCACGGGGGCGCCGCGGGCACCCGCACCCTCAACACCGCCCTCAAGGAACGTCTCAACCCGGGCCCCGGCCGCTTCAGCGGCTTCGACCCCGGCGACCGGATCGCATACTCCCCCGCCGCTGGCCGTACGGTGCCGGGCACGGTCGTGGAGGCCGACGCCGACGGGCTGCACCTGTCGTGCGCGGGCACCCGGGTCGTCGTACCGCGGGAGCGGGTGGAGCAGTGCGTGCGGCACGGCTGGGCGCTGACCGCGCACCAGGCGGTGGGCAGCCGGTGGCCGGCGGCGGTCGTCGTCCTGCCCGGCGACGCCGCGCAGGCGCTCAGCAGACCGTGGGTGTACACGGCGTTCGGCCGGGCCGAGCGTCATCTCTCGGTGGTGCACGGCGTGGAGCAGGCCCTGCCCAGGGCGGTGGCGGAGGTCCCGGCGAAGCCCCGCACGACGCGCCTGCAGACCTTGCTGCGGACGCAGGTCGCGTCAACGAGCTGATCTGCTCGCTCTTTTCCGCCTTCGCCGCCGCGACGGCGAAAGACGGCGGTGCCGTGGGGCCGGCCTCGAACCGGTCCCACGGCACCGCCGTACCGTCTCACCTCTCCGCGTCCAGCGGCTCCAGATCGTCGTTCTCGTCCAGCTCTTCGAGACCGTCTTCGTCGATCTCGTCGGACTCCTCGTGCTCGTCGTGCGCGTCGTCCTCGTCGTCCTCGTCGTCGAACACCGCGCTGACGTCGAACCGGCACACCACCCGCTGCGGATCGATCTGCTCGAACGGCGCCTCCAGCCACTCACCGGCCTCGCCGGGCTCCTCCGCGGCGGTGACCCAGAGCGTGGAGTCGCCCTCCTCCAGGCCGAACTCCTTGTGCCGGGAGGCGATCTCGTCCGGCTCGAACTCGCCGAAGAGGACACCCAGCGCCCCGGGAACCGAACCGGCGGCATCCTCGCTCTCGCCGCCGTCCTCGTACTCCGCAGCCTCGACCCGCTGGGCCTGCGCCAGCAGCCGCTGGGGTTCCGCCACCGTGTAGTCGCGGCGGATCAGCACGCTGATCGCGTTCGGCTCCTCGGGGCCGGCGTACGGCGGCAACGAGTCGTCCGCACCGGGGATCTCGAAGGGTGTGACCTCGTCGTAGCGGTCGTAGAGCAGCTCGTCGTACACCTCGGCGGCAGCGGCCAGCTCGTTGAACGCCTCGTAGACGGCGGGGTCGTCCTCTCCCGACCTGCGTTCGACCGCGGCCAGATGACGGTCGAGCGCGGTCTTGATCGCCTCGGCGGCGGCGCGTACCTCGGCAGCGGTGGGCTGCGCAGCATCAGACATAGTGCAGACGCTATCCGTACCAGGCACCAGCCCGCACAATAGATGCGATGCCGGAATACGAATTTGTCGACGTGTACGTGCCACGCGGGGTCTCCCGCAAGGAGGCGACGCGTCTGCTGACGGACCATGCCGAGTACGGACACTGGGAGTTGGACCGACTGAGCCTGCTCCGCGACGGCAGCCGCAAGGTGCGGTTGCGCCGGCGGATCATCCGCCAGGTGCGGGCCACATGGTGAGGCGGGACGCATGAACGCAGCGGGCCCCGCCGCCGTGGCGGGGCCCGCTCGGTTCACCGTGCTCCTGTACTACGCCGACGCGCGCGCCTTGCGATAGAGCACCGTACCCGCGAGCAGCGCGCCCGCGCCCGCCGGCAGCACGACGCCCAGCGGCAGGTCACTGCCGGTGTGCGCGAGCTGGGCGACGGTCGGCGGCAGGCCGGAGCCTCCGCCCTGCTGATGGACGTGGTGGGTGGTGCGGCCCGGCGTCCCCGGGTGGTGCGGGGTGCCGGTCTGACCGTGGCCCGGGTGGCCGTGATGGCCGTGCCCCGGATGCCCCGGATGGCCAGGGTGACCTGGGTGCCCCGGGTTCCCGGGTGGGTTGCCGTGTCCGCCGCCACCCGGTGGCTGCTCGTGCCGATCGCCGCCGTTGGCGCAGTCGTTGCCCGTGGTGGCGTTGCCCGCGCCGATGACGTCCACGCTGTTGCCGCACACGTTGACCGGCACGTCGACCGGCACCTGCACGGTGTTGCCGGAGCCTACGCCGGGCGAGCCCCCGGTGTGCCCGCCCGCGTGCGAGCCGCCGGAGCCGCCGTGGCCTCCCGAGGTGCCGCCCCCCGCGCTGTGGTTGGCGCAGCTGTTGCCCGCCGACGGGTTGAGCAGCCCGACGACGTTCACCGTGTTCCCGCAGATGTTCACCGGCACGTGCACCGGCGCCTGCACCGTGTTGCCGGACAGTACGCCGGGTGAGCCGGCGGCGGAGCCGGACGCGCCCGAGTCGGCGTGGGCGTAGCCGCCCGCGGCGGCGATCACCCCGGTCGCGGCGGCCATCGTCATCAGGCCCTTACGAGTGCTCTGTCGCATGCTGAATGCCCCCTGCTGTCGCTTCTCCTGGAAAGAAAAGGCCGGTCGGCCCCGGAGCGCATGGGACGCGCTCCGGGGCCGACGGCTTGTCACAGACGCCCCTCAGAGAGCCTGCGTCACTTGTTGACGCAGGCGTTGCCGAAGGCGGGGTTCAGGAGCCCGATCACGTTGATCGTGTTGCCGCACACGTTCACCGGGACGTGGACGGGCACCTGGACGACGTTGCCGGAGATGACGCCCGGCGAGTGCACGGCGGCACCCTGGGCACCCGAGTCGGCTACGGCCAGGCCCGCGCCCGCGAGAACCAGCCCACCGGTGGCAGCCGCAGCAGCGACGACCTTCTTGATCATTGTTCCTCCTTGTTGGCAATGCGATCCCAAGGTGCGGGATCGCATCACGTGTAACGAGGAGGGAGTAATGAAGCTACGAGCTTATGGTCGCAATCACCCTTCTCAGTCGGCCTCGCACGGCTGCCCGATTGCGCGAGGGTCATGGCCTCACGACGCGTCGATGAACCGGTCGAGCACGCGCACGCCGAACTTCAGCCCGTCCACCGGCACGCGCTCGTCCACGCCGTGGAACATGCCGGCGAAGTCCAGCTCCGGCGGCAGCTTGAGCGGGGCGAAGCCGAAGCCGCGGATGCCGAGGTCGTCGAAGGACTTGGCGTCGGTGCCGCCGGAGAGCATGTAGGGGACCGCCTTGGCGGTCGGGTCCTCGGCCAGCAGCGCGGACTGCATGGCCTGCACCAGGTCCCCGTCGAAGCTGGTCTCCAGCGCCTTGTCGGAGTGCACGTCCTCGCGCCGGACGTGCGGGCCGAGGAGCCGGTCGAGCTCGCCCAGGAACTCCTCCTCGTGGCCCGGCAGGAAGCGCCCGTCGATGTGGGCGGTTGCCTCGCCCGGGATGACGTTGACCTTGTAACCGGCGTTCAGCTGGGTGGGGTTGGCGGTGTTGCTCAGGGTGGCGCCGATGAGCTTGGCGATGCCGCCGAGCCTGGCGAGGGTGGACTCCATGTCCTCCGGGTCCAGCTCGGTCCCGAGCGCGTCGCCCAGTTCGTCGAGGAAGGCCCGGGTGGTCTTGGTGACCCGCACCGGGAACTTGTGCCGGCCGACGCGGGCCACCGCCTCGGACAGCTCGGTGATCGCGTTGTCCCGGTGGATCATCGACCCGTGGCCTGCCGTACCGGCCACGGTGAGCTTCATCCAGTGCATGCCCTTCTCGGCCGTCTGGATCAGGTACAGCCGCCGCTGCTCGTTCACGGTGAACGAGAACCCGCCCACCTCGCTGATCGCCTCGGTGACGCCCTCGAACAGCCCGCGGTGGTTGTCGACCAGGTACCGGGCGCCGTACGTGCCGCCGGCCTCCTCGTCGGCGAGGAAGGCGACCACGATGTCCCGCGGCGGGCGCCGGCCGCTGCGCAGCCGGTCGCGCACGACCGCGAGGGTCATCGCGTCCATGTCCTTCATGTCCACGGCACCGCGCCCCCAGACGCAGCCGTCCGTGACCTCGCCGGAGAACGGGTGGTGGGTCCAGTCGTCGGCGTTGGCCGGTACGACGTCCAGGTGGCCGTGGATGAGCAGCGCGGGCCGGGACGGGTCCTCGCCCTCGATGCGGGCCACCGTGGAGGCGCGGCCCGGGTGGGACTCGAAGATCTCCGGCTCCAGCCCGACCTCGGCGAGCTTCTCGGCGACGTACTCGGCGGCCTTGCGCTCGCCCGGGCCGGAGTGGTCGCCGTAGTTGCTGGTGTCGAACCGGATCAACTCCCGGCAGAGGTCGACGACCTCGTCCTCGCCGGTGACGCCCTTGGCCGTGTGCGTGTCGCTCACGCTGCATCCTCCCGCTGTGGCTGCTGTGGTCCTCCTCATCCTGCCCCCGCGCCCGCCCGGACCCAAGACCGGTCCCGGCCCGTCACACGCCGTTCACGCCGGACCGGCCGCCGGGGACGGGGTTGGGAGCTGCTGGGGTTTGGCTGGGTCCGAGTGAGTTCTGGCATATATGAGTGCGTGTCGGTGGTCCCGTGTTGCGGGTGTAAATCTCCGGAAGGGGACAGGGGTTCTTGCGTCGAATGTGTGACCTTTGCGGGTGGTGGTCGTTGGAGGTGATGAAAGGATCTTCGGCGCCGGTACGGGGGGTGGCGGGTGGGCGGGCTGCGGGAGCTGGCTGCGTCGTTCGTGATGCCCGGCCCGGCGGGGGTGGCCGTGCGGACCCGGCTGCGGGTGTCGGAGACGGATGCTGCGGTGCTGGCCGAGGTCGGGGTGTTCCTCGGCTCCCTGGCGGCCGGCGATCTCGCGGTGCGGTGCGGGCAGGGCCTGGGCCACGACGCCGGCGCGTGGGCGGCGCGGAAGCGGGGGCTGGCAGGGGTCTCGTCGGCTCGCTGGGCGGGGAGCATCACCAAGGCCACCCACGATCAGTGGGCGCTCGCGCGGCGCGGGCAGGCGGCGGAGGCGGCCTGGGTGCGCGGGCAGATCACGTCGATCGAAGCCCGCCTGGCACGGCCGCTGGGCGCCAAGGCCGACAAACGGGCGGGGCTGCCGCGCGGCTACGGCTCGCGGACAGAGTGGCATGCCAAGTCCCGCCGCCTGCACGCGCTCAAGGACCGGCTGGCAGGGCTGGAGGCGGACTGGGCGGCAGGCCGGGTGCACGTGGTGCGCGGCGGTAAACAACTTGCCCGCCTGCGCCATCACCTGGACGAGGCTGGGCTCAGTGAGGAGGCGTGGCGGCAGCGGTGGCAGGCGGCGCGGATGTTCCTGGCCGCCGATGGGGAGTCCGGCAAGCGTCTGGGTAACGAGACCATCCGTGTCACCGCCACCGGGCAGGTCTCGGTCAGGCTGCCCGCCGCCCTGGCCCGTCTCGCCAACGCCCCGCACGGCCGGTACGTGCTCGATGCGACCGCCGAGTTCAAGCACCGCGGCCAGGAGTGGGCGGAACGGATCACCGCCGACCGGGCGGTGGCCTACCGCATCCACCACGACACCCTGCGAGGCCGCTGGTATGTCACCGCCTCATGGCAGCGCACCCCTGCCCCGGTGTTGCCGCTGGAGGCGGCCCTCGCGCGCGGTGTGGTGGCGGTGGACATGAACGATCACCCCCGTCGCCGCCTGGCACCTCGACGCACACGGCAACCCGGTCGGCGAACCCCGCCGCTTCTCTTACGACCTGTCCGGCAGCACCGCGCACCGGGACGCCCAGATTCGGCACGCGCTGACCCGACTGCTGCACCACACCCGCCACAGTGGGGCCGTGGCGGTCGCGGTCGAGGATCTCGACTTCACCGACGGCACATCCCGGGAGAAGCACGGCCGCAACAAGCGCTTCCGCCGGCTGATCTCCCGCTTCCCCACCGCGAAGCTCAGGGCCCGGCTGGTGGCGATGGCCGCCGAGCAGGACATCGCCGTCGTCGCGGTCGACCCCGCCTACACCAGCCGCTGGGGCGCCCAGCACTGGCAAAACCCCCTGACCACCAAGACTCGTACAACCACGCGCCACGACGCGGCAGCCGCGGCGATCGGACGACGCGCCCTCGGGCACCCGATCCGGCGACGGACGGCACCGCCCCGCAACGACCGGAGTGATCGTTACGGGCATCGGACCGCCCAGGCCGGACCAGGCGCCCCGGGGCGTGAGGGACCCCGCCCCCGCGTTCCCGGACCACGCACCAGATGCGTGCCGCCCGGACGCGGAGCGAAAGCGGGCGACCTGGGGGTACCTCCCACGCCCTTAAGGCAGTGGGGGAGTGCCCAACACCGTTCGGGACACGCGGCTGAGCATGGGTTCTGGCAACAGGACCCACTCCCACTCAGTCCTTAGGAACGGTGATCAGCCACCCCCGAAAGCCTGGTATTGTTCTCTTCGTCGCCGCGAGGGAAACCCCACCAAAGGGAAGAACCTCGCACGACAGACACCTTGTCCGGGTGGCGGAATGGCAGACGCGCTAGCTTGAGGTGCTAGTGCCCTTTATCGGGCGTGGGGGTTCAAGTCCCCCCTCGGACACCAGCAGAAACCCCAGTTCATCTGGGGTTTTTCTGTTTCTCCGGCTGTGGCGTCACCGACCACGTGATCAACAGCCGAGCGAACTTCATGGTCAGACCAGGGATGACGGGCCGAGGCGGCTGGCGCTGGAAGCGGTGAGAGCGCCTGAGGTTGCCCCAGTGCGGGTCACCGTCACGGGTCACCCGCTCCACCTTGGCGGGGGCCGGGATGCCGAGGAACTGGGGGAAGGCCCGTTCGATCCAGCCGTCCCGGACCGTCGTCTGAGGTAGTCCAGGACTTCGGCCTCGAAGGCCCACTCGGCGTCCGAGGGTGACGAGGAAGCCCCACGCCAGCGGCCCCAGGCAGGTGAGGCCAAGCGCCTTGGCCGCCCGGTCGTGGGCGGCCTCCATTGGGAGTCCGTCCACGACCGGCAGACGTCGTCCAGGAAGTCCGACTGTTCCGCCGGCGAACCGAAGCGCGGAATGTCCCTGCGGAGCGCGAGTGACGCCCGAAGCTGATCCACGCCCCAGAGCATCAGGTCAGCGCCCGTGTGCGGGACCATGCCGAACGTGAGGTGCAGGGATTCTGTCCACTGGTCGGCGGTGACCGCGTGCCACCTGCCGCGCGGCAGGTAGAGCACGTCACCCGGGGACAGGGCGAGGTCCGCCACGGGCTCGCACTCCGGTTCCTCCGGCGACGCCATGTCACGGAAGGTGGGCGCCTCACGGGTCAGCCCCCAGAGGCGCCACCGCTTTGTTGACTCCTGGATCTTCAGGTCGACGAGGCTTTGAGGAGGGTTTCGGCGGCGGCGGTGCGGGCGTAGAGGACGGAACGGCCGGCGCGGTGGGCGCTGACCAGACCCGCGTTGCGCAGGGCCGTGAGGTATTGGGATACCCCGGCCGGGGAGAGCCCGGTGCGGCGGGCCAGTTCGGTGGTGGAGGCCGGGGTCTCCAGCTCGGTCAGGAGCAGGGTTCGCGAGCGGCCGAGGACGGGGGTGAGGGTGCAGGTTCCAGTGGTGGTAGGCCGCGTCTCCCATAGCGTGCCGACGCCGCGGGCGGGATAGGCGAGTTGTGGCGGGTCCGGCGGTCGCACCCGGGTGCGCAGACCGGGGCCGGTGAACGCGGACGGGATCAGCAGCAGTCCCGCGCCTGCGGCCTGGCGGCGCATGTTCCGTTTTCGGCGGACCAGTCTGAGCGCGTTGTCGTCCCAGCTCACCGAGGTGTGCAGGTCGTTGAAGACGTGGCCTGTGCCGTGCTCGGCGACGGTGCGGGCCCGATGGAGGATGTCGGCGTCCAGTACGCCCCTGATTCGCGCCCAGTACGGAGCGAGGGCCAACTCCCAGTACATTTCGATCTCTTGTGTGACTTTCGCCAGGCGGGAGGCTGGGTCGGCGTGGAGGCTCGATAGGCGTGGGCCGAGATGTCCTTGGTGGCGGGCGAGGTGGTCGAGGTCCTGGCGTACCCGGTCGGCGGGCGAGGCCAAGATCGCACCCCACTCTGCCGCCGGTGTGGGGGCCGGTTGGGTGGGGGCCGGGTTGAGGAAGTCGGGCACGTAGCCGGAGGCTACGATCAGCTCGGCGAGCCATCCTCGGTCCAGGCCGGCGGCCATCACGCGTGGCCGTACTTGCTCGATCCAGGGCCGGTGGACCGAGTGCGCGGCGTTCGACGTCAGCAGCCGGAAGCTGGGCGCGACCTCCCACATCGGCGAGATGGCGAACCGTACTTTCGCGAGATCGTTCGCTGAGAACGCCAGCTCCGCCACGACAATCGCCTCTCAATGGATTCAGGCATGCCTTAAACAATGGCCCGTCAGGCTACCGTGCACCGATCATCCCGCCATGACCTCACAGACGATCACCGCGGCGGCATCGGGGACCTGGAAGCTCGGCGACCGCACGGTCAACCGGCTCGGCTTCGGCGCGATGCGCCTCACCCAGCACGGCGAGGCGTTCGCGTCCCGTGCCGTCCCGCGCGACCGCGACCAGGCGATCAAGGTGCTGCGCCATGCGGTCGAGCTCGGTGTGAACCACATCGACACCGCCGCGTTCTACTTCTCGCCGCTGCGCTGTGCCAACGAGCTGATCAACCGCGCCCTCGCGCCCTATCCGGACGATCTCGTCATCGCCACCAAGGTTGGGCCCGGACGCGATCCCTCAGGCGCCTGGCTGCCGCACGCCAGCCCCGAGCAGTTGCGCGGCCAGGTCGAGGAGAACCTGCGCCAGCTCGGCCGGGACCACCTCGACGTGGTGAACCTGCGCATCGTCGGCTCCGATTCCATCGCTGACCGCTTCGGTGCGCTCGCCGAACTGCGCGACGCCGGACTCATCCGCCACCTCGGCCTGTCCAACGTCCGTCCCCATCACCTCGCCGAGGCCCAGGCCATCGCACCAGTGGTCTGCGTCCAGAACATGTACGGCATCGGCGCATCGCCCGAGCAGGAGGAGCTTCTGCGCCTCTGTGGTGAACAGCGCATCGCGTTCGTGCCGTTCTACTCGATCGCCGGCAGCGGACGCACGGCCGGCGCGCCTGCGAACGACAGCAGCACGGTGCGCGCCATCGCCCGCGTCCGGGGGGTGAGCACAGCCCAGGTCCGGCTGGCGTGGACGCTGCACCGCGGTCCTCAGGTCCTGGCCATTCCCGGCACCGGTGACCTCGATCATCTCGCCCAGAACGTGGCGGCCGGCTCTCTGCGCCTTTCCGAGGAGGAACTGGCCGACCTGGACTCCCTCCACCTCACAGCCGCATGACCAAATCATCCCGATGACGTCGTGGCCCGCTTCTCCTGATCGGTCACCGACTGGCCTGACCTCCCGGCATGGCAGCAGGGCGTTTCCCCAGGTCAGAGCGGTTGGGCCGTGAGCATGCCGTCGTCCGTCCGCTCGACGCGGGTGCCGAGGCCGCGGGCGTGGCTGTCGAGGACGGTGCGCAGCCAGGCGGTGTCCTCGGCCGATGCGTGCTCCAGGCGCATCCGGCGCGCCTGGAGGGGCACCATGCGCAGTCCGGCGAGCCGGCCGGTTCCGGGGTCGAGCGAGACCAGGTACAGCAGCCGCAGGTCGTCGCGGTAGCGCTCGTAGCCGCCGATCCCCTCGTAGTCGTCCACGAGGTCGCCGCAGCCGTACAGGACGAGCCTGCCCCGGTACACCTCCAGGGGGCGCGGGTGGTGCGAGGAGTGGCCGTGGACGAGGTCGGCGCCGGCGTCGACGAGCGCGTGCCCGAAGCGGGTCTCGGCGTGGGAGACGTCGTATCCCCAGTTGGCGCCCCAGTGGACGGAGGCGACCACGAGGTCGCCCGGTCGCACGATCCTGCGCACGCGGTCGGCGAAGTCGGCCGCCGCGGCGGCGGTCAGCGCGGGCACGAGGGCCACCCCGGCCCGTTCGGCGGTCGCCGCCCAGCCGTGCGGGATCCCGCTGGAGGGCAGTCCGAAGGAGAAGACGAGCACGCGTCCGCCGGACCGCAGCGGGACGATCGCCGGCTGCCAGGCCTCCCGCTCGTCACGGCCCGCTCCCGCCGTGCGCAGCCCGGCCTCGGCGAGGGAGTCCAGGGTCTCCTCCAGGCCGGCCGGCCCGAAGTCGAGGACGTGGTTGTTGGCGAGGGCGCAGACGTCGGGACGGACCGCGGCCAGGGAGGGCAGGTTGGCCGGGTGCATCCGGTAGTGGACGGCCTTGCCCGGCGCGAAGTGGCCGCCCCCGGTGACGGCGGTCTCCAGGTTGATGACCCGTACGTCCGGCGCGGCACGGTCGAGGATCGTGAGGGCCTCGCCCCAGGGCCAGGCGGGGTCGACCGGCCGGGGTATGGGGCCGTTCGCCTGCTCCGCGAGGGCGACGTACTCCCGGGCGTCGCGTACGTAGTCCTCTCGCAGGGCGGGGCAGCCGGGGTGCGGGAGGATCTGGTCGACGCCTCGGCCGAGCATGACGTCGCCGGCGAGGAACAGGGTGAGGGCGCCCTCGGGCATGTTCCCAAGCTACTCGCGGAGGTCCGGGACCGGTTGGGTCATTCCAGGGACTGCCAGAGGGGGGCGGGGGCCGCCTCGTCGGGCGGGCACACCGCCTTGATGTCGCCTTCGGCGGCGTTCAGCAGCAGGCGGCCCATGGCGATCAGCGCGCGTCCGGCCGCGAGTTCGTCGCCGATCTCCGGTATGTCCGTGTCCCGGGGGTTGCGGCGTGCCTCCGCGTGGCTCTCCAGGACGTTGTCGCCGGTGTCCAGGACGATCCGGGCGGTGGTGTCCGGGTCGTGCTCGGACAGGTACAGGTTCAGCCGCCATTCCTTGCCGGACACTGGACGACTGCTCGCGGGTCGGGACATCGTCCGTCTCTCCTCACTGCCTGGTGAGACCGGGTCTGTTGGGACTGCGGGTCGCCTCCTCTACGGCGCCGCTTCCACTGTGCCTCGCGGGGGCGCCGGGCGCCTCCCCGGGGCCGGGCAGAATGGGGCCATGACCACGCGTACCTGCCCCTGCGGCCTCCCCCAGCCCTACGACGCCTGCTGCGGGCGCTTCCTCCCCGTCGGGGCAGCCGCGGCGCCGACCGCCGAGGCGCTCATGCGGTCCCGGTACAGCGCGTTCGTGAAGGGGGACGCGGGGTATCTGCTGCGCACCTGGCATCCGCGGACCCGGCCCGCGCGGCTGGAACTGGATCCCGGGATGCGGTGGACCGGTCTGGAGATCCTCGGCGTCACCGACGGGTCCGCCTTCCACCAGAACGGGACCGTGACGTTCCGGGCCTCGTACCGGGGCGGCTCGCTGCACGAGCGCAGCCGGTTCGAGCGGGTCGACGGGGCATGGGTGTACGTCGACGGGGACTTCCTGGAGTAGCCGGGAACTCCCCGGAGCGGCCGGGGAGTTCGTCAAGCAACGAGGGCTACGGCGCCAGGATGTCCAGTTCCTGGAGGGCGCCCACGGTGATCTCCCTGGTCAGCTCCTCGGCGCGCAGGGCGTCGCCCTCGCGGACCGCCTCCGCGACCTGGACGTGCAGGGTGACGGCCGCCGGGTCGGGGTCCTCGAACATGACCTCGTGGTGGGTGCGGCCGGCCAGTACCTCGGCGACGACGTCACCGAGACGAGCGAACATCTCGTTGCCCGAGGCCGCGAGGATCACCCGGTGGAAGGCGATGTCGTGGATCAGGTAGCCCTCCAGCCTGTGGCCGCGTGAGTTGGCCACCATGCCGAGCGCGCACTCGGTGAGTTCGGCGCACTGCTCCGCCGTCGCGTGTTTCGCCGCCAGGCCCGCCGCCACCGGTTCGATCGCGGAGCGCAGCACGGTCAGGGAGCGCAGCTGGTGCGGGCGGTCGGCGCCCGCGAGGCGCCAGCGGATGACCTGGGGGTCGTAGACGTTCCACTCGGCCTTCGGACGGACCGTCACGCCCACGCGGCGGCGGGACTCGACCAGGTGCATGGACTCCAGAACGCGCACGGCCTCGCGCATCACGGAGCGTGACACCTCGAAGTGCTGTGCCAGTTCGTCGGTGCGCAGGATGCTGCCCGGCGGGTACTCGCCGGCCGTGATCGCGGGGCCAAGGGTGTCCAGTACGCGGCCGTGCAGCCCCCGGCCCGGATTGCTCATGCACTCAGAGTACGGGGCAGGTCACGGGAACAAAAAGTCAGACTTATTTTCACAGACTCTTGAATTCGTCGTACCTAATGGGTTTCATCTACGCGACGTCGGATGTCAGACGTCATGCGTCGATGAAGACAGCGAGGCAGTAATGCGTACCCCCCACGTCGTCGTGGTGATGGGCGTCGCGGGCACGGGCAAGACCACCATCGGTCCCTTGCTCGCCACCCGGCTCGGCGTCCCGTATGCCGAAGGCGACGACTTCCACCCACAGGCCAACATCGACAAGATGACGGCCGGAATCCCGCTGGACGACGAGGACAGGTGGCCGTGGCTGGACGCCATAGGCAGCTGGGCTCACGGGCGGGCCGGGCTGGGCGGGGTGGTCAGCAGCTCGGCGCTGAAGCGGTCGTACCGTGACCGCCTGCGCGCGCAGGCCCCCGGTGTCGTGTTCGTGCACCTGACGGGCGACCGGGGGCTCATCGAGGACCGGATGTCCCACCGGCAGGGTCACTTCATGCCGACCAAGCTGCTGGACTCCCAGTTCGCCACGCTCCAGCCGCTGGAGGCGGACGAGGCGGGAGTCGCCGTGGACGTCTCCGGCACCCCCGAGGAGATCACCGAGCGGGCCGTCAAGGCGCTCGCGACGCTTCCCGACGCGCAGCGGTAACTCCCCCTACCGCCGCAACAGACACCCTCCCCACTCCCCATCTCTGCAAGGGAACCCCCGTGACCAGACTCAGCGTCGAGATGCTGGCAGCGGACGCGCCTCCGCCGATCACCTCCGCCGGCCACGCCCAGCTCGGCATCGCCGTCCTGGTGGGCATCGCCGTCATCGTTGTGCTCATCACCAAGTTCAAGCTCCACGCGTTCCTGTCCCTGACCATCGGGTCTCTGGTGCTCGGGGCGGTCGCGGGGGCGCCGCTCGACAAGGTCATCACCAGCTTCACCACCGGCCTCGGTACCACGGTCTCCGGCGTGGGCGTCCTGATCGCGCTCGGGGCGATCCTGGGCAAGCTGCTCGCGGACTCCGGCGGCGCCGACGAGATCGTGGACACGATCCTCGCCAAGGCAGGCGGGCGGGCGATGCCGTGGGCGATGGTGCTCATCGCCTCGGTGGTCGGTCTGCCGCTGTTCTTCGAGGTCGGCATCGTGCTGCTGATCCCGGTCGTGCTGATGGTCGCCAAGCGCGGCAACTACTCCCTGATGCGCATCGGCATCCCCGCGCTGGCCGGTCTGTCCGTGATGCACGGCCTGATCCCGCCGCACCCCGGCCCGCTGGTCGCGATCGACGCGGTCAAGGCCAACCTGGGCGTGACCCTGGCGTTCGGCATCCTGGTCGCCATCCCGACGGTGATCATCGCCGGTCCGCTGTTCTCCAAGGTCGCGGCCCGCTGGGTGGACGTCCCGGCACCCGACCGGATGCTGCCGCAGCGCCCCTCGGAGCAGCTGGAGCGCCGTCCGAGCTTCGTTGCCACGCTGGGCACCGTGCTGCTGCCGGTCGTGCTGATGCTGTCCAAGGCACTGGTGGACATCATCGTCGACGATCCCGCGAAGTTGACGCAGCGCGTCTTCGACATCGCCGGTTCCCCGCTCATCGCCCTGCTCACCGCCGTCCTCGTCGGCATCTTCACGCTGGGCCGGCCCGCCGGGTTCAGCAAGGAGCAGATCTCGCAGACCGTCGACAAGGGCCTGATGCCCATCGCCGGCATCCTGCTGATCGTCGGCGCGGGCGGCGGCTTCAAGCAGACGCTGATCGACTCCGGTGTGGGCCAGATGATCCTGGACATCTCCAAGGACTGGTCGATCCCGGCGGTGCTGCTGGCCTGGCTGATCGCGGTCGGCATCCGGCTCGCCACCGGTTCGGCGACCGTGGCGACGGTGTCGGCGGCCGGCCTGGTCGCCCCGCTGGCCGCGGACATGTCGACCGTGCACGCCGCTCTGCTGGTCCTCGCCATCGGCTCCGGCTCGCTGTTCTTCAGCCACGTCAACGACGCCGGGTTCTGGCTGGTGAAGGAGTACTTCGGGCTGAACGTGGTGCAGACCCTCAAGACCTGGTCGGTCATGGAGACGATCATCTCCGTGGTCGCCGGCTCGCTGGTCATGCTGCTGTGGCTCGTGGTCTAGGAACCTCCTGATCCAGGACCCTCGCGGTCCAGGAGGAGTACGGCGATGAGGGCCCACCCGTTCGAGAAGCGGGTGGGCCCTCTCGTCATGGCCGCCAGAGCGGGTGCTCCCGCTCGGCCCACTGCCTGCTCACCGTTCCCGTCCGCAGGCCCCTGCGCGCCTCCGGGTCGCCGAGCGCCATGCCGATGTGCCCGGCCAGGACCACGCCCATCGTCAGGGCCAGCCAGTCGTGGACGAACGTCGCCGACGTGCGCCACATCAGGGGGGTGAGGTGGGTGAACCACATGATCAGGCCCGTGCCGAGCATGACCAGGGTCGCTCCGGAGATCCAGGCGGCGTAGATCTTCTGCCCGGCGTTGAACTTGCCCGCCGGGCGGGAGGCGCGCCGCTTGTCGCGCAGGAGCACGGCGCGCAGCCAGACCCGGTCGTGCGGGCCGAAGCGGTTGAGGAAGCCGAGGTCGGCCCGGAAGGCGCGGGAGGCCAGGCCCAGCAGGACCGGCACCGGCAGGGCCAGGCCCGCGCACTCGTGGACGCGGACGACCAGTTCGCGGCGGCCGACCAGCACGGCGAGCTGCGGGATGTAGAGGATGGCCGCCGTCGCCACGCAGATCCCCATCAGTACGGCCGTGGTGCGGTGCACCCACCGTTGGGCCCGGCCGAAGCGGCGGATGCGGGCGCTCGGGGGCGCCGGGGCGTCAGCTTGTAGGGACATCGGTGCGTCCGTTCGAACGGCCGACCCAGGCGTCGACGTCGTAGCCGAGTTTCTCCCAGTAGCCGGGCTGGACATGGTCGGTGACGGTGATGCCGGAGAGCCACTTGGCGGACTTGTAGAAGTACATCGGGGCCACGTAGAGGCGGACGGGGCCGCCGTGGTCGTGGCCGATGTCCTTGTCCTGCATGCGCAGCGCGACCAGGACGTCGGGGCGGCGGGCCTGGTCGAGGGTGAGGCTCTCGGTGTAGGTGCCGTCGAAGCAGGTGAAGCGGAGGGCCTTGGCGGAGGGGCGGACACCCGCCAGGTCCAGCAGGTGGGAGAGGCGTACGCCCTCGAAGGGGGTGCCCGGGACGCGCCAGCCGGTGACGCACTGGACGTCCTTGACCAGCCGCGTCCTCGGCAGGGCGCGCAGCTCGGCGAGGGTGAAAGCGCGCGGGTGGTCGACGAGGCCGTCGACGGTGAGCCGGTAGTCGGCGGGGCTCTTGTGCGGGACGGACGCGGCGACCGAGTAGTAGCGGAAGCCGCCGCCGTTGGGCAGGAGTCCGGTCAGGCCCGTGGGGTCCTTGCCGGCGATGCCGCCGAGGAAGTCCTCCAGGCCGCGTTGCAGGGTCGGCGCGGCGGCCATGCCCAGGGCGCCCAGGCCGAGCGTGCCGAGGAAGATGCGGCGGCCTATCGGCCTGCCTTCGGGCTCGGACGCCTCGGATCGTTCAGGGTTCACAGCATCATTCGAGCACTCGGGCGCCCCGAGGGCCAGGGAGTACGGCCGTCGGTCAGGGTTCCGTAAGGATTGGCCCGCGTGGCTCTGAGAGTGGCTCTGAGAGGTGACTGCCTCACGCGTTCAGGGCGCGGTCGCGGGCCGTGCGGAAAGCCGTCTCCGGGTCGTGGTGCGGGTAGGACCAGGGCGCCCGGGTGGCGTGCGGGCCGATGTGCTGGAACAGGGCCGCGGCCTCGGCGGGGCGGCCGGCGCAGGACATGGCGAACGCGAGGTGGTTGAGGTCGACGTGGCGGCGGGGGTGGCCGTCGTGCTCCCACTCCAGCCACCAGTCGAAGGAGGCGCGCAGGATCCGGCGGGCCCGGGGCCCCGACCAGTGCCCGGAGGCGGCGGGGCCGGCCGGGGCCAGGCCGGTGGCGGCCAGGACCCGGTAGCGCTCGGCGTAGGCGATGACGGGCAGGAATGCCAGCGGGGAGTCCGCGGGGGCCTCGGCGGCGGCTTGCTCGGCGAGGTCGTACACCTCGTGGGCCTCGGCGGCGCCGCCCGCGGGCCGCTCGGCGAGGCGTGCGATCAGCAGGTGGTGGGCGTGGTGGTGCTCGGGGTGGCGGTGGCGCAGCTCGGCGAAGGCGGCGAGCAGCTCGGGTTCGGGGCCCAGGGTGCGGGCCAGCAGGAGCAAACCGAGCCACGGGGTGGGGTCGGCGGGGGCGAGCGCGGCGGCGGTGCGGCAGGCCTCGCGGGCCCGGTCGGGCTCCTCCTTGCCGCCCAGGGCGCGGTGGACCAGGGCCAGGGCGAGCAGGCCGGCGGCGTCGGCGGAGCCGGGTTCGGCGAGCAGCCAGTCGCGGGCCCAGGCGGCGGCGTACGGCTCGGTCGCGAGGACGGTGAGGCGGTGGCCGCGGCGGTCCCAGTCGTCGCCGGTGTGCACCAGCAGGGCGCGGGCGGCCTGTCGGCGGCCCTGGGCCAGGACTGCGCGCGCGGTGCGCAGTTCGGCGTCGTCGAAAGCGCCGTCGAAGGAGCCGTCGAGCGCGGGGTCGTGGGCGCTGCCCGAGGAACCGGCACCGGAGGGGTCCGGGGCGCCCGCGGCCGGGCCGGGGTCGGGTCCGGGGTCGGCCTCAGGGTCGAGCAGAGACGGGAGTGGGGGCACCGCGGAACTTCCTGTATCTCGGGCTGCCATCAGCCGATCACTCACAGCAAACCCCCAGCCAAGGATCGCGTCAAGCCGGACGACGGCCTTACTGGCTTCAACTACGGTGAAAGAAGGGGAACTTGAGGTGAACGAGGCAGACCGGCAGGGGGGCGGATACCCGCTTTGGGCTGATTCTGTGGCGTGCGCGATGGCGTCGTGCCGCCGGGCGGCGGACGATGGCCGTACGGTCCCGCCGTCACCGGGGCAATGCCGCCCCGGGAGCGCTACAGTCGGCCACTACGCACCCGTGGTCCGGCCCGATGATCGAGGTTCGCAGCGTGTCCGTACTGGTTCTCCTTCTCGCCGTGAGCGCGGCCTGCTGTCTGGGCTTCGGGTTCGTGCTCCAGCAGAACGCCGCCCAGGAGGCACCGCTCAGCGACTTCCTCTCCCCCCGGCTGCTGCTGGACCTGATGAAGGTGCCGCGCTGGCTGGGCGGCATCGGGCTGATGGTGGCCGGCATGATCCTGGGCGCGGTCGCCCTGGGCAACGGCCAGATCTCGCTGGTGGAGCCACTGCTGGCGACGAACCTCCTGTTCGCCTTCGCGCTCTCCCGGCACCAGACCAAGCACAGACTGAGCCACCAGGGCGCGACGGGCGTCGTGCTGCTCGCGGGTGGCGTCTCGGCGTTCATCCTCGCGGGCCAGCCGCACGGCGGCACCGCCGTCACCGCTCCGCTGCGCCACTGGCTGATCATCGGCCTGGTGGTCGGCTCGGCACTGGTCCTGACGGCCTACGCGAAACGCTCCCGCCTGATCTGGGCCCCGGTGCTGCTGGGCCTGGCCGCCGGACTGCTCTACGGCGTGCAGGACGCGCTGACCCGGGTGAGCAGCACCCGCTTCTCCGACGGTGGCTTCGCGGAGCTGTTCACCGGCTGGCAGCCGTACGGCGTGCTCGCGCTGGGCGTCACCGGCCTGATCCTGGTGCAGAGCGCGTTCGAGACCGCTCCCCTGCGCATGTCCCTGCCCGCCCTCACCGCGGCCCAGCCGCTGGCGGGCATCCTGTGCGGCGTGGGCTTCCTCGGCGACCGGCTCCGCACCGACACCGGAGCCCTGGCCTGGCAGGCGGCAGGCCTCGCGGCCGTCGTGGCAGGCATCGTCCTCCTGAGCCTGCACCCGGCGATGCCCCGCGGCCAGTCGGAGGAGGAACCCGCACGGGACCTCCAGCCGCACTGAGCCCTCGCGGGGCCTCGGCCGCACTGAGCCGGACCTGGCGATCCCGTCGGCCCTGCCGGGGTCGGTCCAGGGCACAGGCCGCCCGGGCCCGCCGCGGCTTCTGACCAACCGAGCCCGACCTGGCGATCCCCACCGGTCCCGCTCGGGCCGACCCGGGGTCCCCGACCGCCTGAGCCCGCGCGAGGCCCGGCCCCACTGAGCCCACGCGGGGCCGCCGGCCGCCTGAGCCCAATCCGGCGAAGGTCCGGGCCCCCAGCCACACTGAGCCGGCGGATGATCCCCGCCCGCCCCGCTCGGCCCGGTCCTGCTTGGATGGGTGTATGAACCCCGCTGAGGAGATTCTCGACGTCGTCGACGAGCAGGACCGGGTCGTCGGGCAGGCGCCGCGTGGTGAGGTGTATGCCAGGGGGCTGCGTCACCGGTGTGTCTTCGTGCAGGCGCGGGACGCGGACGGGCGGCTCTTCGTGCACCGGCGCACGGCGGCCAAGCTGGTGTTCCCCTCGCTGTACGACATGTTCGTCGGCGGGGTCGTGGGCGCCGGCGAGTCCTACGACGAGGCGGCGCTGCGGGAGGCCGAGGAGGAGCTGGGCGTGCAGGGCCTGGCCCGGCCGGAGCACCTCTTCACGTTCCTGTACGACAACGGGGACGGGCAGAGCTGGTGGTCGGCGGTGTACGAGGTGCGCTGCGAGCTGCCGGTGCGCCCGCAGGCGGAGGAGGTCCAGTGGTACGACTTCCTGCCCGAGGAGGAGGTCGAGCGGCGGCTCGGCGACTGGGAGTGGGTGCCCGACGGGCTCGCGGCGTACGAGCGGCTGCGGGCGTTCCGAGCGGCCCGCTGACCCGCCGGTAGGGTCCTGAGCGTGATCGGATTCGTACGGAACCTGCGGCTGTGGTTCGCACCGGAGCAGGTGCGGGCGGAGGGCGGCACGCCCGACTACCGCTTCTCCCTGGCCAACGAGCGCACGTTCCTGGCCTGGCTGCGCACCGCGCTCGCGCTGATCGGCGGCGGGTTCGCGGTGGACCAGTTCCTGCCGCACCTGCGCTGGGCCTGGCGGGCCGGGCTGGCCCTCGCGCTGCTCGGCGCCGGGGTGCTGTGCTCCCTGCGCGCGGTGAACCACTGGGTGCGCTGCGAGCAGGCCATGCGGCGCGGCGAGGACCTGCCCGCCTCCCGCTTCCCCGCGGTGCTGAGCCTGGTTGTCGCCGTGGTCGCCGTCGCGATGGTCGTGGTGGTGCTGGCCGGATGGGCGGGGTAGCCCCGGCGGGCGGCCGGGACCCCGGGCTGCAGCCCGAGCGCACCCGGCTGGCCTGGCGCCGTACGACCCTGTCCGCCTCCGTGGCCGCCGTACTCGCCGGGAAGACCGCGCTGCACGGCGGTGCGACGCCCCTCGGTGTCGTGATGTGCGCGCTGTGCTGTGGGCTCTGGCTGGGCTTCCTCTGGGTGGCCCACCGCCGGATCCACGCCCTCGCCGCACACCCCCGGCCGCCCGCGCTGCCGCCCCGGTACGCGACGGCGGCGGTGCTGTGCACGGTGGCCACGGCGGTGTGCGCGGCCGTACTCGTGGTCTAGCCCGTGGTCTAGCTCGTGGTGCGGGCCGTACTCGGGCGTTCAGTCCTCCCAGTCGACCGTCACGACGATCTTGCCGCGGGTCCGGCCCTCCTGGCTCACGCGGTGCGCGTCCGCCGTCCGGTCCAGCGGGAAGGTCTCCTGGACGTGCACGGACACGACTCCCTGTTCCGCCAGTTCGGACAGGTGTCGCAGGTCCTCGGCGTCGGGGCGGACGAAGCAGTAGTGACCGCCGTAGCCCACCACGTCCGGGTCGGCGACCGACGCCATCCGGCCCTCGGGGGCGAGCAGCTCGGCCGAGACCCTCAGCGCCTCGCCGCCGACCGTGTCGAAGACCGCGTCCACACCGCCGGGCGCGAGGCCGCGCACGCCGTCGGCCAGCCCCTCGCCGTAGGTCACCGGCTCGCCGCCGAGCTGCCGTACGAAGTCGTGGTTGCGCTCGCTCGCCGTGCCGATGACCCGGGCGCCGAGGTGGGCGGCGATCTGGACGGCCAGGGAGCCGACCCCGCCGGCCGCCGCGTGCACCAGCACGGTCTCGCCGCGTCGGACCTCCAGCGCCTTGACGAGCACCTGGTAGGCGGTGAGCCCGGCCAGCGGCAGCCCGGCGGCCTCCTCGAAGGAGAGGTTGCGCGGCTTGCGGGCGAGGGTGCGCAGGGGCGCGGCGACGTACTCGGCGAAGGTGCCCCGGGACAGGAAGTCCTCGCGGACGTAGCCGATGACCTCGTCGCCGACGGCGAACTCCGTGACGGCGAGGCCCGGCTGCACCACCACACCGCTGACGTCCCAGCCGGGGATCACGGGGAAGACGGCGTCGAGGAAGGGATCGAGATAGCCCTCGCGGCACTTCCAGTCGACCGGGTTGACGCCCGCCGCGCGCACCTTGACCAGCACCTGGTCGGGGCCGACCTTCGGGTCGCGCACCTCGCCGTAGTCCAGCACCTCGGGTCCGCCGTAGCGGCTGTAGTTGATCGCCCTCATGGTCTCGACCCTCCGGGGTCGGCGCATGTCACGCAACCGGTGTACCCCGAGTACGGCCGTCATGGACGCCGTCGGCCTATCGTGGCCCCGGTCACGTTTGCCGTCCTGTTGGCCTCGCCCACTGGACTGCATACCGACCGGTCGGCATCATGAGTCGGGTCGTGTACACCCGTTCGTAGGAGTGATGTATGAGCACCGACCACCCGCCCGGGCTCGATCTCGACCGGCTGCGCGCCCTGCTCGACCGTGAGCGGCCCGGCCTCGTGAACGGCCCGCTGACCGGACGGCTGATCGAGGGTGGACGGTCGAACCTCACCTACATGCTCGCCGACGGCACGTCCCGGTGGGTCGTACGGCGCCCGCCGCTCGGCCACGTCCTGGCCACCGCGCACGACATGAAGCGCGAGCACCGGGTGATCAGCGCGCTGCACCCCACGCAGGTGCCCGTCCCGCGTCCGGTGCTGCTGTGCGAGAACCCCGAGGACAAGGAGGTGCTCGGGGCGCCGTTCTATGTCATGGAGTTCGTCGAGGGCACCCCGTACCGCACGGCCCAGCAGCTCGCCCCGCTGGGCGAGGAGCGCACCCGGAACGCGGTGCTGTCCCTGGTGGACACGCTGGTCGAGCTGCACGCGGTGGACCCCGCCGAGGTGGGCCTCGCGGACTTCGGCCGGCCCGAGGGCTTCCTCGACCGCCAGCTGCGCCGCTGGGGCAAGCAGCTGGACGCCTCCCGCAACCGCGAGCTGGCCGGCATCGACGAGCTGCACGCGGCCCTCGGCCGCGCCCTGCCCACCTCCCCGGCCCCGGCCGTCGTCCACGGCGACTACCGCCTCGACAACGTCCTGATCGGCGCCGACGACCAGATCAAGGCCATCCTCGACTGGGAGATGTCGACGCTCGGCGACCCGCTCACCGACCTGGGCCTGCTGGTGATGTACTCCACCCCGCTGGACCTGCTCGACTCGCCCGTCTCCACCACCGCCGAGGCCCCGGGGCACCCCTCCCCGCAGGAGCTGATCGAGCGGTACGCCGCGCGCTCGGGGCGCGACGTCTCGGCCGTCTCCTGGTACACCGCGTTCGCCTGGTTCAAGCTCGCGGTGATCCTGGAGGGCATCCACTACCGCTACACGCAGGGCAAGACGGTCGGGGGCGGCTTCGACCGGATCGGCGAGCTGGTGCCCGTCTTCATCGACCACGGACTGACCACGCTGCAGGAAGGCTGACGGACATGCACTTCGCGTTCGACGCGCGCACCGAGGAACTGCGCGCCAAGCTCCTCGCCTTCATGGACGAGCACGTCTACCCGGCCGAGGCGGTGGCGGAGGAGCAGCGCGCCGCGCTCGCCTCCCCCTGGGACACCCCGGCCGTGGTCGAGGAGCTGAAGGCCGAGGCCCGCCGGCAGGGCCTGTGGAACCTGTTCCTGCCGGACGCCGAGTACGGCGCCGGCCTGACGAACCTCCAGTACGCGCCGCTCGCCGAGATCACCGGCCGCTCCCCGCACCTGGCGCCCACCGCGACGAACTGCGCGGCGCCCGACACCGGGAACATGGAGGTACTGGCGCAGTTCGGCAGCGAGCAGCAGAAGAAGCAGTGGCTGGAGCCCCTGCTCGCCGGTGAGATCCGCTCGGCGTTCGCGATGACCGAGCCGGAGGTCGCCTCCTCGGACGCCACGAACATCACCACGCGTATCGCACGGGACGGCGACGAGTACGTCATCACCGGCCGCAAGTGGTACATCTCCGGGGCGATGAACCCGGACTGCAAGATCTTCATCGTGATGGGCAAGACGGACCCGGACGGCGCGGACATCCGCCGCCAGCAGTCCATGGTCCTGGTCCCGCGCGACACCCCGGGCGTCACCGTGAAGCGCGCGATGCAGGTCTTCGGCTACGAGGACCACTCGCACGGCGGCCACGCCGAGGTGATCTTCGACCAGGTGCGCGTGCCGGTGTCGAACCTGATCGGCGAGGAGGGCGGCGGCTTCGCCATCGCGCAGGCCCGGCTCGGCCCCGGCCGCATCCACCACTGCATGCGGCTGATCGGCATGGCCGAGCGGGCCATCGAGCTGATGTGCCGGCGCGCGGTGTCCCGTAACGCCTTCGGAAAGGCGCTGGCCCAGCAGGGCGTGGTCCAGGAGTGGATCGCCGACGCCCGGGTGACGGTGGAGCAGCTGCGGCTGCTGGTGCTGAAGACGGCCTGGCTGATGGACACCGTCGGCAACAAGGGCGCCCATACCGAGATCCAGGCCATCAAGATCGCCACGCCCCGGGCGGTCACCGCCATCCTCGACCAGGCGATCCAGCTGTACGGCGCGGGAGGCGTGAGCCAGGACTTCCCGCTGGCCGAGCTGTACGCGGCGGCGCGCACCCTGCGGCTCGCCGACGGCCCGGACGAGGTGCACCAGCGGTCGCTGGCGCGGCGGGAGTTGAAGAAGTACCTCTGACGCTCGCGTGAGCCGCCGGCCCGCCCGAGCCGTTGCGGGCTCTGACGTCCGCTACGGGCGCAGGGCCCGCATGAGCAGGTCGGCCAGGTGGTCGGCGACCTCCTGCGGGCTGAGCGGGCCGTCGGGGCGGTACCAGGTCGACAGGTGGTGGACGGATCCGAAGTGGTAGTCCACCACCAGGTCGGCGGGGGTCGCCGTGGAGAAGACGCCCTCACGCTGGCCCTCCTCGACGAGCGCGCGGAAGCGTTCGTGGTAGCGCCGGCGCTCGGCGCGCACCTGCTTGCTCTTCTCCGGGCTCAGGTGGTGCATCGAGTAGAAGAAGATCATCGTGTCGTCGAGGTTCTCGATCGTCGTGACGACGACGTCCGCCGCCGCGTCCCTGAGCCTCTTCTCCACGGGCGCGTCGGCGTTCGCGAACATGTCCAGCCGCTCCTGCTGGAGGCGCAGCACGCGCGCGTACACCTCGTGCAGCAGGTCGTCCTTGGAGCCGAAGTAGTGGTACAGCGCCCCCTTGGTGACGCCGGCCGCCTCCACGATCTCCTGCACCGAGGTGCGGTCGTAGCCCCGCTCGGCGAAGAGGCGGGTGGCGGCGGCCAGCAGCCGCTGCGGAACAGGCGTCCCGTCTCCGTCCGTCGTCCTGGGCACTGCCGCCACCTGCCTTTCCGTGAGTCTCTGCCGAGCGTGGTCTACGAGGTCTGCCGATTGTCGTGCGCGCGGGAACGCAGTTCCCGTCGGAGGATCTTCCCACTCGCCGCCCTGGGCAGGTCGGGCAGGATCTCCACCTGACTCGGGTACTTGTATGCGGTCAGTCTCTCCCCGCAGTACACCGCGGGTTCATCCGGGTCCGCCCCGGTGCCCGGACGGAGGCTGATGTACGCCTGGACGGTCTCCCCGCGACAGCCGACGGGCTCACCCCGCGACAGCCGACGGGCTCACCGGGCGGCCTCCCACTTCTGCTGGATGTGGTTCATGTTCGCCAGCCAGCGGTCGGGAGTGCCGGCCCGCGCCTGGTAGTACTCGGCGACCTCGGGGTGCGGCAGGATCAGGAAGCGGTCCTCCGCCATGCCCCGGAACAGGGCCTCGGCGACGTCCTCCGGCTCGATCGCGGTGGGCCGCAGGACCAGGTCGCCCGCGGTGCCGGTGGCGGCCAGCATGTCGGTGCGCACGCCCTGCGGACAGATCGCGTGGACGTTGACGCCCCGGTGGCGGTACGTCAGCGACAGCCACTCCGCGAAGGCCAGCGCGCCGTGCTTGGTGGCGCTGTAGGAGGGGGCGCCGATCATGGTGAGGAGTCCGGCGGCCGACACGGTGGACACGAACCGGCCCCGACCGCGCTCCAGCCAGTCCGGCAGCAGGGCGTGGGCCGCGCGCACGTGCGCCATGACGTTGACGTCCCAGGACAGCGTCCAGGACTTCTCGTCGAGGGGCTCACCGGGACCCTGGTCCTCGAAGGCGACGCCGGCGTTGGCGCAGTAGACGTCCACGGTGCCGCCGAGCGCGTCGCGGGCGGCGCCGACGATCGCTGAAGCATCCCCGGGCACGGCGATCCCGCCGATCTCCTCGGCGACCGCCTTCGCCCTGTCCCCGTCCAGGTCGTTCACGACGACCCGGGCCCCTTCGTCGGCGAACCGCCGGGCCAACGCGGCCCCGATCCCCCCACCCGCTCCGGTGACGACCACTCCCGCATCCTGCACGGCTTCCACCATCGGTCTCCTTCGACACGAGCTCGCGCGGCACGCGACGGCTGTGGCGGCCCAGACTAACCAGTCGGTATGTAAGTACGGAAGGGCTGACACCCTAAGGGGCGCGGGACAGGATCGATTTGCGGCTCCGCCGCGTGGGCGCGATCAACTACAAACGGCCCGCAGGCTGCCACACTTCCCGCGGGAGCGCTCAACGTGGAGGTCACCCCATGCACCTGTCCAGAAGAGCCTTATTCGCAGCAGCCACGGCCACCGCCTCACTCGCAGCAACACCGGCAACCGCGGACGACAGGAGCCTGCGCACCGGCTTCGAGCACTTGCAAACCGACGGTTACCGTCTGCTCAGCGGCCAGCGCATCGGCATCGTCACCAACCCCACCGGCATCACCCGCGACGTCCGCCACATCGTCGACGTGATGCACGCCGACCCCCACGTCAAGCTCACGGCGGTGTTCGGGCCCGAGCACGGCTTCCGCGGCACCGCCCAGGCCGGCGGTTCCGAGGGCCGCTACGACGACCCGGCGACCGGACTGCCCGTCTACGACACGTACTTGAAGAGCGGCAGCGCTCTCGCAGACGTGTTCACCGCCTCCGGCGTCGACACGGTCGTCTTCGACATCCAGGACGTGGGCGCCCGCTTCTACACGTACATCTGGACCCTGTACGACTGCATGGAGGCGGCCCGGCTCGCGGGCAAGCGGTTCGTCGTGCTCGACCGGCCGAACCCGGTGACCGGCCGGTCCGCCCAAGGGCCGGTGCTGCACAAGGAGTTCGCGACCTTCGTCGGCCGGCAGCCGATCGCACAGGCGCACGGCATGACGGTGGCCGAGCTGGCCCGGCTGTTCAACGGGGAGTTCCTGGGCACGCCCGTGCAGCTGGAGACCGTACTGATGACGGGCTGGAAGCGCGATCGGTTCTACGACGCCTCCGGGCTGCCCTGGGTGCCGGCGAGTCCCAACATGCCCACCCCCGACACGGCGTTGGTGTACTCCGGCACCTGCCTCTTCGAGGGCACCAACCTGTCGGAGGGGCGGGGCACGACCCGGCCCTTCGAACTCCTCGGCGCCGAGGGCATCGACGGGCGCTGGGCCGCCGCCGTCGGCGAACTCGGGCTGCCGGGCGTGCGGTTCCGGGAGGCGTACTTCGCGCCTACCTTCTCCAAGTTCCAGGGCAAGACGGTCGGGGGCGTGCAGATCCATGTGCACGACCGGGCCGCCTACGACCCCGTACGCACCGGGATCGCGCTGCTCATCACCGCGAAGAAGGTGTGGGGCGGGTTCGCCTGGCGCTCGGACAACTGGATCGACAAGCTCACCGGTTCCGCCGGGGTGCGCACGATGATCGACGCGGGAGCGGGCACGGACGAGGTGGTCGACGCCTGGCAGGAGGAACTCGCCGCGTTCCGGAGGATTCGAAAGGAATATCTCCTGTACAGCTGAGCCGTACTGTATGGCCAACCTCGGCCCGCCGCGGGACGATGCGCCCACAACGCACCGTTTGCGGGGTCGAGGGAGCCTGGCATGGCGGATCCGGGAATGAGCGTGACTCCCTACTGGGAGCTGACCTTCGATGCGGACGGGGACATCGACGGCCCCGAACGCGACCAGCTGCTGGCGCAGGTCACGGGCCGCGGTGTCCGTGACCTGATCGTCTTCGCGCACGGCTGGAACAACGACCGTTCGGACGCGACCGCGCTGTACCGCGCCTTCTTCGCGCCGATCCCCGCGCTGGCGCCGAAGGCGCGGATCGGGTACGCGGGCGTGATCTGGCCGTCGATGCGGTTCTGCGACGAGCCGATCCCGGACTTCCCCAGGTCCACGGTGGCCGCTCAGGCGGCGCCGGGCCCGGCGCTGGACGCGGACACCCGGCAGGCGCTGGCGGCGGCCTTCCCGGGCCGGGCCGGCGTACTGGACCAGGTGGCCCGGCTGCTGGCGGAACAGCCGCGTGGGGACGCGGGGTTGGACGAGTTCGGGCGGCTGGTGCGGCAGCTGGTCGACACCGCGGCGGACGGCCCGCGCGCGGCGGACACGGCGGGGCCCGCCGAGGAGGGCGAGCCGGCCGTGCTCGGCGGGGACGCGGCGGCGCTGTGCGAGACATTCGCGCAGGCCCTCACCGGTCTCGAAGCCGCGGGCGCGACGGCCGAGTTCAGCCTGCCGAACCCCTGGGAGGGGGCCAAGGAACTGCTGCGGCAGGTGACGTACTACACGATGAAGCGGCGCGCGGGGACCGTGGGCGAGCGTGGACTCGGGGCGTTCATCGGACGGTTGGCCACTGCGGCGCCGGGCGTTCGGGTGCATCTGGTCGGGCACAGCTTCGGCGGGCGGCTGGTGTCGTTCGCGCTGCGCGGGCTGCCCGACGGAGTGCGCACGGTGAAGTCCGTGACGCTGCTCCAAGGAGCCTTCTCGCACTACGCGTTCGCCGAGCGGCTGCCGCAGGACGCGGACACGGCGGGTGCGCTCAAGGACCGGCAGCGGCGGATCGACGGGCCGTTGGTGTGCTGCCACTCGCGCTTCGACCAGGCGCTCGGCACCTTCTATCCGCTGGCCTCGCGGCTGGCGGACGACGACCGGTCCCTCGCCGGGGACCTCGTCGGCGAGGTGCTGGGCGCCCGGTGGGGCGCCATGGGCCACGACGGGGTGCAGGCGGTGCCGGGTACCACCGGCATCGACCTCGCCGCGGCCCTGAACGGCGGGCTGCCCGCGTCCGGCTGTGTGAACGTCGACGCCGCCGCGGTCGTCCGGCGCGGCGGACCGCCGAGCGGGGCGCACAGCGACATCGTGCACCCGGAGCTGGCGCGGGTGGTGCTGGCGGCGGGCCGTATCGCCTGACCCGCCGCCGGCACCAACACCGCTGCCGGCACCGGCTGGAGCGTCAGCGGTGCGAGGTGTACTCCACGACCTGCTGGAAGGTCGGCCGGTTCTGCCAGCTGATCCTGCCGTGCTTGATGCCGCCCAGGACGCGCTGGGCGATCGAGTCGGCACACCACTGGTCCCCCGCCGAGCACTGGTCGTCGCCCGGGTAGACCTGGGCGGCGGTCAGGCCGGCGGCCTGCTTCACGGTGCTGATCAGCGTGTCCCGGCAGGCGCCGAGGCTGCCGTTGCCGCAGTACGTGTGAGCCAGGCCGCCCTGGACGTTCTCCCCGAGCACGGACCGGATGTCCTTGTCGACATAGCTCCACCAGCCGTACTGGAAGGCGCTTCCGGCGTGCGAGCCGGTGGGGCCGTGGCCGGCGGACGGGGACTCGTCCACGGGCAGGTTGCCGGTGAACGCGCTGTACAGGTCGCTGCCCAGGCCGGGTTCGAACTCCGCCTTCACCAGCAGCGGCCACCAGGCGTCCAGGATGCGGATCGCGTCGGCGTTGGCGTACGCCTTCGAACCGGCGGAGGTCTCCGTGCGCTTGGCGCCCGCGG
The DNA here is from genome assembly GCF_053592475.1 of Streptomyces sp. NPDC002671. Taxonomy (NCBI): domain Bacteria; kingdom Bacillati; phylum Actinomycetota; class Actinomycetes; order Kitasatosporales; family Streptomycetaceae; genus Streptomyces; species Streptomyces sp. NPDC002671. The sequence continues at coordinate 343,311 of NZ_JBSFVU010000002.1, forward strand.
TCAGCCACGCCTGGAGCTTGTTCACGGCGTCGGCCGCGGTGGTGTCGGTCACGGGCGAGGAGTTGATCACCTTCAGCAGCTTCGGCAGCACGTCCTCGGCGCGCAGGTCGGCGAGGGCCGCGTCCGCCATGGCCTGCACCAGCTTGGCGCGGGTCACACCGCCGGCCGCGACCAGCTTCTTCACCCGGTCCTCCAGCAGGTTCCCGCGGTGCACGGAGCCGTCGCCCCAGGACGCGGTCGTGTAGTCCTTGGCCTGCTTGTTGTTCCAGGAGATGTAGTAGTCCTGGTCGATGGAGTTGGGGTGGCTTGCGGGAGAGGTGTAGTCGGCGGTGTTGGTGGCCGGGTTCCAGTTCCGCCACTCGTACGCGGGCTGCGCCCAGACCGGGAACTCGGCGTCGACGCCGCTCGCCCGGACCGGGTTGTCACCGCTGTTGTAGTAGGCGGTGTGCTGGGAGTCGGCGTAGAACCAGTTGAAGGTGTAGTTGATGTGCTGGGCCGCGCTCTGGAAGTCCTTCGGGCCCTTGACGTAGTCGGGGTCGTTCAGCATCTGGAAGCCGATGATGGAGTCGGCCTCGTGCAGGTAGGAGGAGCGCAGGGTGGTGTAGGCGACCTTCTTGCCGCCGACGGTCGCGCGGTACTCCACCGGCCCGTACTTCGTGCGCCACGCGCGCATCGTGTACGACCCCGCCGGCGTGCCGTCGGCCGTGGTCGGTGACCAGGAGTTCTTCTGCTCGACCTTGTCCATGGCCGTGCAGGTGCCGTGGTACAGGTAGTGGTAGTCGTCCTGGCACAGCTCGACGGCGTAGGTGTCGATGATGTCCTGGCCGGAGGTGGTCGCGCTCCAGGAGTAGTCCTGGCCGCGGCCGAGTTCGACGTACATGCTCAGGCCCGCGAAGGAGGCGCCGCGGGCGCTGATGCCCGGGCCCTGGATCTCCTGGAGCAGGAGGAGTTGCGGGGCGAAGTAGCCGGTCTGGGGGCCGAAGACGGCGATGGGGTGGCCGCTGGCGGTGTACTTGCCGCTGACCACGAGGGCGTTGGACATGCCGCGCCGGGCGGAGCCGAGGGTCGCCTTCGCCGCCGTGGCGGAGGTCTTCTTGGCGCTCGCGGTGGCGGCGCTGCCCGTGCGGTCGTACACGAGCGGTTCCTGGGTCACCGAGCCGGCGTCGGGCAGGGCCTGGCCCTGCGCGGTGGCGGGCTTGGCGCCGTACGGGAAGCTCTCGCCGTTGTGCACGGTGAGGACGGCCTCGGGATCGTTGCGCTCGCGGAACGACTCCCAGACCTTGGTGCCCTCCTCGACGCCGTACTTGGACTGGGCGGCGAGCAGGGACATGGCGTTGCTGACCTCGCCGCCGCCTCCGGCGCCGAACAGGGAGCCGATGACCGAGGCGAGCGCCACCAGGTCGGTGACCTTGAAGTGGGCGATGGTGCCGGCGTTGGTGATCGGGTCCTTGTGGCCGGTCAGGTCGTACTCGCCGGGGAAGTAACGGCCGCTGTCGGAGGCGTCGATGTAGGAGTTGATGCCGTCGAGGTAGGCGTTGACGTCCGCGAGGGCCTGCTGGCCGCGGGCGCCGTTGTTCGCGACGGCATTGTCGATCTGCGCCTGGAGGTCGGCCTCGGTGTACGGCGCGTTCCGGTAGAACTCCTGCTCAAGGCCCTGGTTGGCCGCCGCGCCGCCCGCGAAGGAGGTCAGCTGGCCGCGGCCCACGTGCCGGAAGACGTCCATCAGCCACAGCCGGTCCTCGGCCGCCGCGTATCCGGCGCCGAACTCGGTGCCGTACCGGGTGGTGCCTGTGATGTGCGGCACACCGGCCTTCTTGTCGCGGACGATCGTCACGTCGCTGCGGCCGCCCGGCTTCTCGGTGGAGGCGACCTGGTCGGAGGGGACACCGAACGAGGCGTCGTTGAAGAAGGTGTTGACCGTCGAGTCGGTGAGGCCCTTGTAGCCCGTGGCCAGGTTGGCGTACGGGCCGAGCTGGTCCTCGGCGTGCGCGGGCTGGGTGCCGAACACCTGGTTCAGCAGGATCTGGGCGAGGGTCGCGTTGCCGTTCTCGCCGGGCGGCAGGATGTCCGAACACTGGCCGCCGCAGTAGTCGTTGGAGGCCGTGGCGGTGGCTGCGGAGGCCGCCGCCTGGCCGAGTGGGGAGAGCAGACCGGCGACGAGGACACATACGGACGCGGTCTTCAGGAACCCGGGGAATCTGCGAGACGTTCTCAGTACGTCAAGGGCGATGCGTGGGGTTCGCCGTGGCATGGCAGCTCCTACCGACGTGGGGTGCGCAGACGTTACCGCCGGTATCCCCGAGTTTGAAGATGAACATGCGTCATGTTTCTGGAGTCGACGAAGGAAGAGGAAGAACAGATGGAGCCGAATCGCCTGTCGATACGTCTATTCGCCGACGTCGTGCGAAGTCCGTGCAGTGACGCCGAAGTGACCGAAGTACAGGTGCAGGTGTAACGGAGGTGCAAGGCGATGGCCGGTTTCCGGAGTCTGGCGAGACAGGTACGCGACCCGGACTGTGACCTGGCGCTGCGGCGGTACTCCCTGCGCAAGTGCCTTGAGAAGTTCGCCCCTTACGGGCATCGGGCGACCTGGGACCATCTGTGCTCCCGGGCGGGTTTCGGCCCCGAGGACCGCTCCCCCAACCCCGTGCGGCTGGTGGCCGCGCTCGAGGAGCTGGAGGAGGCGCGTACCGTCTGGCTCGCCTACGAGACCGAGTTCACCGAGCGCCGCAGGCGAGAGAAGCACGACGGGCTGCGGCGGCCGGGCAGCGTGGACGACTGGCACCGGCTGACCTGGGGCGGGTTCGGGGTCGCCTGGTGCGACGATCCGCGGGTGCATCCCGACGAACCCCTGGCGGAGGTGCTGCGCCGGCTGATCGCCGCCCTGCGGCGGGTACCGGGCGGGTGCTGCCCGGTGTGCGGCGGCGAGCGCCTCATCTGGAAGTACGGCCTGGACCACGAGCCTTCGTCCGGTCCGGTCTGCACGGACTGCGGAATCCTGGTTCCCCGTCCCGTGCTCACACCCCAAGCCCTGGCCTACGCCAGGCGTGAACAACTGCTGATGTCTGCCTGACCAGCGGATCGAACCGGGGGTGCGCCGGGGGAGGCACCCCTTGTCAGCGGTGTCCTTGTCAGTGCTGTCCGGCACCATCGAGTCATGGTGCAGGTATGTCTGAACGGGCGCCGCACGGCCGCCGACGGCGCGCGGGTGCCGTTGTCCCCGCAGGACATGGCCGGGTCGGCGGCGGAGGCTGTCGCGGCCGGGGCCACAGAGATCCATGTCCACCCCAAGACGCCCTGCGGGCACGACAGTCTGTCCCCGCGGGTGCTCGCACCGACGCTCCACGCGCTACGGGCGCGGGTGCGCGTGCCGGTCGGGGTGACCACCGGCGCCTGGGCCGAGCCCGACCCGGACGCGCGGCTCGCCAGGGTGCGCGGCTGGACCGTGCTGCCCGACTTCGCCTCGGTCAACCGGCATGAGCCGGGCGCCGAGAAGCTGGCCGAGCAGCTGCTCGGCCTGGGCATCGGCGTCGAGGCGGGCCTCAGGTCCGGCACCGACGGGGCGGAGCGGTTCACGCGCTCACCGCTGGCACCGAGGGTGCTGCGGGTGCTGGCGGCGGTGACCGACCCGGACCCGGCGACCGCCGAGGCCTCGGCCCACGCCCTGCTGGCCGCCATCGGCACGGCACACGGCCGTCCGGTGCTGCTGCACGGCGAGGATGGCGGCACCTGGCCGGTGCTGGGGCTGGCCGGACGCCTGGGCCTGGCCACGCGCATCGGCCTGGAGGACACCCTGGTCCTGCCGGACGGCCGACCCGCCCGCTCCAACGCCGAGTTGGTGAGGGAGGCGCTGCCGCCTACCGCTCCACCATGAGCCTCGATCCGGACTGCCGTTCACCGAACACGTCGTCCGGGTTGGACAGGACACAGGTGTCCAGGGACAGGCACCCGCAGCCGATGCAGTCCGTCAGGTGGTTGCGCAGGCGGTTGAGCTGCTTGATGCGCTCGTCGAGTTCCGAGCGCCACACCTCGGAGAGACGGGCCCAGTCCTCACGGGTGGGGGTGCGCTCCTCGGGGAGCTGGGCGAGGGCCTCGCGAATCGTGGCCAAGGGGATCCCGACCCGCTGGGCCGCCCGGACGAAGGCCACCCGGCGCAGGGTGTCACGGCTGTAGCGGCGCTGGTTGCCGGAGGTGCGGCGACTGCGGATCAGGCCCTTGGCCTCGTAGAAGTGCAGGGCGGACACGGCGACGCCACTGCGCGCGGACAACTGGCCGACGGTCAGCTCGTGGATCTTCTCGGGAAGCTGGGGCACTCCTCCAAGACTACCCACCGGTTCGGGCGAAGAGCCGTTGACATCGACCCTCCACCCGAGCATGCTAAGCAGTTGCTTAGAGATGCGAGCGCGAGTGAGAGGCCGGGAAGATGGCAGAGCCGAGGACCTTCACCTCCCCCGACGAGCTGAAGGCTGCCGTGGGCGAGCAGCTGGGCTACACGGACTGGCTGGAGGTCGACCAGAAGCGGATCGATCTGTTCGCCGAGGCCACCGGGGACCACCAGTGGATCCACGTGGACCCGGAGAAGGCCGCCGCGGGGCCGTTCAGGACGACCATCGCGCACGGCTATCTCACCCTCTCCCTGCTGCCGATCTTCGGCCCGCAGCTGATGCAGGTCGAGGGCGTGAAGATGGGCGTCAACTACGGGACGAACAAGGTCCGTTTCCCCGCCCCCGTCCCGGTCGGCTCCCGGCTGCGCTCCACCGCGACGATCACCGGCGTCGAGGCGGTGAAGGGCGGCGTCCAGGTGACCGTCGCCTTCACCGTGGAGCGCGAGGGCGGCGACAAGCCCGTCTGTGTCGCGGAGTCGGTCGTCCGGTACTACGTCTGAGGCGCGGCCTGGTTCGACCCCACCATCCGCAGCACGAGGTCGGCGTAGAGTGCGCCGACCTGCTCGGGGGTGCGCGGGCCGTCCACGGTGAACCAGCGGGCCACGTCGATGCACAGCGACAGCACGGCGAGCGTGGTGCCGTGCACGTCCAGCACGTCGAACTCGCCCGAGGCCACGCCGTCCTCGATGATCCCGCGCACCTCGGCGTCGACCTGGCGGCGCAGCGCGACGATCTCCGCGCGGGCCTCCGGGCCGAGCGCGTCCAGCTCGTACTGGACGACCCGCGCGGTGGTGCGCCGTCCGGCGTGCCAGCGGACGAAGGAGCTGACGGCGTCGGCCAGCCGCTCGGTGGCGCTGCCCTCGCGCCGCGCGGCCGTGCGCAGGATGTCGAGGGCCTTGTCGTGGCCGATCCGGCTGATCCGGTGGAGCAGCTCTTCCTTGGTCTTGTAGTGGATGTAGAGCGCCGCCGGGCTCATGCCGGCGCGGCCGGCGATGTCACGGGTCGTCGTCGCGTGGTAGCCGCGCTCGGCGAAGGCCTCCACCGCGGCGACGAGCAGCCGCCGGGCCGCGTCAGGGGTGACCTCGTCCCACGGCTCGACCTCGCCGCCGGTCGTCTCCTCCGCCGTACTCATCGCTCGCTCGCCCCTCTCGGTCAGGAGCACCACCATACCGCCGAAGGTGAGCGGGCGCTTAGTGTGGCCGCCGGGAGCGAGGCGAAAAGATCAGCCAATACTTGTCGGAGCCTTCAGATCTTTTCGAAGGGGTCGTGCTCGGCGAGGAGCTTCTCCAGCCGCGCCTGGTCGACGCGGCTGACGATCTGCCCGGCCTCCTGGCGGTCGCGGACCACCTTGGCGAGGGTGAAGGCGGACGTGACGAGGTAGAGGACGGCGATGGCCAGGAAGGCGCGCACCCAGGCGTCGGCGCTCAGCTGGTAGATGCCGACGGCGGTGGCGGCCATGGCGACCGAGAAGGACGCGACGGCCTGACCGTAGAAGGCGGCCGTGCTCTGCTGCTTGACGGGTGTGTCACTCATGGGACGAGCATCCGCCGGACGTGGCCCGCGCCACATCCGCCGGGATACTCAGACACGTACTCAGACACTCACGCACTCATGCACTCACGCACTCATGCACTCATGCACTCACGTGCTCAGAACGCCGAAACCCCGGTCAGGGAACGCCCGATGAGGAGCTTCTGGATCTGGCTGGTGCCCTCGTAGAGGGTCATCACGCGGGCGTCGCGCAGGAGTTTGCCGGCCGGGTACTCGTCGATGTAGCCGTAACCGCCGAAGACCTGAAGGGCGTTGTTGGCGGCGCGGACGGCGGCCTCGGAGGCGAACAGCTTGGCCTTGGAGGACTCGACGGCGAACGGCTGCCCGCGGTCGATCAGATCGGCGACCCGCCAGGTCAGCAGGCGCGCCGCGTCCACGTCGACGGCGATGTCGCTGATCAGCTCCTGCACCAGCTGGTGGTGGGCGATGGGCTTGCCGAACTGCTCCCGCTCCCCGGCGTACCGGACGGCCGCGTCCAGCGCGGCCTGGGCCAGGCCGACGCAGCCCGCGGCCACCGACATCCGTCCCTTGGCGAGCGCGGACATGGCGACGGAGAAGCCCTTGCCCTCCTCGCCGAGCAGCGCCGCGGCGGGCACCCGGACGTCCTCCAGCACCAGTTCGGCGGTGGCCTGGCCGCGCAGGCCGAGCTTGCCGTGGAGGGTGCGGCGGCTGAGGCCGGGGGTGGCGGTGGGCACGAGGAAGGCGGAGACGCCCTTGTGACCGGGGGCGTCCGTGGAGCGGGCGAAGAGCAGCACGACGTCGGCCCAGGTGCCGTTCGTGATGAACATCTTGCTGCCGTTGATGACGTAGTCGTCGCCGTCGCGCACCGCGCGGGTGGTGAGGTTGCCCGCGTCGGAGCCGGTGCCGGGCTCGGTGAGCCCGAAGCAGCCGACGTACGCGCCGGCGGTCAGCCCCGGCAGCCACCGCCGCTTCTGTTCCTCGCTGCCCCAGGCGGCGACGGTCTTGGCGACGAGGCCGAGGGAGACGGACACGATCCCGCGCACCGACGAATCCCCGCGGCCCAGTTCCTCGGTCACCAGGCAGTACGCGAGGTGGTCGCCGCCGGAGCCGCCGTACTCCTCGTCGATGGTCAGACCCAGGAAGCCGACCTCGCCGAGCTTCTTCACGATCCCCCGGTCGACCTCCTCGGCGCGGTCCCAGGCGACGACGTGCGGGGCGATCTCGCGCTCCACGAAGTCCCGGGCGAGCTGCCGGACGGCGGCCTGCTCCTCGCTCAGCTCCAGGTTCACCACGCGATCACCCCACACCAGACGATCTTGAAATCCGTACATTTAAATTAGCACTGCTAGTTTGCGTGTGCAGCCCTACTATGTGCGCCATGGCCCGACCACGCAAGCCCCTCCTCAGCACCGACCGGATCGTCGAGACGGCACGGGCACTCGTGGACACGGAGGGCCTGGCGGCCGTCTCCACCCGGCGGCTCGCCGCCGAGCTGGGAGTGAGCGGGCCCTCGCTGTACAACCACTTCCGCACCAAGGACGAGATCCTGGAGGCGGTCGCCGACTCGGTGAGCGCACAAGTCGACCTGTCGATGTTCGAGGACGGCCGGAACTGGCGGACCGCGCTGCACGACTGGGCCGTCTCCTACCGGGCCGCCCTGCGTGACCACCCGAACATCGTCCCGGTCCTCGCCCGGGGTCCCGGCCGCCGTCCCGCCGCGCTGCGCCTCGCCGACGCGGTGTACGGCGCGATGGTCGAGGCGGGCTGGCCGGCCGCTCAGGCGACCTCCATCGGCGCGCTGATGCGGTACTTCATCATGGGCTCCGCGCTCAGCTCCTTCGCGGGCGGCTTCGTGGACGACGCGAGCGCGTACGACCCCGCCGACTACCCCCACCTCGGGCAGGCGCACCTGCTGGCCGAGCAGCAGGAGAAGATCGACGCCCGCGCCTTCGAGACGGGGCTGACGGCGCTGCTGGACGGGCTGGCGCAGCAGTACGAACAGGTACGGCAGGGCGGGTAGCCGCCGTCGCGAAAATCCGGCGACCGCCGAAGCGTCCGTACCCCATGCTGGGGCGCATGACCGCCAAGACGAACGCCGCCCCACGTCAGTCGATCCTCGCCGCCGGTGCGGCAGTTGTCTCCGTCGTGCTGTGGGCCTCCGCCTTCGTGGCGATCCGCAGCGCGGGGGACGTCTACTCACCGGGCGCGCTGGCGCTCGGGCGGCTGCTCGCGGGGAGCCTCGTGCTGGGGGTCATGTGCCTCGTACGGCGGGAGGGGTGGCCGCCGAGGTCCGCGTGGCGGGGCATCGGAGTGTCCGGGGTGCTGTGGTTCGGGGTCTACATGGTCGTCCTGAACTGGGGTGAGCAGCAGGTCGACGCCGGTACGGCGGCGCTCGTCGTGAACGTCGGGCCGCTGCTCATAGCCCTGCTCGGCGCCCGGCTGCTCGGGGATCCGATGCCGCCCCGGCTGCTGGCGGGGATGGCGGTGTCGTTCGCCGGTGCCGTGACCGTGGGGCTGTCGATGTCGGCCGGGGGCGGGTCCTCGGTGCTCGGGGTGGTGCTGTGTCTGCTCGCGGCGGTGACGTACGCCGCCGGGGTCGTCGCGCAGAAGCCCGCCCTGGGGGAGGCCGGCGCCCTGCAGGTGACGACCTTCGGGTGTCTCGTCGGGGCCGTCGTCTGTCTGCCGTTCGCCGGGCAGTTGGTGGGCGAGGCGGCCCACGCGCCCGCGTCGGCGACCCTCAACATGGTGTATCTGGGCGTCTTTCCGACCGCTCTCGCCTTCACGACCTGGGCCTACGCCCTGGCCCGGACCACCGCCAGCCGGTTGGGCGCGACGACGTACGCCGTTCCGGCGCTGGTGGTGCTGATGTCGTGGCTGGCGCTCGGCGAGGTGCCGAAGGCGCTCACCCTCGCGGGCGGGGTGCTGTGTCTCGCGGGCGTGGCGGTGTCCCGGTCCCGGGCGAGCGGGCAGGAGCGGCGGGTCGCGGCCGGGGAGCCGCGACCCGAGAAGGTGTCCTGAGCCGTCAGAACACCACCAGCGCCCGGCCGCCCTTGCCCGCCAGCATGTTGTCGAACGCGGCCGGGATGCCCTCCAGGCCGATGCGTTCGGTGACCAGGGCGGAAAGGTCGAGGCGGCCCTCGCGTACGTGCTCGGCGAGCACCGGCACGTCACGGGCCGGGTCGGTGTTGCCGTAGACGCAGCCGGACAGGGTGCGGCCCCAGTGGAAGAGCTCCAGGGCGTTGAAGGTGACCTCCTGGTCCTTGCCGCCGATGCCGACGACGGTCGTACGGCCGCCCCGGCGCGTGGAGTCCCAGGCGGCGCGGATGCTGACCGCCCGGCCGACGCACTCCACGGCGACGTCCACACCCTGCTTGCCGGTGAGGGCGCGGATCTCGCGCGCGGTGTTCTCGGAGGCGAGCACGAACTCGGTGGCGCCGGCCGCGCGGGCCAGCTCCTCCTTCGCGGGGGAGACATCGACCGCGATGATCCGGGACGCGCCGGCGATACGCGCCGACTGGAGGGTGGCCAGGCCGACACCGCCGACGCCGAACACCGCGACCGTCTCGCCGGGTTGGACCCGCGCCGAGTAATGGACGGCGCCGTAGCCGGTGAGAACGGCGCAGCCGAGGAGGGCGGCGTCGGTGAGCGGCACCCCGTCCGGCAGGGGCAACACGCAGGACGCGGCGACCACCGTCTCCTCGGCGAACGCGGCGACGTTCAGGCCGGGGTGGAGGTCGGTGCCGTCGGTGGTGCGGGCGTAGACGTCGGCGGCGCCGTTCATCGCGTTGGCGCACAGCCAGACCTCGCCGAGTCCGCAGGCGTGGCAACGCCCGCAGGAGGGCGCCCAGTTGAGGACCACGGGGGCGCCGGGGGCCACGTGCGTGACCCCCTCCCCCACGGCCACGACGGTGCCGGCACCCTCGTGGCCGAGGACCGCCGGGACCGGCACCCGCATGGTGCCGTTGGACAGGGACAGGTCGGAGTGGCAGACCCCGGCGGCGGCGAGGCGGACCCGGACCTGTCCGGGGCCCGGGTCGGGCAGCTCGATGCCGGTGATTTCCAGCGGGGCGCCGATGGCGGGCAGGACGGCGGCTCGTACAGCCATGGCTCGCGGACTTCCTTAGAACTGGAGGGACTTGGTCTGGAGGTACTCGGCGAGTCCGTGCGCGCCGAGTTCCCGGCCGACGCCGGACTGCTTGTAACCGCCGAAGGGGGCGAGGGGGTTGAACCGGCCGCCGTTGATGTCGACCTGGCCGGTGTCCATGCGCCGGGCGAAGGCCACGGCCTCGGCCTCCTCACCGGCCCAGACGGCGCCGGCGAGGCCGTAGACAGTGTCGTTGGCGATGCGCAGGGCGTCGTCCTCGTCCTCGTAACGGATGATGCTGAGGACCGGGCCGAAGATCTCCTCCTGGGCGATCGTCATGCCTGGTGTCACGTCGGCAAAGACGGTCGGGCTGACGAAGTAGCCCTGCTCACACGGGGATTCGGGGCCGCCGGCGACCAGACGGGCGCCCTCGGCGATGCCCTTCTCGATGTAACCGCGCACGCGGGCCTGCTGCTTGGCGCTGACGACCGGGCCGATGCGGTCGCCGTACTTGGCGGCGGCGGCCACGGCCAGCTCGACCGCCTCGTCGTACCGGTCGGTGTGGACCAGCATGCGGGTCCAGGCGCTGCATGTCTGGCCGGAGTTGGACATCACGTTGGCGACGCCGACGTTCACCGCCTTGGCGAGGTCGGCGCTGGGCAGGATCACGTTGGCGGACTTGCCGCCGAGTTCGAGGGCGACCTTCTTCACGGCAGCCCCCGCCACCGCGCCGATCTGCCGGCCGACCGCCGTGGAGCCGGTGAAGGAGACCAGGTCGACGCCCGGGTGCTCGGCGAGCGCCTGCCCGGCGACCGGGCCGTACCCGGTGACCAGGTTGAACACACCGGCCGGGACGCCCGCCTCGTGCACGGCCTCGGCGAAGAGCTGGGCCGTGAGCGGGGTGTCCTCGGCGGGCTTGAGGACGATCGTGCAGCCCGCGGCGAGCGCCGGGGCGACCTTGGCGACGATCTGGTGCAGCGGGTAGTTCCAGGGGGTGATCGCGCCGACGACGCCGATCGGCTCGTGCAGGACGGTCGAGTTGCCGACCCGCTCCTCGAAGGAGTGGGCCGCGGCCAGTTCGGCGTAGGAGCCCGCGACGGCGATCGGCACGCCCGCGTGCACGGTCTGCGAGAACGGGAGCGGGGAGCCGAGTTCGGCGGTGACGGTCTCGGCGATCTCGTCCTTGCGGGCCACGAGCGCGTCCCGCAGCGCAGCCAGGCGGGCGGCCCGCTCGGCGGGGGGCGTGGCCGCCCAGCCGGGCAGGGCGGCGCGCGCCGCGCGTACGGCGGTGTCGACGTCCAGGGCGCCGCCCGCCGGGACCCGTGCGATGACCTGTTCGTCGGCCGGGTTCACGACCTCGATCGCGTCCCGGCTCTCGGCGGGTCGCCAGGTGCCGTCGATGTACAGCCCGTCGTGTGCCTTCATGCTGCTTTCCTCCCGGCGTGCTCACCTCGTCCGACACATAAACTAGCGACGATAGTTTTTCTGCGCCAGACGTACCAGGTCATCATCGCCAGGGCGGCGGGCGATCACTCCTCGGGGTGGGGTTTCAGTGTGCGCCCGCCGCGCGGACGGCCGCGAGGTGGGCGAAGACGACCACGTTGCCGGCGTGGCCGGTGCGGCGGTGGTAGGTGCCGCCGCAGGTGATCAGCCGCAGTTCGGGGCGGCCCCGGTCGCCGTAGACCTCGCGGTCGGGGAAGTGGGACTTCTCGAAGGTGCGGACGGCGTCCACGGTGTAGACGGCGGTACGGCCGTCGGCGCGCCGGACCTCGATGACGCGACCGGGGCTCAGCCGGGACAGGCCCGCGAAGACGGCGGGTCCGGTGCCGGTGTCGAGATGGCCGACGGCGACGGCGGTGCCCCGCTCGCCCGGGGAGGGGCCGTCCTGGTACCAGCCGACCAGCTTCGGATCGTCGTCCGGCGGGGCGGTCATGCGGTGCTCACGGTCCAGGCGGAGACCCATGACCGGGGCGTGGACGCTCAGGTAGGGGATGGCGAGGGCGGTGGCGCGGGAGCGGGGCAGGGGGTGGGGACTGGGGGCGGGGGGACGAGGGGTCGGCGTGGCGGGGGTGGTACTTGGCCGCCCGGCGGGGGTCGCGCTCGCCCGCCCGGTCGGTGCGCGGTCCCCCGAAGCCTGCGCACCGCCCCGGGCGCCCGCGTGGATGCCGGTCGCGCCGGAGTCCGTAGTGGGGCCGCCGCCGCCCGCGCACCGGGCGCCGCTCACCGCCAGGACGACGGTCAGGGCGACCGTGCGGGCCAGGCGGTAGGCGCGCGTCCGGTGCCACGGCCTGCGGGCCCGGCCGCGCCGCACGCCCAGGGCGGCGGCGCGGCGAGGCAGGAACGGGGTCGGCATGAACCACACTCCGAATCAGGCGATTTTCATACAATCTGCCATGCCTGACTCTGTGTCACCTGACCTTGGCCCGCCCGGAAGCGGTGCCGAGCCCCCGTCAGAAACCGCTCGGATATGGCCCTTCCGGCTCAACGGCGAGCGCGCCCCCGAACCGGAGCGCGGCGACCTCGACGGGCACCCCGTTGAGGACCGCGTTGCCCGACAGCGGATCGAGCAGGCTGCCGTCGAGGAGCTGGTTGACGTTGACACCCGGGACGGTGGCCGCGTGGGTCAGGCGGGTGCCGGGGCGGTCGTGGCCCCAGCCGTGCGGCACACTCACCACGCCCGGCCGGACGCCGTCGGTGACCTCGGCCGGTGCGATCACCTCTCCCCCGGCGCCCTTCACGCGTACGTCCGCCCCGTCCTGGACGCCGAGGCGTGCCGCGTCCTCGGGGTGGATGTGCACGGTGCAGCGGTTGCTGCCGCCGGTCAGGGCGGGCACGTTGTGCATCCAGCTGTTGTTGGAGCGCAGCTGGCGGCGCCCGACGAGGAGCAGCCCGGCGGGGCGTTCGCGCAGGGCCGCGTGCAGCCGGGGCAGGTCGCCGGCGATCGGCCCGGGCAGCAGCTCTGTCTTGCCGCTCACGGTCTTCAGCGGCTGCGGCAGGCGCGGGCGCAGCGGGCCGAGGTCGATGCCGTGCGGGTGGGCGAGCAGCTTGTCCAGGGTCAGCCCGTCGGGCCGGGCGCCGAAGCCGTCGCCGTACGGGCCGAGGCGCAGCATCAGGTCGAGCCGCCGCTCGGGACCGGTATCGCCGGTGAGCTGCGCGGCGAGTTCCTCCGGGTCGCGGCCGTGCACCGGGGAGTGGGACTCCCGGACGGCCTTGCCGAGGGTCTGGTCGATCACCATCGCGTCGACGGCGGCCGGGTCGGCGCCGTGCATGCCCGTCGCGGCCAGGATCAGCCGGGCGAGGATCTCGGACTCGGCCATACGGCCGGGCTCCAGCGGGACGGCGGGCCGGGTGTAGCGGACCTGGTTGCGCACGGCGAGGGTGTTGAAGGCGAAGTCGTGGTGCGGGCTCTGGGAGGGCGGGGGCGGCGGCAGGACGACGTCCGCATGGCGCGAGGTCTCGTTCAGGTACGGGTCGACGCTGACCATGAAGTCCAGTGTGCCCAGGGCCTTGTCGAGGCGGTCGCCGTCGGGTGCCGACAGCACCGGGTTGGCGGCGAGGACGATGAGCGCCCGGACCGGCTCGCCCTCGTCGCTCGCGGTGTCGATCTCCTCGGCCAGCGCGGAGAGCGGCAACTCGCTCTTGACCTCGGGGTGTTGCCGTACCCGGGAGTGCCAGCGGCCGAGCGCGAAGCCGTGGCCGGGGCCGGCCGGGCGGGGCGTTTTGTCGGTGGCGGCCTGCGGGAAGAGGGCGCCGCCGGGCCGGTCGAGGTTGCCGGTGAGGATGTTGAGGACGTCGACCAGCCAGCTGGCCAGGGTGCCGTGCGGGACGGTGCAGCTGCCGATGCGGGCGTAGACGGCGGCGGTGGGGGCGGCGGCGAGTTCGCGGGCGAGGGTGCGGATGAGGTCCGCGTCGACGTCACAGGCCCCGGCGACGGCCTCGGGGGTGAACTCCCGGAGGGCGTCCCGCACTTCGTCCACTCCCTGCACGTGCGGTGCGAGGTCCTTGAGGTCGGCCAGGTTCTCCTCGAACAGCACGGTGGCCATCGCGGCGAGCAGCAGGGCGTCGGTGCCGGGGCGGATCGCGAGGTGCCGGTCGGCGAGTTTCGCCGTGCGGGTACGGCGCGGGTCGATGACGGTGAGGGTGCCGCCGCGGGCCCTGAGCGCCTTGAGCTTGCCCGGGAAGTCGGGCGCGGTGCACAGACTCCCGTTGGATTCCAGGGGGTTGGCGCCGATCAGGAGCAGATGGTCGGTGTGGTCGAGGTCGGGCACCGGGATGGCGTTGGCGTCGCCGAACAGCAGCCCGCTGGAGACGTGTTTGGGCATCTGGTCGACCGTGGAGGCGGTGAACAGGCTGCGGGTGCGCAGCGCGCCGAGCAGGACCGGCGGGTAGAGGGCGCCGGCCATGGTGTGCGTGTTGGGGTTGCCGAGGACCACGCCCACGGAGTCGGCGCCGCACCGCTCCACGACCGGGCGCAGCCCGGCGGCGACGGCGTCGAAGGCCTCCTCCCAGGTGGCCTCGCGCAGGGCGCCGTCCTCGCGGACGAGCGGGGTACGCAGCCGGTCGGGGTCGCCGTCGACGGCGCCGAAGGAGGCGCCCTTCGGGCAGATGAACCCCTTGCTGAAGACGTCCTCGCGGTCGCCGCGGGCGCCGGTGACGCGGGTGCCCTCGATGGTGAGGGTCAGCCCGCAGGTGGCCTCGCACAGGGGGCAGATTCGCAGGGCGGTGCGGGACACGGGTCCTCCCGGTTGTCGGCGGCGGTGCCGGGCGAGCGCGTTCAGGCAGGCTCGGGGGTGAGCATACCGACCAGTAGGCATGGAGGGGAGCCCCTACAGCCACCCCGGGCCGAGGCTCAGTCGAGGACGCGCCCCAGGTACGCCCGCAGCAGCTCCCGCGTCTCGCCGATGATCGCCTCGTCCCCCTGGGGGGCGAGGCGGAACGCGAGCTGCACGAGGGTGTCCGCGCTCTCCACGGCGACGAGGAAGACGCGGCGCAGGTCCTCGTCGGGGGTGCGGCCGAGGTAGCCGGAGAGCAGTTCGGTGAGGCGGTCGGCGACCCGGATGTTGGGCTCGGCCAGCCGGACGCCGACCGGGATCTGGTTGCCGAAGTCCACGAGGGAGAAGCCGGGCGCGGTGCGTTTCATGCTCAGGTATTCGTCCAGCACGGCGTCCATGGCGGCACGCCAGTCGCCGCCGCGCACCTCCTTCAGGCGCTCGGTGACCCGCTCCGCGTACCGCTCCAGGTTGCGCTGGGCGAGGGCGTCGGCCATCTGCCGTTTGTTGCCGAAGAAGCGGTAGACGGAGCCTATGGGCACTTCGGCGCGCTGGGCGACGGCCCGGGTGCTCAGGGCGTCGTATCCGACCTCGTCCAGCAGGTCGGCACAGGCGTCGAGGATTCTGGTCAGCCGCTCGGTGCTGCGGCGTTGGACGGGGGCGCGGCGGAGCGAGGTGGCGTGGGGCACGGACCTCATGATGCCTTTCCGCCGGGATCCGGTGAACCTCGTCCCAGAGGGTGAACCCGGTCCGCGTCCGCGCCGGACGCCGTTATGTCGGCGGTGCTCTCGACCTTCCTGCCGCGCACGGCCCACACGGTGCCGTCGTCGGCGTACAGGCGGGCGGTGACGTGGTGGGTACCGCGCGGGACCAGGCGGCCGGCCAGGTGGAATTCGGGGGTGTGCAGCCGGGCTACGCGTCGGCCGTCGACGAAGAGGTAGGCGAGGCCGCGCCCGGACACCGCCTTCGGCTTCGCGCCGGTGGCGGAGAAGCGGAAGTGCTGGAACGTCAGCCGGACGTCCCAGCCGCCGACGGAGTCGGGGGTGACCTCGACGCCGACCTGGGGCGCGTCGTGCTTGCCGACCTCGCGCAGGTGCCGGCCGGTCTCGTCGGTGTCGTCCAGGACCTTGCCCACCGGTGAGGAGGACACGGCGCCGCCGCTCCCGTGGGCCTCGCCGGCCCCGCAGCCCGCCACGCCGAACGGCAGCAGGAGGCAGACCGCGAGCACGGTGAGGGAGCTACGGGTCCACGACGTCCATGACATGCACCGGAGACTAGAACACCCCTCCGACACCCGAATCCCCCTGAAGTCTGGTTCTCCTCCTACCCCGGAGGGAGGAGCAGAGGTCCTCTTGCGTCCGCACTCCTACATTCCTACGGTGATACATAGGAATCAGTCAGGTATCAGCGTCGCAAGGTCGCAAGGGAGCGAGCATGAGCGCGGACGCGCGGAAGATCGCCGAGGGACTGTCGTATCTGTCCGGGTTCGGCAATGAACACGCCTCGGAGGCGATGCCGGGTGCCCTGCCCGAGGGCCGCAACTCGCCGCAGCGCGCGCCGCTCGGCCTGTACGCGGAGCAGCTGAGCGGTACGGCGTTCACCGAGCCGCGGGCACACAACCGCCGGTCCTGGCTGTACCGCATCCGCCCGTCGGCCGCGCACCCGGCGTTCACCCGCATCGACAACGGCGCGATCCGCACGGCCCCCTTCGCGGAGGCGGTGCCCGACCCGAACCGGCTGCGCTGGAACCCGCTGCCGGAGCCACCCGCGGGGACCGACTTCGTCGGCGGCCTGTGGACGCTGGGCGGCAACGGCGACGCGGCCCAGCGCACCGGCATCGCCGTGCACATTTACCACGCCAACTCGTCGATGGAGCGCGTGTTCAGCAACGCCGACGGCGAGCTGCTGATCGTGCCGGAGCGCGGCGGGCTGCTGCTGCACACCGAGTTCGGCAGGCTCCATGTGGAGCCGGCCCACGTGGCGCTGATCCCGCGTGGGGTGCGCTTCCGCGTGGAGCTGCTGGACACCGCATCTGATGGCGGGCAGAGCCCGACGGCGCGCGGCTATGTGTGCGAGAACTATGGGGCGCCGTTCCAGCTCCCCGACCTCGGACCGATCGGGGCCAACGGGCTCGCCAACGCCCGCGACTTCCGGGCGCCGGTCGCCGCGTACGAGGACGTGGACGGCCCGGTGGAGGTGGTGAACAAGTTCTGCGGCAACCTGTGGACGGCCACGTACGACCACTCCCCCCTCGATGTGGTCGCCTGGCACGGCAACCATGTGCCGTACGTCTATGATCTGCGCCGTTTCAATGTGATCGGCACCATCTCGTACGACCACCCGGACCCGTCCATCTTCACGGTCCTGACGTCCCCGTCCGACACCCCGGGGCTGGCCGGCGTCGACTTCGTGGTCTTCGCGCCGCGCTGGCTGGTGGGCGAGGACACGTTCCGGCCGCCGTACTTCCACCGGAACGTGATGAGCGAGTACATGGGCCTGATCGAGGGCGCCTACGACGCGAAGGCCGAGGGCTTCGTGCCGGGCGGCGGCTCGCTGCACAACATGATGTCGGCGCACGGCCCGGACCGGGAGACCTTCGACCGGGCGAGTGCGGCCGAGCTGAAGCCGCAGAAGATCGACGACGGCCTGGCGTTCATGTTCGAGACCCGCTGGCCGGTGACCCTCACCCCGCAGGCCGCCGGGGCGGACCACCTCCAGCAGCGCTACGACGACGTGTGGCAGGGTCTCGAACGGCACTTCCGCATGCCATGACCACTCCGTCCGCCGGCATTGCGCTGACCGTTCATCACCAGATACGGATAGCCCAGTGACCTCCTTCGCTCCGGATTCGATCGTCCTGAACCGCAAGCTGCCGCTCTGGTATCAGGTGTCACAGTCGCTGCGCGCCTCGATCCTCGGCCGCTCGCCCCGGGACCCGCTGCGCCTGCCCACCGAGGAGCAGCTGGCGGAGCACTACGGGGTCAGCGTGCTGACCATGCGGCAGGCGCTGAAGGAGCTGGAGGACGAGGGGCTGATCAGCCGGCACCGGCGGCGCGGCACGTTCATCGAGCCCGGCGTCCGGCGGGCCGCCCCGGTGCGGCTGCTGGGCTCGGTGGACGCGATCGTGGCCCAGCAGTCCGGGATGACGACCGAGCTGCTGGACCACGGCACGGCCCCCGTGCCGGGCGAACTCACCGAGTACTTCCCGGACCTCGCCGAGGTGGCGACGTACCACCGGCTGCGCAGCGACGAGAAGACCGGCGAGCCGACCAACCACGCCGTCAACCACGTCCGCCCCGAACTGGCCGAGCGCATCGACCTGGACGATCTGGTCCGCTGGCCGATGACCAAGGTGCTGCGGGACGTCGTCAAGGCGGACATCAGCCGCATCACGGACACCGTAGAGGCCCGGCTCGCCGACCCGGAGACCGCCCGGCTGCTCCAAGTGCCGCTGCTCAGCCCGATCCTGCACTACACGGGCGTGACGTACGACACCGACGGACGGGTGCTGGACGTGGCGGTCATCCATTACCGGGGCGACCGCTTCTCCTTCACGGTCACGCTGGACGCCACCTGATCCCGGGGCGCGGTCAGGCCGTACCATGCCGAGCGTGACGCACGACGACGCTCCGCCGCTGGCGGACCTCATGCCGTGGTCCGTCGCACCCATGCGGCCGGGCCGCGCCTGGCCGACGGCACCCGACCCCGCTTCCCTGAAGGCCCGCTGGGACTCCCTGCTGAAGGCCGAAGGGCCGGACCGGGAGAGCCTGTTCGAGCCGACCCGCGCCCGCACGCTCCACTCGGCGGTGGGCCAGCTGCCGGGCCGCTCCAGCGGCACGGAGCGGCTGGCACGCGCCGAGGGCCCCTGCGCCGAGCCGGTACGGGTCCTGGCGGCGCCCTTCGACGAGCAGTGGCTGATCCCCGACCACCGGCTGATCGACTCGGCCCGGCCGGAGCTGTGGCGGGTGGCTGACGAGCAGCAGGTGTTCGTCGCCGAGACGGCCGGCGAGGAGCCGGTGCTCGCGACCGCGCTGCTCCCCACCCTCCGCACCGGCCGCGTCCGCCCGTTGTACCGCCGCCCGGGCGGCACGGAACCCAACCTGGCGCCGGGCCTGCTGGACCACCTGACGGCCAGGCTGGGCAGGCCGGTGACACCGCCGGACGTGCTGGCCTGGATCCTCACCGCGATCCGCCCCGACCTCTCCGTCCCGCTCACCGAGGACGCCGAACTCTGGGCAACGGGAGTGGAGTTGGGCCACCGCACACTGTGGCTGCTGCGCCGCGACGGCGAGCGTCCCAAGCTGCCGGGTGGCCGCCGCCCCTACGTCCGCTCGCCCCTGCCCACGCTTCCCTTGACCCTCCACTACGACCGCGACGAGGAGACCCTGCACCTGGACGAGGGCCGCGTCTCCCCCGTCCCGCCGCAGGCCTGGGACTACGAGGTGGCCGGAGTCCGCGTCCTGGAGGCCTGGTTCGCGGCGCGCACGGCCCCCGCCGAGCCGGGCACCCTCGCCGCGATCCGCTCCGCGACCTGGCCGCAGACCTGGACGTCGGAACTCCTGGAACTGATCACGGTCCTGGCCCTGCTGGCGGAACTCCGTCCCCTGCGCGCGGAGTTGCAGGCGAAGACGACCTCGACCCTCACGGCGACCGAACTGAGCCGCGCGGGCATCCTCCCCCCGCCGGACTCGTCCCGCCGCCCCGCCTCGGTCCTCGACCACCCCGAGGAGGGCCCGGAGGGCCAGTTCGCGTTGCTCTAGCGGCTGCGCAGGGCGGCCTCCAGCCGGGCGATGTCCTCGGCGTCCTTGGCGCGGCGGGGCCGGGAGGGGTCCCAGACCGGCATCATGCGCTTGATCTCGATCTGGGCGTGCGGGCTGACGATCGGCGCCACCAGCTCGCCGATACACCCCGGCCCGGCGTCGAGCAGCCCGTCCGGCCAGGGCGTTCCGGCCCAGGGGCCGCCTGCGACCGTCACGCGGCCCGCGGCGTCCCGGTCCAGCAGGGTGAAGCTGCTGTCCAGGCCGTCCTTTGCGAAGTCGAGCTGGAGTTCGGGGGGCGGGCCGGGCACCGGGCGGTGGCCGAGGCCGGTCAGGGCCGTGCGCAGGGGTGCCGCATCCAGGGCCCAGGCGAACCAGTCGATGTCACCGTGCTCGCGCGTGACCTCGCCGAGGTAGAAGTCCATCGCCCAGCCGCCGCGCAGCCACAGCTCGATGCCGCAGCGACGGGCGGCCTCCAACGTCTCTGCGATCAAAGCGAGTTGACGACCGGAGCGGTCCTGGTTCACCGGGCTCCCCGCTCCGGGTCGAACCCGTCGAGGACCCGTTCCAGCGCCCGCTGGAACACCGCCTCCATGTCGACCGGGCCGGGGTCCGCCGTGAACGCCGCCGCCATTCTCGGATACGCGCCGGAGGCGATCTGGCTGCCCAGGTAGGCGATCCGGGCCGCGTTCTCCTCCTCCTCCGACCACGGCAGGGCGCGGACCCGTTCGGCGGTGTCGAGTTCGTTGCGGACGTAGGTCGTCACGACGCCGTTGAGCATCGCGATCAGTTCCAACTTGGCACCGGAGGACGCCTCCAGCGGGTCGAGGCAGGCCAGGCAGTGCTCCAGGTAGCGCAGGGCGTGCGGACTGAAGCCGTAGACCGGGGACATCAGGCGCGGCAGCCACGGGTGGCGGTGCATCAGCGCGCGGGTCTGGTGCGCGACGCGGAGCAGGTCGGCCCGCCAGTCGCCGCTCGGCTCCCACGAGGCGTGCTCCGCGCTGACCGCGTCCACCATCAGCTCGTACAGGTCCTCCTTGCGGGGGACGTAGTTGTACAGCGACATGGTGCCGCAGCCCAGTTCGGCCGCCACGTGCCGCATCGACACCGCGTCGAGCCCCTGCGCGTCGGCGATCCGGACGGCCGCTGCGGCGATGTCGTCGCGCGTGTACGCCGGCTTCGGCCCCCTGCCCGTGCGCTCGGGGCGGGCCCAGATCACCTCGGGTACGGCCCCTCGGACTGCCATCGGTCATCACCTCGGCCACCATCGTAGTTACGTACACCGTACGTAGTGCGCTATGGTCACCCCATGACTACTACGTACGCTGTACTTAGTGAGGGTCTGGAGAAGCGCTTCGCTGCTGTGCGGGCCGTGCAGGGCCTGGATCTGGCCGTGGCCCGGGGCACGGTGTGCGGTCTGCTCGGGCCGAACGGGGCAGGGAAGACGACGGCCGTGCGGCTGCTGACCACGCTGCTGCGGCCCGACGGGGGCTCGGCCCGGGTGGCGGGGCACGATCTGGTGCGGGAGGCGGCGGCCGTACGGGAGCGGATCGGGGTCACGGGGCAGTACGCCTCGGTCGACGGGGACCTCACCGGCCGGGAGAACCTGCGCCTGTTCGCGCGGCTGCACCGGGTCCGGGGGCCTGCCGAGCGCGCCCGTGAGCTGCTGGAGCGCTTCGGGCTCACCGAGGCGGCGGACCGGAAGGCGGCCACCTACTCCGGCGGCATGCGGCGCCGGCTGGACCTCGCCGCGAGTCTGATCCGGCGGCCCGAGGTGCTCTTCCTGGACGAACCGACCACCGGACTCGACCCGGCCAGCCGCAACCGTATTCACGAGGCGGTCCGGGAGCTGAAGGCGGACGGTACGACTGTGGTGCTGACCACGCAGTACCTGGAGGAGGCCGACCAACTGGCCGACGACATCGCCCTGATGGACCGTGGCCGGATCGCGCACACCGGCTCGCCCGGCGAACTCAAGGCGCTCATCGGGTCGTTCGCTCAGGCCGTCGTCGCCCATCCCGAGGCGCTGGTGCGGGCAGCCGCCGTGCTCGATCAACTCACGGGCGGCGAGCCGGTGTTCGACCGCGAGCGCAACTCCGTCGGCGCGGTCACCACCGATCCGACCCTGACCCTGCCCCGGCTGGTGCGCGAACTCGACGCGGCCGGTGTGCCGTTGGTGGACGCGAGCCTGCGCCCGCCCACCCTCGACGACGTCTTCCTCCGGCTCACCGGCGAACCGGCCGACGGCAAGGAGCACGGCAGCAAGGAACACGGCAGCAAGGAGTGTGCGGCATGAGCGCGTTGGCGTACGACGGTCTCGCGATGACCGGACGGCAGCTGCGGCGGGTCCGCAACAGCCCGGGGCTGGCCGTCCTGACCCAGATGATGCCGATCAACATGCTGCTGTTCTTCGGTTATGTGTTCGGCAGCGCGCTGGCGATGCCCGGCCGCGAGTACCGCTCCTTCCTGGTGCCCGGTCTGCTGGTGGCGACGGCGGCCGGCGGGCTGATGACCGGCATGTTCCAGGCCGCCCAGGACACGCACCGGGGGGTGATGGACCGGTTCCGCACGATGCCGGTGAGCCGGGCCGCCGTACCCCTCGGGCAGGCGGTCGCGGACCTCGTCGTCACGACCGTGGGAACCGTTCCGCTGCTGCTGGTCGGGCTCGCCGTGGGGTGGCGGATCGAGGGGTCCGCGCTCGCGGCGGCCGGGGCGGTGGGGCTGCTGCTGCTCTTCCGGTTCGCCTGCACCTGCGCCGGGATCTTCCTGGGGCTGCTCACCCGCAGCGAGGAGGCGGCGGGCCAGCTCGGCTCCTCCTCCTTCGTGCTGCCCCTGCTGTCCAACGCGTACATCCCGACCGGCAACCTCCCCGCCTGGCTGCGCGCGCTCGCCGAGTGGAACCCGATCAGCGCGGTGACGACGGCCCTGCGGCACCTGTTCGGCAACGCGCCGATCCCGGCGGACTCGGCCTGGCCGGTGGCCCACCCGGTCGCCGGGTCGCTGGCGTGGAGTCTCGCGCTCATCGCCGTGTTCCTGCCGCTCGCGGTGCGCCGGTACGCACACGGCGAACGCTGACGCGGGCACGGGCACGGGCACGGGCACGGGCACGGGCACGGGCACGGGCACGGGCAGGCGGTGAGGCGTACCGCACGCGGTACTGACAAAGGCGCCGGTCGCGGGACATGATCCAGCGCATGGAACAGGCCATGGATCATGTCCCGCTGCCCCTGGAGGGCATCACCGTCGTCGCCGTCGAGCAGGCCGTCTCCGCGCCCTTCGCGACCCGGCAGCTCGCCGATCTGGGGGCCCGGGTCGTCAAGGTGGAGCGGGTCGACGGCGGTGACTTCGCGCGCGGCTACGACACCGCGGCCCGCGGTCTCGCCTCGCACTTCGTGTGGTGCAACCGGGGCAAGGAGTCCATCGCCCTCGATCTGAAGGACCCGCGCGGCCTCGACGTCGTACGGCGGCTGATCGCGGACGCGGACGTGTTCGTGCAGAACCTCGCCCACGGCGCGGCGGCCCGGCTCGGGCTGGACGCGGCCACGCTCTGTGCAGCGCATCCGCGGCTGATCGCCGTGGACATCTCGGGCTACGGCGGCTCGGGACCGTACGCGGACAAGCGGGCGTACGACATGCTCGTGCAGTGCGAGGCCGGGCTGGTGTCGGTGACCGGGACGCCCGGGCAGCCGGTGAAGGCAGGGATTCCGGCGGCGGACATCGCGGCGGCCATGTACGCGTTCTCCGGGGTGCTGGCCGCGCTGGTGCGGCGCGGCACGACCGGGCGGGGCGGGCCGGTGGAGGTGTCGATGCTGGAGGCGCTGGCCGAGTGGATGGGGCACCCGCTGCACCACGCGATGCACGGCGGCGAGCCCCCGGCCCGTACCGGGCTCGCGCACGCCGTCATCGCGCCGTACGACGCCTATGCGACGGCGGACGGCGGACGGGTGCTGCTGTCGGTGCAGAACGACCGGGAGTGGCGGCGGCTGGCCGAACAGGTCATGGGCAGGCCGGAACTGGGAACGGATCCGGTATACGCGACGAACGCGGCAAGGGTGGCGAACCGGGAGCGCACCGACGAGCTGGTCGCGGGGGCGCTGGGCGCACTGGACACCGAGGAGGCGCTGGCGCGGCTGGAGAAGGCGGGCATCGCGTGCGCCCGGCTCCGGGACCTGCCCGAGCTGGCGGCGCATCCGCAGCTCGCGGCCAGGGAGCGGTGGCGCGAGGTGGGTTCGCCGGTCGGGCCGTTGCGGGCGCTACTGCCTCCCATCACACTGCCGGGCGGGGACGAGGCACGGATGGGTGATGTGCCCGCGCTCGGACAGCACACCGAGGCGCTGCTGCATGCCGTGGGGATGACGGACGAGGAAATCGCAGCGTTGCGCCGGGACGGTGTGGCGGCCTGAGCGCGGGCCCCTCAGTGGCCGCCGAACAGCGAACGACGCAGTCGGCGCAGCGGCGCGAACAGGGAGACGCCGCGAACCCGCGTACCCCGGTCGCTGTGCTGGCGCACCGTGTCACGTGCGGTCAGTTCGAGCATCAGCGACGTCGCCTCGACCGTCTTCTGCTGCGGTATGGCGGGACCCGCCAGCACCGACAGATGACGGTCCAGACGCGAACTGGTCGCGCTGCTCCCGCAGGTGATAGCAGGGACCCTGGCCCTGCTGCGCATCGTTATCTGCTCCATGTCACTCCCCACCCGTACGAGTCCACCCGGCCCGGGCAGAGTAACCCTATCGCCTGGGCGGAGCACCCGTGTATCACGGTCACAGGATTCACCTTCCCCGTAAGGTGGTTGACCAACCCGCTATGGCTACTCTCCGAATCCGACCGATTTCAAGGTGAGTTGGACAACCGGCTGACCAGTTGGCCGCACTGAGCCACCATCAGGCTCGACGGTTACGGCGAGTGACATCGAGGACTTCTCCAGCCCCTTGGCGACCAAGGGCGTGTCCCCCGCGAGGAGCCCGAGGGAGCGCGGTTGCACATGGGGGCGCAAGAGCCACAGCTGACGGACGCGGCCGGCGGGCGGGGTGCCGTATCCGCTCAGGGTGACGACGGCCCGCCCCTGCGATACGGAAGCAATCACTCCGATCTTGCGGCCCCGGGCGTCCTCGCTGCTGGCGGCGCGGGCGTCGGAAGCGGCCAGAACGTGGGCGATCTCACGTGCCTGAGCCCGCTCGGCGTCGAGCCGGTCCTGGGTGCGGTGCGCCTGGACCGCGAAGAGGGAGGCGACGACGAGGGCCGCCGCGGCGGTCGCCGTGGCGAGCGGCACGAACAGGGGGCGCGTCCGGGGCGTACGGGTGCGTGACGGCGGGGGCTGGGTGCCCCAGACGTGCGGCGGCAGTCGCCGGGCGCGCCCGCGGGCCGGGGTCTGCTTCCGGGCGGGCTCCCGGGCGGAGGTCTGCTCCGGCGAGTCCTGCGGGGTGGTGCATACGGCGGCCAGGACGCGGTCGCGCAGCGCGGGCGGGGCGGGCGCCGACGTGGACCAGGCGAGGCGCACCGCGTCCTCGGACAGGGCCCGCACGTCGGCGGCGCAGTGCTCGCAGCGCGCGAGGTGCTTCTCGAAACGGCGTCGCTCGCCGGGTTCGAGGGCGTCGAGGGCATAGGGCGCGGCGAGGGAGTGCGGATCCTCCCGGCGCAGCAGCCGGCCGAGGACGCTCATGCGGCACCTCCCAGGCACTCGCGCAGCCGCGTGAGTCCGTCGCGCATCCGGGTCTTGACCGTGCCCAGCGGCAGCGAGAGCCGCTCGGCCACCTCACGGTAGGTGTAGCCGTCGTAGTAGGCGAGGGTGACGGACTGACGTTGCAGGGCGGTGAGCCGCTCCAGGCAGCGGCGCACCCATTCGCGTTCCAGCCCGGCCTCGACCTCCTCGGCGACCTGGTCGAAGGCGGGTTCACCGGCGCGCAGGGCCTCGCGCTGCTCGCGTTCGCCGGCCGCGCGGGCGCTGCGCACCCGGTCGACGGCCCGCCGGTGGGCGAGGGTGAGGACCCAGGACAGGGCGCTGCCCCTGCGGGGGTCGAACCGGGCGGCGGAGCGCCAGAGTTCGAGCAGCACCTCCTGGGCGACCTCCTCGGACTGGGCGGGGTCGCGCAGGACCCGCCGTACGAGCCCGTACACCGGGCCGGACACCAGTCCGTACAGGTCCTCGAAGGCTGTCTGGTCGCCGCCCGCCACGAGCACCAGAAGCTCGTCCGCCTCCACCCGTGCCCCCTCTCCGTGGCCGCAGACGGCCCGTCCTCTGATCCCACGCATCCGCACCGAACGCACACCTCCCGTGGGTGTTACGGATCAGCGGGCCGAAAACGCGGGTGCGGCGGGCGAAAAGAAAATTTCCCGGCCTACCAATCCGCCCCGGCACCGGCTCCGAATCCCGGGGCGTCAGGCAAGTTGGCACTGAGGACGGACGGCATGACACCTCTCTTCTCCAGGAGCGGCGCGGGTCGCAAGGGACTGGTCTCGCTCCTGTGTGGTGCGCTGGCCGCCGGAGGGCTCGCAGCCGCCGGCGTCGCCACGCTGGAACCCGGGGCGGCCTCCGCCTCCTCCCACCGGGAGGCCCCGCTGATCTCGGGGACCCCGCAGTACGACAACACGGACCTGTACGCGTTCGTCAGCCCGGACAAGCCGGACACGACCACCATCGTGGCCGACTGGATCCCGTTCGAGGAGCCCGCGGGCGGCCCCAACTTCTACACGTTCGCGGACGACGCCCAGTACGACATCCACATCGACAACAACGGTGACGCGCAGGGCGAGTTGCTCTTCCGCTACACCTTCAAGACGCACACGAAGAACGGGAACACCTTCCTCTACAACACCGGCCCTGTCACGAACCTGGCCGACCCCGACCTCAACGTCACACAGACGTACGACCTCGACCTGATCCGGCTGAAGAACCAGCACGTGGTGTCGAAGACCAAGCTCGCCGACGACGTGCCGGTGGCGCCGTCCAACGTGGGCAAGGCGTCCATGCCGGACTACGGCAAGCTGCGCGCGCAGGCGGTGTACAAGACGGCCGGCGGGGCCAGCACCTTCGCCGGGCAGGCGGACGACCCCTTCTTCCTGGATCTGCGGGTCTTCGACCTGCTGTACGGCGGCAACCTCACCGAGGTCGGCCGGGACACGCTGAAGGGCTACAACGTCAACACCATCGCCCTCCAGGTCCCGAACGACCTGATCCGCGAGTCATCCGGGCAGCCCGTCGTGGGCATCTGGTCCACCACGCAGCGCCGGAACGCACAGGGGTACTACTCGCAGGTCTCGCGCCTCGGCAACCCGCTGGTCAACGAGGTGGTCAACCCGCAGCGGGACAAGGACCGGTTCAACGCGTCGCAGCCCTGGGACGACGGGCAGTTCCTGAAGAACGTCACCAACCCGGAACTGCCGAAGCTGATCGAGTCCATCTACAAGATCAAGGCGCCCACGGAGCCCCGCAACGACCTGGTCGACGTCTTCCTCAAGGGCGTCAAGGGCCTCAACCAGCCCCCGAACGTGCGCCCTTCGGAGGAGTTGCGCCTCAACACGTCGATCAAACCGAGCATGCATCCGAAGCGGCTCGGGGTGCTGGACGGCGACAACGCGGGCTTCCCGAACGGCCGCCGGCTCACCGACGACGTGGTGGACGAGGCCCTGCAGGTCGTCGAGGGCGAACTGGTCGGCTCCAAGAACGACTTGGGCGACGCCGTGGACCAGAACGACCAGAAGTTCGAGAAGTACTTCCCGTACGTCGCCGAGCCCACGTCCGGCTCGCGCGGCCCGCTTGCCAAGGGCACGACCTCGGGTACGGACGTGCGCAGCCAGCTCGGTGACGCGTTGCGGCCGGCGGCCGGGGCGTCCTCGGGCGGTACGAGCGACACCGTGCTGATCGCGGGCTCGGCGGCCTCCGGCGCGGCCGGAATCCTGCTGATCGGCACCGCCTTCGCCTGGTGGCGCCGGCGCATGCACCGCCCGTACTGACCCCCACCCCACCGACCGGCGCGGCCCGTACCCACTCCCCCACGGCGGGCCGCGCCACCCCCCTTCCGACCACCACCAGGCGATCCAGGAGCAGGCATGGCACCGCGTACGAGGGACGAGGAGACCGGTGGGCGACGGTGGCGAAGTCTTCAACTCGCCAGCACGGCCGCACTGTTGGCCGTGGCGCTGACGGGCGGGGCGATCGCCGTCGGGGCCGCGCGGGACGCGGCGCCTGCAGCCGCGGTGGCCGCCTCCGGTGCCGTGGATCCCGCGCTGCTGAGCGGCGGCGACCTGGACGCCGGTATCGCCGCGCTGCAGACGCATCTCCGCGCCCAGCCGAGGGACTCCGGCGGCTGGGCCACGCTCGGCCTGGCCTACGTCGAGCAGGCGCGGACCAAGGGCGACCCGTCCCGGTACCCGCAGGCGGAGAAGGCGTTGCGGCGGTCCCTGACGCTGACCCCGGACAACGACCAGGCGCTGGCGGGCCGGGCCGCCCTCGCCGCCGCCCGGCACGACTTCCGGGGCGCCCTGACCTACGCGGACCGGGCCCTGAAGCGGAACCCGTACAGCGAGCGAGCGCTGTCCTCCCGTATCGACGCCCTGGTCGAACTCGGCCGCTACGACAAGGCGTCGAAGGCTGCCGGGACCGCCGACGCACGCAGGCCAGGGGTCCCCGTGTTCACGCGGTACGCGTACGTGCACGAGCTGCGCGGCGATGTGGCGACGGCTCGGCGCGTGCTCAAGCAGGCCCTGGCCGCCGCGACTTCGCCCGGAGACACGGCGTACGTCGCGACCCAGCTCGGCCAACTCGCCTGGAACCAGGGCGAATACGGGACCGCGCTCGGCTACTACTCCCGTGCCCTGGCCGCCGACGACGGCTATGTCCCGGCGCTCGAAGGCCGGGCCCGCGCCCAGGCGGCGAGCGGGCGGCGGGCCGAGGCCGTCAAGGGCATGGAGGCCGTGGTGGCCCGCTATCCGCTGCCCGGCCCGCTCGTGGAACTCGGCGAGCTGTACGAGGCGCGCGGCGCGGCGGGCGACCGGGCCAGGGCCCGCGAGCAGTACGCCCTGGTGGCCGCCTGGACCGCTCTGGCCCGCGCCAACGGCGTCGACGTCGACCTCGACACCGCGCTGGCCGCCGCCGACCACGGCGACCGGGCGACCGCGCTGCACGCGGCCCGCGCCGAGTGGGCCCGGCGGCACACTGTGCACACCGCGGACGCCCTCGCCTGGGCACTGCACGTCAACGGCCGCGACCGGGAGGCCCTTCCGTACGCGCGCCGGGCCACGGCCACCGGCTACCGCAACGCCTCCTTCCGCTACCACCGCGGCATGATCGAGCTGGCCACGGGCCACCGGGCGGACGGCCATACCTGGCTGGCGGCGGCCCTGCGGCTGAACCCCGGCTTCTCCCCGCTGGGCGCCGCCGAGGCCCGCAGGGCGCTGGGGGGCGCGCGGTGAGGCTGCGGTTCGCGTTCGTGCTCACCGCCGTGGGTGTCCTCGCGCTCCTTCCCGCCGGCACCGCGAGCGCGCATCCCCTCGGGAATTTCACCGTCAACCGCTACGACGGTCTGGTCGCCGCCCCCGGCACCCTCAGCGTCGACCATGTGGAGGACCTCGCCGAGATCCCGGCGACGCAGGCCAGGCCGGACATCGAGCGGCTGGGCATGGCGGAGTGGGCTCGGCGGCGGTGCGAACAGGCCTCGCGGCACAGCGAGGTGACCGTGGACGGGCGCGCTGTCCCGCTCGCCGTGCACGGCAGCCGGGCCGCCCTGCGCCCCGGCCAGGCGGGCCTCAACACCCTGCGCGTGGAGTGCCGTTCGACCGCTCCCCTCCCCAGGGGCCGCTCGCTCGCCCTGGGCTTCCACAGCGCGGTGACCTGGTCGGGACCCGGCTGGCGGGAGATCACCGCGCGCGGGGACCGGATGACGCTCACCGCGTCGGACGTACCGAAGGCATCCGTCTCGCACGAACTCACTTCCTACCCCAAGGACTTGCTGTCGTCCCCGGCCGACAGCTCCACCGCGTCGCTGCGCATCCGCCCCGGCGGTCCCGCCCTCGCCGCGCAGCAGCAGGACGCACCGGCCGCCTCCGTGCTGCCCCGGGGCGCCGACCGCTGGACGCGGGCCCTGGACGACCTGGTCGCCCGGCGTGACCTCACCCTGGGTTTCGCCACCCTCGCCCTGCTCATCGCGGTGGGCCTCGGCGCGCTGCACGCCCTGGCGCCGGGCCACGGCAAGACGCTGATGGCGGCGACCGCGGCGGCCCGTGGCGGCAGGGCCCGGCCCCGGGACGTACTGCCGCTCGCCGCCTCCGTCACGGTGACCCACACCCTCGGCGTCGTCACCCTGGGCCTGCTCGTCACCGCCGGGTCCGCCGCCACGCCGTCGGTGATCGGCTGGCTGGGGCTCGCGAGCGGCGCCCTGGTCCTCGCGACGGGCACCCACCTCGTACGCCGGGCCTGGCGCGACCGCGCGCACGAACACCACCACGCCGCAGAGCACACTCATGGCAGCCACACCCATGGCGGGCACACCCATGGAAGCCACACCCATGGCGGGCACACCCACACCCACCCCGCCGCCCCCTCCCTGCGCGGCACGATCCTGCTCGGGTTCGCGGGCGGGCTGGTGCCCAGCCCGTCGGCCGTGGTCGTACTGGTCGGTGCCACGGCGCTCGGGCAGGCCTGGTTCGGGCTGCTGCTCGTCGTGGCGTACGGGGTGGGGCTGGCGCTGACGCTGACGGCGGCCGGGTTCGCCGTGGTCCGGCTGGGGTCGAAGGTCACCCGGATGCTGGAGCGGCGCCCGCGCCTGACCGCTCACCGGCCGGTGGCGCTGCTCCGCCGGACCGTGCCGCTCGCCTCCGCGCTGGCCGTGC
This sequence comes from Streptomyces sp. NPDC002671, assembly GCF_053592475.1. Taxonomy (NCBI): domain Bacteria; kingdom Bacillati; phylum Actinomycetota; class Actinomycetes; order Kitasatosporales; family Streptomycetaceae; genus Streptomyces; species Streptomyces sp. NPDC002671. The sequence goes on from NZ_JBSFVU010000002.1 coordinate 373,645, forward strand.
TGGCCCTGGGTGCCGGATTGGTGCTCAGGGGGGCCGCATCCGCCCTCGGTTGAGCTACTTTTGTGGAGAAATCACGCGAGATGCCTTGGGGGGCGCCCGTGTCCGAGGAACCGGGCCGTGAACGTGTGATCGCGGGCCGCTACCGCCTGCTGTCCGCGCTGGGCGAGGGCGGCATGGGAACCGTGTGGCGGGCCCGCGACGAGGTGCTGCACCGCGAGGTGGCCGTCAAGGAGGTGCGGGCCCCGGCCGGGCTGCCGGCCTCGGAGGTGGAGCGGCTGCATGCCCGCCTGGAGCGCGAGGCGTGGGCTGCGGCCCGGGTCGCGCACCGCAACGTGGTTACGGTGTACGACGTGGCGGCGGAGGCGGGCCGCCCGTGGATCGTGATGGAGCTGGTGCGCGGCCTGTCGCTGGCCGACCAGTTGGCGGCGGAGGGTCCGCTGTCCCCTCAGCGGGCCGCGCGCATCGGGGCCGAGGTGCTGGCCGCGCTGCACGCCGCGCACGCCGCAGGGGTGCTGCACCGGGACGTGAAGCCGGCCAATGTGCTGCTGGCCAACGACGGCCGGGTGGTCCTGACCGACTTCGGTATCGCCTCCATGGAGGGCAGCTCCGCGCTGACCATGACCGGCGAGGTGGTCGGCTCGCCGGAATTCCTGGCCCCTGAGCGGGCGTTGGGCCGTACGCCGGGCCCGGAGTCGGACCTCTGGTCGCTCGGGGTGCTGCTGTACGCGGCCGTCGAGGGCGGCTCGCCGTTCCGCCATGACACCCCGATCAGCACCCTGCGCGCGGTGGTGGAGGACGAGTTGCCGCCGCCGCGCCGGGCCGGGCCGCTGGCCGGTGTCATCGCGGGGCTGCTGCGCAAGAATCCCGCCGAGCGGCTGTCCGCCGAGCGGGCCGAGCGGGAGCTGCGGCTGGTCGCCGCTGGCGGCGCCCCCCGGGCGGACCCCGCGCCGTACACCTCCTCGCCGTACACCTCCTCGCCGTACACCGCGCCGACGGCCGTGGCCCCGCCACAACAGCCGTACCCCACACCACCGTTGCCGCTGCGGTCCGGGGCGCCCACGGAGCCGCCGTTCGGGCTCGACGAGCCTCGGCGCGAACGCCGGGCCGGCGTGGTGCTGATCGCGGGGGTGCTCGCGGTCGCCCTCGCGCTGGCGGGGCTGGCGTACGCACTGCTCCACCACGGCAACGGCGGTGACCATGCGGCCAGTGGCGGCAGATCGCCGGCTGCCGGTGTGAACTCATCAGCACTGCATGGCAGTTCGGCCTCGCCGAGCACGTCGCCGTCATCGCCGTACGCCAGCACCTCGGAGAGCAGTGGGCCCGCCGCCCCGTCCGTGCGGGTGACGCTGACCGGTGCGCACACCGCGTACTCCGGGACCTGTCCGCCGCCGGACGCCCAGGCGCCCGCGTTCACGGCGACATTCACGGTGGGGCAGGTGCCCGCGCAGGTGGAGTACCGGTGGGTGCTGGACCACGGCTCGGTCTCCGACCCGGGATGGAAGACGCTGTCGTTCCCGGCGGGCGGCGCGTCGACCCGGCAGGAACAGCTGACCGTGACGGCGTACGAGGACGGCGGGACGGTCGAGAACGCGGTCAGTGTGGAGGTGCGCAGTCCGGTGCGGACGACGTCCGATCCGGTGCCGCTCTCGGTGACGTGCACGACGGGCACCGCAACGGCGACGGAGACCCCGCCGTCCGGCGGGGCCTCCACTTCGTCCGGTCCAACTCCCTGACGGATCAGGCGTTGTTGGTGAAGACCGGGAGGTAGCCGCCGGAGTGTCCGGCCGCGGTCGGGTGGTACGACACGCCGATGTCCAGCCAGTTGAGGCTGTGCAGCCAGGAGTCGCCGGAGCAGATCTCGTGGGCGGAGAACGCGGGACGGACGTCACCCCAGACGAAGCTGTGGGCCAGGGCGCGCTTCTGGATGGCGTTGTCGATGTAGTCGGCCGCGCCGTTGATCGCGGTGCGCTTGGTGTCCGAGAGGCCGACGCAGATCTGGCCGGTCAGGTAGAGGCGGGGGTAGCCGATCACGACCACCCGGGCGTTGGGGGCCTTGGACCTGATGGCGTTGTAGACGGTGTCGAGCTTGCCGGGGAGCGTCGAGTCGACGTACGCCTTGGCGGTGGCGACGTCGGACAGGCAGTCGCTGTCCGACCCGAGCACACAGTCCGTCATCACGCTGGAGAACCCGGCGTCATTGCCGCCGATCGTGATGGACACCAGCGAGGTGGAGGAGTTCAGCGAGCCGAGCTGGTTGGCCATCACGTCGTCCGTCTTGGCGCCCGAGCAGGCGTTGAAGGCGAACGAGGACGGGGAGTGGGCCGCGTTCCACAGGTAGGGGTACGCGTTGGTGCTGCGGTCGCAGCTGCCGCTCGAGCTGATGTAGTTGCCCGCTCCGACTCCGGAGGAGTAGGAGTCGCCGAGCGCCACGTAGCCGCCGGTCGCGGCCGTTGACGCCTGTGCCGTGGCGGCCCCGGAGAGGCCGAGGCCGGTGGCAAGGAGGAGCGAAGTAACTAATCCGGTAAGTCGGAAACGTCTCATGGTGCCTCCCTATAGCAGGATCTCTGCCGCAACTTTGGTAGCAGCTACGCGTGTTGAGTGGAAGTGTTCATGCCAAAACTGTTGCGAGCTCAACCGGCCCGACCCGAGACGTTTCCGCCCAGACTGTTACATGTTCATGTCAGTCAAGTTGACGGGCCTTCAGCCCTGAAGAACCTCGCCTTGCCATCAGGTGCCACCACGTCTCGGGAACACCCGGAACAAGGTGCGGAAATGCCGTGCACGCGCCGCACCTGTGCCCGATCATGGCGGCATGTCTGCGAACCCACACGACGCTCTGCCGATCCGGCTCAACGTCGACGACTCCGACTCGCCGTCCGACGTCGTCGACGCGCTGTTCCTCGGCCGATTCGCGACGGGCGAGCAACCGTACTCCCACGCGGCGAACATCGACCGCGTGCGCTCCGGCGCGACCCTGCTGCCGGACGGCGCCCGCGTGCTGCGCATCGCCCGCGACGACGACCGCAGTGCGACCCTCGCCGAGGGCGACGGCTGGACCCTGCTGGTCTCGCGCTGGAACCGGGGCGCGGACGTCACGGTCACCGCGACCACCGCCGAACTGGCGAAGCAGGTCCTCGACCAGGCCACGGACGGCGCGGCGGACGAACCCGAACCGCAGCCGGAGAACGTGTCGATGGGCTTCTGGTACGTCTCCCCGAGGCGCGGCCCGTACCGCACCACCCGGCAGATCTCCGCAGGCACGTGGGACGAGATCCGCCCCAACTACACGGCTCCGGTGGCGGATGCGATGGACCGCCTGATGAAGACGACCCCGGAGGACATCGCCGGCCGGCTGCTCCTGCTGCACGGCCCGCCCGGCACCGGCAAGACCTCCGCACTGCGCACGCTGGCCCGCTCCTGGCGGGACTGGTGCCAGGTGGACTGCGTCCTCGACCCCGAGCGGCTCTTCTCCGACGTCGGCTATCTGATGGACATCGCGATCGGCGAGGAGGACGCGGCCGGCAAGGGCCGCTGGCGTCTGCTCCTGCTGGAGGACTGCGACGAGCTGATCCGCGGCGAGGCCCGGCACACCGCGGGCCAGGCCCTGTCCCGGCTGCTCAACCTCACCGACGGCCTGCTCGGCCAGGGCCGCAACGTCCTGGTCGGCGTCACCACCAACGAGGACCTGGAGCGGCTGCACCCGGCCGTCGTCCGCCCCGGCCGCTGCCTGGCCCGCATCGAGGTGGGCCCGCTGACCCGCCGCGAGGCGGTGAACTGGCTCGGCACCGAGGAGGGAGTCGGCCGGGAGGGGGCGACGCTGGCCGAGCTGTACGCCCTGCGCCGGGGCACGGCGCCGACGTCGGTGCCGGGCGCGCGGGAGGGGGCGGACGCGGGGCTGTACCTGTAGGACCGCCGCTCGGGTGCTTTGATGAAGGTATGCCCCTGTTCGTCGGCACGTCGGGATGGCAGTACAAGGACTGGCGGGGCGTCCTGTACCCGGCCGACCGTCCGACCCGGCTGTGGCTGGAGGAGTACGCGGCCCACTTCGCCACGGTGGAGATCAACAACGCGTTCTACCGGCTGCCGACGCGGGAGAACTTCGAGGCGTGGCGGGACCGGGTGCCCGAGGACTTCGTGGTCGCGGTCAAGGCCAGCCGCTATCTGACCCACATCAAGCGCCTGAAGGACCCCGCGGAACCGGTCCACCGCCTGATGACCCACGCGGCCGGCCTGGGCGACCGCCTGGGCCCGGTCCTCCTCCAGCTCCCGCCCACGTTGCGCGTGGACCCGCCCCTGCTGGACGCCTGCCTGGCCTGCTTCCCGTCCGGTACGAGGATCGCGGTGGAGCCCCGCCACGACTCCTGGTGGACGCCGGAGGTGCGCGAGGTCCTGGCGTCCCGGGGAGCGGCCCTGTGCTGGGCTGACGTCCAGGCCCACCCGGTCACCCCGCTCTGGCGCACCACCGACTGGGGCTACGTCCGCTTCCACGAGGGCCGCGCCACCCCGTGGCCCCGCTACGGCCGCCGGTCCCTGGAGACGTGGGTGGACCGCATCGCGACCACCTGGTCCGATACGGACGACGTGTACGCGTACTTCAACAACGACCCCGGCGGGGCGGCGGTGGCGGACGCGGTGACGTTCGGCAGGACGGCAGGAAGGGCGGGTCTGACAGTGACACGCATTCCGGAGCCCGCCGCACACCGCTGACTCGCTCAGCCCTCCCCATAAGCGGCCCGCAGCGCATCCCGCACCGCGGCCAGCGCATCCTTCTCGTCCAGCCCAAGTCGCCGCACCCGCTCCGCATAAGCCTGCGCGGCAGCAGCCGCCTCCCGCTCCGCGGCCGAGCCGGCGGCAGCCACGAACGTTCCGTTGCGGCCGCGCGTCTCGATCACCCCGTCCGTCTCCAGCGCCCGGTACGCCTTGGCCACGGTGTTCACCGCGAGCCCCAGCGACTCGGCCAGCCCCCGCACGGTCGGCAGCCGGTACCCCACCGGCAGCGCCCCGCTCCGCGCCAGCTCGGAAATCTGCGCCCGCACCTGCTCGTACGGCGGCGCGCTGTCATCGATGTGGATCTTCAGGCTCACAGGCCGATTGTCCCGCACCCGCCGGAAATCCGAGAGGCGGAAAATGGGAGGCACCCCGGCGGCTCTCTGCGTACGGTGCCTGCACATGACCGTGATCGTGCGCGTTCTGCGCCCTGACGTCACCGCCGACACCGAGGGTTTCACCCAGGTCCGTCGGCTCGCCCTGCCGTTCATCCTGACCACCCCGGACTCGGTCCGCCACACCGCCACCCACATGCACCCCGACGCCCGTTTCCGTCCGCTCCTCGCGGAGGAGGACGGCGAGGTGATCGGCACGGCACAGGTGCACCTGGCCCACGACAGCCCCGAGCCGGGAGTGGGCTGCGTGAACGTGTACGTGCGCCCGGACCGCACCCACCGCGGCGCGGGCCGGCTCCTGGTGAAGGCCGCCGAGGAGTACCTGGCCGCGCAGGGAGCCACCAAGCTGCTCAGCTGGGTCCTCGACGAGCCCGCCAACCGCGCCTTCGCCGAGCGGCACGGCTACACGAGCAGCCGTTCCGCCCACTTCTTCCGGCTGGACCTGGCGAACGGCACCCTGCCCCCGCTACCGGACGTCCCTCCCGGTGTCGAACTGCGCACCGCGGCCGACTTCGCGGACGACCCCCGGCCGCTGTTCGAGCTGGACGCGGAGACGGTGTCGGACGAACCGGGCGACGTCGCGATCGAGTTCACGGACTACGACACCTGGGTCGAGGAGAGCTGGAAGCACCCGCTGCTGAACCGGGAGCTGACCATGGCCGCGGTCGTCGACGGCCGCCCGGTCGCGTTCAGCGTGGCGTACACGGACGGCCTCGGCCACTACCTGTCCGCGATGACCGGCACCGCCCGCGCCTACCGGGGCCGTGGCCTGGCCAAGCTCGCCAAGCTCCACTCCCTCTACCGGGCCCGCGCCGCCGGCGTCACCGAGGCGTTCACGGGCAACGACACCGGGAACGACCCCATGATTGCGATCAACACTTGGCTCGGATACGAGATCTGTGCGACGGAGGTGCGCTATGTCCGCGAACTCGGCTGAGACGCCGGTCGAGGTGGAGGTCGTCCTGGTCAAGGCCGGCCGTACGAAGATCCGTTACGCCGCGCAGCTGATCGGCGACGACGGTACCCGCGTGTCGGTCCGGGCTCCCTGGGCGGGCGAGGGCGTCCGGGACTTCGGCTTCGTGCGCTTCGAGCCGGGCGATGTGTTCACCGAGCACTACTGGCGGGACCGCTGGTACTCCGTGAAGGAGGTGCGCGCGGCGGACGGCTCGGTCAAGGGCTGGTACTGCGACATCACCCGGCCCGCGGTCCTCTCCGGCGCGGAGCTGGTGGTGGAGGACCTCGACCTGGACCTGTGGCGCTCGGCCGACGGCAGGGACGTACGACGCCTGGACGAGGACGAGTTCGCCGCGAGCGGGCTGGCGGAGTCGGACCCGGAGGCCGCGTCCGCCGCCATGGCCGCCCTCGACGAACTGGAGGCGCTGGCCCTGGGCGGCGACTTCGAGAAGCTGCTGCCCTGATCCCGGCACCGGCCCGGCCTCCCGCCAGTGCCGCAGGGCGGGGTCGGGGTCGGGGTCGGGCAGCGTCCACAGCACATGCCGGACGAGGACGACGTCATCTCGCTCGTCATGTCCAAAGAGTGACACCCGCCACTGACAATCCGGCACCGATGAGGAACCCTCGCCGAAAGGGTCTACCTCCGTGACCGTCCGGATCTCGGGTAGGCACTGAAGGAGGCAGCCATGCGCCGCATGACCGTGCAGAAGCCCCTGAAGAAGACCGACAGCCGCCGGATCCGCGAGACCCGCGAGGCGGCGGAAGAACGCCCCACGGGACGCCCCGAGGTGCGGGGGGACATCGCACGCACCTGGTGGCCGGACGGCTGACGCCGCCGCGCGCGCCCTTCAGCCCAGCCGCTTGCGGTAGTGGAGGCGGTCGTAGGGGCCGTCGACGCGGCGTTCCACGACCTCGTAGCCGTACCGCGGATAGATCTTCTGGTTCTCCCACATCAGCGCGTTGGTGTAGAGCCTGATCTCGCCGAGCCCCAGCTCCCGCGCGCGTGCGTCCACGAAGTGCAGCAGCCGCCGTCCCACCCCCTGGCCGTGCGCGTCGGGGTGGACGGCGATGCTGTCGAGGAACAGGTGGTCGGCGTGGGCCTCGATGACGACGAGCCCGGTCACCGGCTCGCCCGTGACGAACACCTTCTCCGCGGCCACGTTCACCGTGTGGTCCGCCTCCATGGGCTGCGGCACCACACCGATGCGCTCGATGTAGTGGTGGTACGCCGCGTCGGTCACGGACTTCACGGCCGGTACGTCGGCGGGGCCGGCCGGGCGGATCAGGTCGTCTGTCATGCCGCGCACGGTACCTACCTGAGCGCAGCCTCAGCACTCCCTTAAGCCGACCATAGGCAGGGGATTTCACGGTTCCTGGGGGGCTACCTTCGTCTCACCCCAAGGGATTCGGCCGCGGGGCCTGTCCGGCGGCTCAGGCCGGACAGGCCCCGGGCGCGAGTAGTCCCGAGATCAGCTGAAGACCGACGCGCAGGTGGTGGCGGAGGCGCGCGCCGGGTCGAGCGCGTTGGCCACCTCGTGGAAGGCGATGCGGTCGATCGTGCCGATCGCCACGTGCTCGCTCAGGTCGAGCGGGCACAGGTCCTGGAGCAGGACGTTGTGGACGTCCGGGCCGTTCAGGTACTGGCTCTGCCAGGGCGTGGCCACCTCATCGTGCTTGGTGGCGATGACCGTGTAGTGCACTCCGGGGACGGTGTCACCGCCCGCGTTGAGCTTGGTGAGGAAGTCGGAGCCGGGGATCTGGTCGGCGAGGCCGGGGGTGGTGGCCTTGATCAGGTCCCCCGCACCGGGGAAGTACGGCAGCAGGTTGGTCAGACCGCTGAGGGTGGCGCCGTGGTTGTCGGGGGCGAGGCCGACGAGGGCGTTCACCTTCGCGGCCCCGCCGAGGAACTTCAGGTAGTAGCGGGGCATCATGCCGCCCTGCGAGTGGCCGACCAGGTCCGCCTTGGCGGCTCCGGTCGCGGCGAGCACCTTGTCGACGAAGTCGGACAGCTGCTGCGCCGACTTGTCGATGGGGCCGAGGCCGTAGAAGAGGGGGACGCCGGGGAGTTGGCCGTAGTCGAAGGAGTAGACGCAGTATCCGCGGCTCTCCAGGTACGGGGCGAGGGACAGCCAGTTGTCCCAGGAGTTGCCCAGCGTGCCGTGGACGAGCACGACCGGGCGGGGGTGTGCGGCGGAGGGCTGGCAGGACCAGTCGTTCCAGCCCTTGCTCGGGGCCGCGTCGGCGGCGTGCGCGGTGGCGGCGGGTACGGCGGCGACGGCGGCGGTCAGCAGCAGCGCGGCAAGCGGTCTGAAGAGTCGCTTCCAGGGCAGCATCGAGTGATCTCCTTGCGGCTCAAGGGAGGTGGGGCGGCTCAACCCAGTGATCCGGATCACGTGGATGCTGTTCACTCGTCAAGTTACGGGCGAGTAGTACGGATGTGAAGTTACGCGTCGGTAAAAACTGCGGGTAACATCCGGAGGCGCTCTTGCCACCTGCGCATCACTGATGGTCAGTCACCGGACTTACCAGGCAGGCCTGATCGGACCATAGGGGGCGATCCGCGCCAAACGGTCCCCCAACGCGCGTACTTCACCCTCGCCCAGCACTTCGGCCCACACCCCCACCACCTCGGCAGCCGCCGCCTCGGCCGCCCTGGTGCAGGCCCACCCCTGCTCGGTCAGCACGATCAGCCGGGCCCGCGCGTCCTCGGGATGCGGCAGCCGCTCGGCGTACCCCTTGCGCACGATCTCGTCCACCAGCTGGCTGGCGGCCTGCTTGGTCACCCCGAGGTGCGCGGCGAGGTCGGTGACGGTGGCGCCGTCCGGGGCGAGCCGCGCGAAGGCGAAACCGTGGGCGGGCCGGAGGTCCGTGAAACCGCGGGCCACGACCCCGTCATTGATGCGCTGCGTCAGGTCGCCGGCCGCGGCGAGCAAGGCGGCGGACAGGGCCATGGCTTCGGAGTTCTGCACAGAGGCATTGAAACACCCTTGACGGATTGGTCAAGCAGCTTGACCATGGAGGGCAGACAGTCAAGCAGCTTGACCAATCGAACGGAGTTCACCGTCATGCCCGTCGTCCGCGCATCGGAGTCCGTGACGCACGAGATCCACGGCGCCCGCTTCGTCTCGTACGCCTCCCCGCTCACCGGCAGCAAGGAACTGTGCGCCTGGCGCGGGGAGATCCCCGCGGGCACCAAGGCGCACGCCCACACCGTCAGCCGGGAGGAGATCTTCCATCTGCTCCTCGGGGAACTGCTGATCACCCTCGACGGCCGCACCGAGCGGATCTCCGCGGGAGACACGGTGATCATCAACCCGGGCGCGACCCTCGCCGTCGAGAACCCGACCGACCACACGGCGATCTCCTGGGTCACCACCTCCGTCGGCCTCACGGCGGAAATGGCCGACGGCACCCGCATCACGCCGCCATGGGCCAACTGACGGCCGACCGAAAGGAGTTACGCGGCCAGCGTGCCCGGCAGCACCGCCCGCGGTCCGAACTTCGCCCGCGCGCGGTCCGCGACCTCCTCGATGCGGCGGACCTTCTCGTCCACGGGGTCGAGGGTGAGCTGGTACGACGCCTGGTCGGCGGGGGTCAGCCCCTCGGCGCGCAGGGCGAGCGCGCGGACCCGGGCGCGCTGGAGGCCGAGGGCCTCGTACATGCCGTAGGCCGCCTTCGTCAGGGCCGCCGAGTGTGCGGTCGGTTCCTTCAGGGTGCGGCTGCGGGTGGTGGAGATGGGGGTCCCCCCGCTCGAGCCTGTTCGAGAGTGGGGGAGGTCGGCGTAGCGGACGGTGAGGGTCAGGGTGCGACAGACCTTCTCCGCCGCGCGCAGCCGGGCGCCCAGTTCCTCCGCGGCGGACAGAAGTGCCCTGCGGTGCCGGTCGGGGTCCAACTCGTCGAGGTCGAAGGGGCGTTCGGCGGCGAGAATGGGGGTCCCCCCGCTCGAGCGAAGCCGAGAGTGGGGGAGGGAGGCCGCGTTCGGGGCGACCCGGCCGCGGTCGACGCCGTTCGCCTTCTCGCGCAGCTCACGGCCCGCCTTCGCGCCGATCAGCCGCTGGAGCGTGGACAGCGGCGCGGCGGCGACGAGGCCGAGGGTGTCCAGGCCGTACTCGCACAGGGTGCGGGCGGTCGCCGCGCCGACGCCGGGCAGCGCGGACACGGGCCGGGCGGCGAGGAACTCCGCGACGGCGTCCGGCTCTTCGGGCACGGCGCAGGTCACCCCGGGCCGCGCTTCGCGCAGCGCCATACAGGCCAGCATCGGGCCCGGCCCGGCGCCGATCACGCAGTCGACGCCGTACAGCGCGAGCGCCCGGACGCGGATCACCGCCGCCAGTTCGACGGCGCTGCGCCCGAAGTAGCGTTCGGCACCCCGGAGATCGGCGAGCGCCCCGTCCGGGGGCAGCGCCTCGACGACCGGGGTGAACTCCCCCAGCAGGCCGAGCAGCCCGGGCAGGGCCGCCTCGTGCATCGGCGGCAGCTGGAAACGTACGCAGAGAATGGTCATCCCGCACTCCCCGGACTCTGGTGCCACAACTTCCGTGCCGTAGAAGGCCCTTGTGAGGCCTCCTGACCCGCCGGGCGCAGATCGGCCCACGGGTGCAGTTCGTATCCGGTCGGCAGGTGGATGCGGCGGCCGTGCGTCGGATCCCCGCCCGTCGCCCCCTCCGGCACGGGCGCCGCCAGCCGGGCCGCCACCTCGTCCAGGCCGCCCTCGGCGCGCAGTTCGGCCAGTTCGGCGAGGTTCCAGGCGGCGGAGCCCACCACGCTGAGGCTGCGCGGACCGCGCCGCTGCACCACTCCGCGCACCAGCAGCAGCCAGGAGTGGAAGACGGTGTGCGCGCAGGCGTCGTGGGAGTCGTCGAAGAAGGCGAGGTCGACCAGGCCCGTGCCGTCGTCCAGCGTGCTGAAGATGACCCGCTTTCCGGACCGGATCGGCGGGGTCTGGGTGGCCGCCTTGGCGCCCGCGACCAGCACGGCCTCCCCGTGCCGGGCCGCGCGCAGCCGGCGTGCCGAGACCACACCCAGCTCGTCGAGGAACTCCCGGTGGTCGTCCATCAGGTTGCGCGAGACGTCCATGGACAGCACGCCCAGCTCGGCGCTGAGCCGCTCCGCCGAGGTCAGGTCGGGCAGCCCGGCCGAGGCCGTCTTCCGGCCGCCGGCCGGGGGCACTTCCCACACGTTAAGCAGTGAGGGAGGGAGCTGGCCGCCGCCCGCACCCCGGGCGCCCCGGTGCAGCTCGGTCAAGTGCAGTTGCAGGTCACGGCGGTTGGCGCCGAAGGCGTCCAGTGCGCCGACCTGAGCGAGCCGCCCGGCGAGCGGCCGGCTCGGGCGGGCCCGCTCCCAGAAGTCCAGCAGGGAGGCGTACGGCTGCCCGTCCGCGATCCGCTTCGCCTCGGCCTCGCTGATGCCGTGCACGTCGGAGAGGGCGAGCCGCAGCCCCCACACCCGAGGGGATTCAGACACCAGTTCGATACGGTGTGCGACCCCCGACACGTTCACGTCCAGCGGCAGGATCGGCACCCCACGCCGCCGCGCGTCCGCCAGCAGCAGCCGCTTCGGGTACATCCCGGGGTCGTGCGTGAGCAGCCCGGCGTAGAAGGCGGCCGGATGATGGGCCTTCAGCCACGCCGACTGGTACGTCGGTACGGCGAAGGCGACCGCGTGCGCCTTGCAGAAGCCGTACGAGCCGAACGCCTCGATGGTCTCCCAGGTCCGCTGAATCGTTTCCGCGTCGTATCCGTGCGCCGCCGCGTGCTGCGCGAACCACACCTTGATCCGCCCCTGCGACTCCGGGTCGGACAGCCCGCGCCGGACGCGGTCCGCCTCGCCGCGCCCGCAGCCGGTCATGATGGCGACGATGTCGATGATCTGCTCGTGGAAGACGACGACCCCGTACGTCCCCTTCAGCGGCCCCTCCAGGTCCGGGTGGGGATAGCGCACCGGCGCCCGGCCGTGCCGCGCCTCGATGAACGGCCGCACCATGTCGGCGGCGACCGGGCCGGGCCTGAAGAGCGAGATGTCCACGACCAGGTCGTGGAAGGTGGCCGGCTGGAGCCGCCCCACCAGGTCCCGCTGGCCCGGCGACTCGATCTGGAAGCAGCCGAGCGTCTCGGTGGAGCGGATGAGCCCGTACGTCGCCGGGTCGCCCGGCGGCACCGCGTCCAGGTCGATCCGCTCGCCCGTCGCCCGCTCCACCTCGGCGACCGCGTGCGCCATCGCCGACTGCATCCGCACACCGAGCACGTCGAGCTTGAGCAGCCCGAGGTCCTCCACGTCCTCCTTGTCGAACTGCGACATGGGGAAGCCCTCGCCGCTGGTCGGCACCACCGGCGTACGGGCGAGGAGGGAGGCGTCGGACAGCAGCACCCCGCACGGGTGCATGGCGACTCCGCGCGGGAGGGCGTCGAGGGCCTCGACCAGCTCCCACAGCCTGCCGTACTTCTCCTTCTCCCCCGCCAGCTGCCGGAGTTCGGGCAGCTCCTCCAGCGCGGCGCGGGCGTCCCGGGCCCGGATGTGCGGGAAGGACTTGGCCAGACGGTCGATCTCGGCGGGGTCCATGGACAGGGCGGCGCCGACGTCCCGGATGGCGTGCCGGACGCGGTACGTCTCCGGCATGGAGACGGCCGCGACACGCTCGGTGCCGAACCGGCCGATGATCGCGCGGTAGACCTCCAGGCGGCGCGCGGACTCCACGTCGATGTCGATGTCCGGCAGCACGACCCGCTGCTTGGACAGGAAGCGCTCCATCAGCAGCCCGTGCGCGACCGGGTCGGCGTGCGCGATGCCCAGGAGGTGGTTGACGAGAGAGCCGGCACCAGAGCCGCGCGCGGCCACCCGAATACCCATCTCCCGTACGTCATCGACAACTTGAGCAACAGTCAGAAAGTAGGAAGCAAAGCCGTGGTGGGCGATGATGTCCAGCTCGTGGTGCATCCGCTCCCAGTACTCCCGGCGGCCGGCGTAGCCGTACCGCAGCATGCCCGCCGCCGCCCGGGAGGCGAGCGCCCGCTGGGCGGTGCGGCGGCCGGCGCCGACGAGGTGCGCCTCAGGGAAGTGGACGGTCCCGATACCGAGATCGTCCTCGGGATCGACGAGACACTCGGCCGCCGTGGCCAGGGTCTGCTCCAGCAGCCGGTGGGCGGTGTCGCGCCGGTAGCCGGCCGCCTCCACCACCCGCTCGGCGAGCTGGAACATGGCGTCCGCGCCCTTCAGCCACGCCTCGCCGGAGTCCAGCTCCTTGCCGGGGTCGATCGGGACCAGGCGGCGGGCGGCGTCCAGGACGTCGGCGACCGGGCCCTTGCCGGGGTCGGCGTACCGGACGGCATTGCTGAGCACCGGCCGGATCCGCTGCTCAGCGGCGAAGCCGACGGTACGGGCGGCCAGGCGCAGGGAGCCGGGGCCGGTGCCCGTGCGCCCGTGGCAGACGGCCTCCAGGCGCAGGGCGTCGCCGTAGACCTCGCGCCAGGGGGCGAGCAGCTTCGCGGCACGGTCGGGACGGCCCGCGGCGAGGGCACGCCCCACGTCGGAGGTGGGCCCGAGCAGGACGGTAAGACCGTCGGCACGATGGCCGGACCAGGGAAGAAGCGGCGTGCCCTCGACGGCGTGGGCGGCGGTGACCAGGCGGCACAGGTCCGCCCAGCCGCGGGCGCCGTCCCGGGCGAGGAAGGTCACCCGGGGTGCCGACTCGTCGACAAAGGCACCACCGCGCACGGGGGTACGGCGCCTCTCACGCCCGTGTACGCCTTCCGCCTCCGCCACCGCCACCGCCACCGCCACCGCCACCGCCAGGTTCACGCCGAACAGCGGACGGACGCCCGCCTTGGCGCAGGCCTTGGCGAAGCGGACCGCGCCGCCGAGGGTGTCGCGGTCGGTGAGGGCGAGGGCGTCCATACCCCGTTCCCCGGCGCACTCGGCCAGCCGCTCCGGGTGCGAGGCGCCGTACCTCAGGGAGAACCCGGAGACGGTGTGCAGATGCGCGAAGCCCGGCACACGCACCTCCCGCACTCGCGAGCCCCGAACGGCTCTCGAACATCAGTTCCACTCCCGCACTCCACCATACCCCTTTCCGAACATGTGTGCGACATTCGTTCGAGCGCCTTCCACCTGCACAAACGCCCGGCCGACCGGGCCGCGGGGGACGCCGAAAGTCCCGCCCCTCGCGCGCGGGGCGGGACCTCGTGGAGCGGGTGGTACTGAAAGTACGTAGAGCGGGTGGTGTCGGGTGGGTCAGCCGATCTGGGTGCCTGTGGCCTGCAGGGCCGCGGTGACCGGCTGGAAGAAGGTCTCGCCGCCGTTGGTGCAGTCGCCGCTGCCGCCGGAGGTCAGGCCGATGGCGTTGCTGTCCGAGAAGAGCGAGCCGCCGCTGTCACCGGGCTCGGCGCAGACGTCGGTCTGGATCAGACCGTTGACCGTGCCCTCCTGGTAGTTCACGGTGGCGTTCAGGCCGGTGACCTTGCCGTCGTGCACCTTGGTCGTCGAGCCGCTGCGGCTCACCTTCATGCCGACGGTGGCCTCGGCGGCGCCGGTGATCTTCTGGCTGGAGCCGTTGTACAGGTCGACCTCGCTCGGATGGTCGACCTGCGAGGTGTACTTGACCAGGCCGTAGTCGGTGCCCGGGAAGTGGGACTCCGCGTTCTGGCCGACCTCCTTGCCGCTGGAGTCCGTCCAGGTGGAGATGGCCTCGGTGCAGTGGCCTGCGGTCAGGAAGTACGGCTGCCCGTCCTTGACCACGTTGAAGCCGAGCGAGCAGCGCCCGCCGGAGCCGGTGATGGCGTCGCCACCGGCGATGAAGGGCTTGAACTCTCCCTGGGAGCGCTTCAGTTCGGCCTTGGCGCCGAGCCCCTCGACCACCTTGCCGAGCTTGGTCCACTGGGCGCCGGACACCGTCTTGTCGGCGGTGACGACTACCTTGTTCGTGACCGGGTCGGTGGCCCAGGACGTGCCCGGGATGGTCGCGTCCTTCTTCAACTCCGTGCGTGCGCCGTTCAGTTCGGCCAGCGAGTTGGCGACGATGCGGGCCTTGGCGCCGGCCGCCTCGACGGTCTTGGCCGCGGTGGCGTCCAGCACGTTGACGACGAGGCTCTTGGCCTGGGCGTCGTAGTAGCTGCCCGCCACGTCGGAACCGAGGTCCTTTTTCAGAGCAGAGGCGAGTGTTCCGGCCGCCGGGGCCGACAACAGCCTCGGTTCCGGAGTGGACTTCGCGGACTCGCTGGCGTTCGCACTCTGCAAGCTGACACCCGCTGCGACCAGGGCGGCGATTCCCGCTCCGGCCACGGCGGCCCGCCGCCTGGGTATGCGTCGGTGCTTCAACTCATGTCCTCCTGTGGGGGGTCGGCCCAGGAGGTTGTGGGGACCTCGCGGACCGGAAGGCTGGTTGACGGGCGCCTACTATTCCGAGGTCCACAGCGGACACACAAGGCCGGATTCCGGACGCGTGGACGGGCACGCCGCGCACACTCGACTCACTTGACCGAGGACAGTCATCCCAGGGGAATTCGCACTGCAAACACTACGGGCGAGTAACTCTTCACAGGACAGTCACCGTTGCCCCTGGCCTGAATTCGTCCTCCGGCCGAGGATCGGCAAGAGAAAGCCCCCGTACGCCGGTTGCGTACGGGGGCTTTTGCGAGGTTCGTCAGCCGACGCTCACGCCGTACTTGCTCAGCGCCTCGGTGACCGGCTGGAAGAAGGTCGTACCGCCGGAGGTGCAGTTGCCGCTGCCGCCGGAGGTCAGGCCGTAGGCCACGCTGCCCGCGTAGAGCGGACCGCCGCTGTCGCCGCCCTCGGCGCAGACCGTGGTCTGGATCAGGCCCTTGACGATGTCACCGCCGCCGTAGTTGACGGTGGCGTTCAGCGCGGTGACCCGGCCGCTGTGCGTGCCGGTGGTGGAACCGCGACGGTAGACGGTCTGGCCCACGCTGGGCGTGGCCGCGCTGGAGATGGTCTGGTTGCCGACCGTGCTCGGGTGCGAGATCGAGGAGTTGGTGTAGCGCACCAGGGCGAAGTCGTCACCCGGGAAGCTGTAGCCCACGTTGGTGCCCAGCACCGTGGTGTGGCTGGAGTTGCTGTACCAGGTGGAGGCGACTTGGCCGCAGTGGCCGGCGGTGAGGAAGTAGTACGTGCTGCCGCTGTGCACGTTGAAGCCGAGCGAGCAGCGGTACTGGCCACCGTAGATGGCGTCGCCACCGCTGATCAGCTTGTTGAACTTGCCGGAGGTGTGCTTGATGGTCAGCGCGCCCGCGTCGGCGCCCGCCTGCCGCTTGATCTTGGCGATCTCGGCCTTGGACACCGTGTTGTCGACGGTGACGACGACACGGTGGGTCTTGCCGTCCACCACCCAGGCCGTGCCGGGAACGTCCGCCTTGAGGACGGAGTCGCTCGCCTTGCTGAGCTGGGTCGCGCTGAACGTGTGGGCGTCGCTCGCGTTCGCGGTGGGGGCTGCGAACGCGGCTGCGGCCAGGAAACCGCTTGCCACGGCGATCAGCCGGGTCCGTCTCGCCGTACCGCTGTGGGGAGTGGTGCGCTTGATCCTCACTTTTCGTTCCCTCCCAGGGGAAGTCGGGGGCCCGCGTGGGGTCGGAAGGCCCGTGAGGCGCAGCCAAGGGCCGGCCCGGGATTCCCGAGACCGCTTTCCCTTGACAAGGCGCTGAGGGGGAGTATTCGGCTGCACGGCCGGTCGCCACAAGGGCACCTTTCGGCCGTGCAGCCTTCAACTGTCCTACAGGTTACGCGTTTTCAACCCGCCGAATGCCACTACGGCTCCGCCGCGCGCCTAGTAGATGCTGACGCCGTAGGCGCTGAGCGCCTCGGTGACCGGCTGGAAGTACGTCGTGCCGCCGGTCGTGCAGTCGCCGCTGCCGCCGGAGGTCAGGCCGATCGCCTTCGACCCGTCGTACAGGGGCCCGCCGGAGTCGCCGGGCTCGGCGCAGACGTTGGTCTGGATCATGCCGTTGACCGTGCCGCCGCTCGAGTAGTGGACGCTGACGTTGAGCGCGGTGACCGTGCCGCCGTGGGTGCCCGAAGTGGAGCCGGTGCGCTTGACGCTCTCGCCGACGTAGGCATCGGCCGCGCTGTAGCCGCCGGTGTGGCTGAGGGCGGTGTTGTCGTAGCGGACCAGGGCGTAGTCGTTGCCGGGGAAGTCGTACTTGATGGTCGGGCCGATGAGCGTGGTGTGGGCCTGGTCGGTGTACCAAGTCTTGGCAACCTTGCCGCAGTGGCCCGCGGTGAGGAAGTAGTACGTGCTGCCGCTGACCACGTTGAAGCCGAGCGAACAGCGGTACTGGCCGCCGTAGATGGCGTTCCCGGCGGACACCAGCGGCCGGAAGGCCCCGGCGGAGTGCCGGACGTCCACGGCGCCCCGGTCGGTGCCCGCGGCCTTCTCGATGCGGGCGATGCCGGCCTTGGTGACCGTGCTGTCGGCGGTGACGACAACGCGGCCGGTCGCCTGGTCGGTGTACCAGGCGGTGCCGCCGACCGCGGCCTTGGCGACGTTGTCCGAGACCCGGGCCAGCTGGGCCGCGCTGCGGACGTGGGTACCGGCCGCGCCCGCGGTGGGGGCTCCGGCCAGGGTCGTGGCGATGAGACCTGCGGCGATGGCGAGCAGTCGGGTGCGCTTGGCTCTCACTGATCCTCCTCGTGGGAAGCGGAAGGCCGGGCCGGGGGGTGAGGACCCGTAAAGCGCTTGCATGGCGTGTTCCTGACATGCGCCCCAGTGAGAATGCCGCCGGAAGGCCGGGCGCACAAGAGAGGCGCAGGAGCCTTACGGAAAAGGGGAGTTCAGGGAGTTCGGCCCAGAACGCGCTCCCCCGCCTCGATCGACACGTCCAGGGTGTTCCCGGGCGGCGGGAAGGGGCAGACGAAGTGGTCGGAGAAGGCGCACGGCGGGAGTTGGGCTCGGTTGAAGTCCACCGTCGTACGGCCGTCGGCACCAGGGGCATGCGGGTAGAGGAAGCGGAGCCGGTAGCTGCTGTCGCCGCTGGTGGCGTCGGCGAACACCGCCCACAGCCGGCCGTCGCCCTGCCGGGCGACCTGGAGCGTCAGGTCCTGTCCGGCGAGGGTGAAGGCGAGTTCCCCGGCCAGCGCGAGCCCGCGCCGGCGCTTGTCGGCGTTCCCGACGCGCACGGTGCGCGAGGCGTCGTACGGCGTGAAGCGGCCCGGCACCGACCAGCGCGGGTCGTACGTGGTGGCCTCGACGCCCCGGAAGTTCCGGCGGACCTCTGCGTCGGGGTCGTAGACCCGCACAGCCGTAACGCCGTCGCGCCGCAGCACGGGCAGCCACTTCTCGCCGAATTCGACCCGCGCCTCGGCCGCCGAGCTCTGGTCGGCGGTGAGCCTGACCTCACCGGAGAAGGATCGGCCTTCCACGGTCAGGCCATCGGCCTCGGTGGCCGTCAGCACCACGGAGTCCCCGTCGGCCACCCAGATCCCGGGAATGTCCGGAAGTCGCCCCTCCGGATAATCCTCCAGCCAGTGGGTGGCGGTCAGTAGGTCAGGCCCAGGCGCTCGCGCAGGGTGCCGCCCCCGCAAGGACGGCGACGGCGCCCAGCCGTCATAGCGTTCAAGCGTTGACCGTCAGCAGCCGTCACACGGGCAGCAGCAGTCGCACCCGTCGCAGCAACCGCCGTCACACCCGTCGCACGGACAGTCGCAGTCCCGGCAGCAGCCTTCCCGCTTCTTGCGCGACCAGGGCCCTTCGTACTCCTCGGCACAGCACATCTGGCACGAGCAGCACAGCAGCAGGAACATCCCGCAGCCGGGCAGGAAACTCCGGGGCTCCTTGGGCTTTTCGGAGTGGTGCGGGACGCCGGGGACGTACGGCCCCACCGGACCCGGCTGATGCGTCGCGCAAACCGGCACGGTGCCGAACGCCCGGTCCACCGAGCGGCCCAGCTCGTGCACGAGCAGCAGATGGGCGAGCCTGCCGTCCGCGAACTCGGTCTCCCGCAGGGCGAGTCGGATGCCGTGCAGGGCGTCGTCGGCGAGCCGGCGGGCCTCGGCGAGGGAGGTGCCGGTGGCGGCCAGGGGGTTCCAGGCGCCCGTCTCGGCGTCGGCGTGCCGGTCCTCCACGGCGTCCAGGAGGTGGGCGAGCCGCCCGAAGAGCCGCCCGGCCTCGGCGAGGGGCTCCGCGTTGGCCGGCCGCCCGGCGAGCACCGCGGTGTGCGCGAACGCGGCGGCGGTCGCCGTCTCGGTCGGCTCGGTGACCGTCAGGATCGGGGTGCCGTGACCCGCGAGGGCCTCGATGCCCACCTGCCGGTCCACGGCGTCGACGAGCAGCCCG
Source organism: Streptomyces sp. NPDC002671 (assembly GCF_053592475.1). Classification (NCBI taxonomy): domain Bacteria; kingdom Bacillati; phylum Actinomycetota; class Actinomycetes; order Kitasatosporales; family Streptomycetaceae; genus Streptomyces; species Streptomyces sp. NPDC002671. The sequence goes on from NZ_JBSFVU010000002.1 coordinate 393,037, forward strand.
GTGTCGAACCCGACCGCCGAGCCGCTCCGCGCCCCCGCCCGACCCCAGCTCGCGGCGACCCTGCGCGCGGCAGCCGCGACGGGCGCCCGCGCCAGCAGCCCGTCCCGGTCCACGACATGGTCGCGGACCTTGGCCGAGGCGAGCACCAGCGAGACGGCTGCGGCGAGCCGCGCTCCCTCGCCCTGGGCGACGGAAGCGGTGCGCATGCCGCGCAGTGCGCACGGCCCGGCGGTGCGCCGCGATCCGCTCGCCTGCCCCGCCTGAGCCTCCGTCAAAACCGATATGAGAAGCCCATCATAGTTCGTCACAACACGAGCGAACTGTCCGTGGTCCCGGCGCAGCGCGAGACACAGTCCGCACAAGTGCGCCATCCACTCGGCCTTGAGGCTCTGCCCCAGCCGGTGACTGCATGGCCTGACGATTCCGAACACCGTTGATCCCCCCGTGACCTGATGGGACGTTCACTCGGACGCACCGCGTCTCACCCATCCGCCGAAAACAATCATATTTCACTCACAGTCAGCAGCCGTATGTGTCACGACCCTTGGGACACAAGGAGTCTCGACGTTTGGGCTGTGCACCAGTACCGTCACAAACCCCCCGCGCGGCGACTATCCACTTGGCGCGCCGTCCGCATCATGGATGACCATAGGGATGCGATAAGCAAGAGAGACCGCTGTGAGAGGAGGCGTCCATGGGATCGGTACGCAAGGCGAGTGCGTGGCTCGGCCTCGTCGACGACAACGATGACGAGCGCTACTACGACGACGACTACAACGAGGGGACCGAGCCCGGCGATGCCTGGGTCACCGACCCCCGGGTGAAGGTGGCGACGGACGTCGCCGAGGAGAAGGGCCGCCGGATCGGCACGGTCACCCCGGACAGCTTCCGGGACGCGCGTGCCATCGGCGAGCTGTTCCGCGAGGGCGTTCCGGTCATCATGAACCTGACCGCCATGGAGCCGGCCGACGCCAAGCGCGTGGTGGACTTCGCGGCCGGACTGACCTTCGGGCTGCGGGGCACGATCGAGCGGGTCGCGACGCGGGTCTTCCTGCTGACGCCCGCGAACACGGAGATCATCACCGGCGAGCCGGCGGCCCGCCGCGAGGACGGCTTCTTCAACCAGAGCTGAGGCAGGGCCGCTCGCCGGCCCTGCCCCGCTCCTGGGGTCAGCGGAAGGCGTCGAGCCCGGTGAGCGCCTTGCCCAGCACGAGCTGGTGCATCTCGACGGTGCCCTCGTAGGTGAGCACCGACTCCAGGTTGGTCGCGTGCCGCATCACGGGGTACTCCAGGGAGATCCCGTTGGCACCGAGGATCGTCCGCGCCGTACGGCAGATCTCGATCGCCTCGCGGACGTTGTTGAGCTTGCCGAAGCTGACTTGCTCAGGACGCAGGCGGCCGGCGTCCATCCGCCGCCCCAGATGGTGGGCGAGCAGGATCCCCTTGTGCAGTTCGACCGCCATGTCGGCGAGTTTGGCCTGGGTGAGCTGGAAGCCGCCGATTGGCCGCCCGAACTGCTCCCGCGTCTTCGCGTACTCCAGGGCCGACTCGAAGCTGCTGCGCGCGGCGCCCATCGCGCCCCAGACGATGCCGTAGCGGGCGTGTGAGAGACAGCTGAGCGGGCCGCGCAGGCCGATGCCGTCCGGCAGGGCGGCGGTGGCGGGCAGCCGTACGTCGTCGAGGACGAGTTCGCTGGTGACGGAGGCGCGCAAGGACCACTTGTGCTTGATCTCGGGGGCCGAGAATCCGGGGGTGTCGGTCGGTACGACGAAGCCGCGGATCCCTTCCTCGGTCTGGGCCCAGACGACGGCGACCCCGGCCACGGACCCGTTGGTGATCCACATCTTGCGGCCGTTGAGGACCCAGTCGTCGCCGTCGCGCTTGGCGTGGGTGCGCATGGAGGCGGGGTCGGAGCCGATGTCGGGCTCGGTGAGGCCGAAGCAGCCGATCACCTCGCCGGCGGCCATGCCGGGCAGCCACTCCTGCTTCTGCTCCTCGCTGCCGAACCGGTGGATCGCGTACATCGCGAGGGAGCCCTGCACGGAGACCAGGGAGCGGATGCCCGAGTCGGCGGCCTCCAGCTCAAGGCAGGCGAGGCCGTACTGGACGGCGGTGGCCCCGGCGCAGCCGTACCCGGTGAGCGACATGCCGAGGGCGCCGATGCCGCCGAGTTCGCGCGCGAGTTCCCGGATCTCGGGCAGCTCGCCCTTCTCGTACCAGTCGGCGATGTTCGGCAGCACGCGGTCGGCCGCCCAGTTGCGGACCGTGTCCCGGACGGCCAGGTCCTCCGGCTCCAAAAGGTCGTCGAGCCCGAGCGGGTCGGCGGCATCGAACGGGGGCAACTTCGCGGACGCGGACATGGAAACACCCTCCGGCACACTGAGACGCAGTGAAAACTAGCGACGCTAGTTACAACTCGCGGCCGACGTTACGGTGCCACGTCCCGCACGTCCAGAGCCGCCACGGGGACCCTGGGCTGCACAACCTCCACCGGCGCGACCTCGGCCTCCCGCGGGGCCGGCAGCTCCACCTCGGGCTGCTCCCCGCACTGCATGATCCGCGGCAGCCGCAGGGCCATCACCGCACCGAGCAGGAGCAGGCCCGCGCTCACCAGCAGGGTGACATGGAGCCCGTGCACGAAGGAGTCCCGGGCCGCCTGCCGCAGCGCGGCCCCGGCGGAGCCGCCGAGCCGGTCGGCGACGTCGTAGGCCTCGCCGAGCGAGTGCCCCGCCGAGGCCGATGCCGTTGCCGGGACGCCCGGCACCGAGGCCAGACCGGGGGCGTAGGCCGCGTTCATGATGCTGCCGAGCAGCGCGATGCCGATGCCCGCGCCCAGCTGGTACGAGGTCTCGCCGATCGCCGCCGCCCCGCCGGCCTGCTCGGCCGGGGCCTCGCTCAGCATCGACTCGTAGGCGCCGAAGAGGGTGGTCTCCAGGCCGAAGCCGAGCAGCACGAAGGCGGAGAGCAGCAGGGCGGCGTTGTCGGTCGCGCCCATCGCCGTCAGTACGAGGACCGCGGCGGCGGTGAGGCAGAAGCCGAAGCACACCATGCGGCGCGGCCCGAAGCGGCGCAGCATCCGCGCGCCGGCCAGCCCCGCCGCCATCGCCGCGAAGGTCAGCGGCAGCAGCCTCAGGCCCGTCTGCAGCGGGGAGAGCCCGAGCACCAGCTGCAGGTACTGGGCCGCGATCAGCTCCAGGCCCACCAGCGCGAGCATCGCCAGCACGATGCAGCCCACCGAGGTGGTGAACGCGGGCCGCCGGAACATCCGCAGGTCGACCAGCGGATACGTCCGCCGGCCCTGCCGCCGTACAAAGAAGAAGAGGAGCGCCGCACCCGCGAGCAGAGGCAGGAGGGTGAACGGGCTCGCGGCCGGCTCCCCGCCGCCGAGCCGCTTCACTCCGAGGACGACACCGAACAGGCCGGCCGCCGCCATCAGCGCGCCGGCCACGTCCCAGGGGCCGTTGCGGTCGCCGCGGGACTCGGGCAGCAGCATCCGGCCGACCGGCAGGCTCACCAGCATCAGCGGGATGTTGACCAGGAAGACCGCGCCCCACCAGAAGTGCTCCAGCAGGAAACCGCCGAGCAGCGGCCCGACCGCCGCGCCGACGGCGGCCACCGCGCTCCAGATGCCGATGGCCAGCGCGCGCTCGCGCCGGTCGGGGAAGACCTGGCGGAGGATCGACAGGGTCGCGGGCATGATCATCGCGCCGCCGACGCCGAGCAGCGCGCGGGCGAGGATCAGCATCTCGGCGGTCTGCGCGAAGGCGGCCACGGCGGAGGCGACGCCGAAGAGGGTGTAGCCGAGCAGCAGGACGCGTCTGCGGCCGACCCGGTCGCCGAGGGTGCCGAAGAGGATCAGCAGCGAGGCGCAGACCAGCGGGTAGACGTCGACGATCCAGAGCAGTTCCACGCCGCCGGGCCTGAGGTCCTCGGTGACGGCGGGGACCGCCACGTGCAGCACGGTCGCGTCCAGGGCGACGAGCAGCAGGCTGACACAGAGGACGACGAGCACGACCCAGCGGTTGGACCCGGGGTGGGCACCGGCCCCGGCCGCCCGACGGCGCTGCCGCACGGCAGCCGTGGTCGTCCCGGACATGTACGTACCTCCCAGATGTTCCCTCGCGCGGTGCGGGCCGACGGGGTGGGGAAGCCCTGTCGTACGGCCGGAGAGGAGCGGTGTCTCCGGCCCGCGCAAACCCACGCGGGTGACTCGTCAATGTACGCGAGTTCGCCTGGGGCACGCGTGGCGGACCTCTCACACGCGCGACCGAACCCGTGTGGCGTACGCCACTGCAGCAACCCTTGACCGCTCCCCGCCGTACGGTCCGCTCCCTGGGCCCGTCGATAATCGAGCCCGTGACCGATCTTGCGACGCCCGTGTCCCCGCCCCGCGCGACCCTGCTGCGCCGGGCGGTTCCGGCTCTCCTGGGCTACGCGGCGGTGCGCGCCCTGGGCCTGATCGTGCTGGCGGTGTGGAGCGCCGCGCGGGGCAAGAACGCGCACACCTTGCTGACCGCACGCTGGGACGCCCTGTGGTACTCGCGGGTCGCCGAGCTGGGCTACGGCTACGAGGTGCGGCTGCCGAACGGCGACGTCCACTCCAACCTGGCGTTCTTCCCGCTGCTGCCCTGGCTGGAGCGGCTGCTGCACGCGGTCACGCCGCTGTCGTACGCCGACGCGGGCTTCACGGTCGCCCTGCTCGCCTCGCTCGCCGCGGCCGGGGGGATCTTCGCGGTGACCGAGTGGGTCTACGGCCCCCGGGTCGGCATCTTCGCGGTGCTGCTGTGGGCGGCGCTGCCGGTCGGGATCGTGCAGTCGATGGCATACAGCGAGTCCTTGTTCACGGCGCTGGCCGCGTGGTCGCTGTACGCGGTGCTGACCGGCCGGTGGGTGAGCGCCGGACTGCTGGCGGCGCTGGCGGGGCTGACCCGGCCGGTGGGGGCGGCGGTGGTCGCGGCGGTGTGGGTGGCGGGCGCGATCTCCTTCGTGCGAACCCGGGGCACGGCCGTCCCGCAGGGCGCGCGGGACGGCGAACGCGCCCCTGTCCCGGAGGGCGACGCCTCCGCCGGGCGCACAGCGACACCGGACGGCGTGCACGACCAGCCCTGCGCCCCCTCCTCTTCTACTGGCGCTTCTACTGGTGCACTCCACACCACGCACGCCTCTTCCGATCCCACCAGCGCGCACCACTCGACACGCGCCCCTTCCGTCACCCCCGGCGCACAGGATCCGACACGCGCCCCATCCCCCACCTCCAGCGCCCCCGCGTGGCGTCGCGCCCTCGGCATGGTGCTCGCACCGCTCGGAGCCGCCGCTTATGTCCTGTGGGTCGGGCACCACACCGACAAGGGGCCGCTCGGATATCTGGACGTGCAGGCAGGGTGGCGCAACGGTTTCGACGGCGGGTACGCCTTCGCGCGCTTCGTCGGCGACAAATTCACGTCATTTCCGTCGGCCCTGGCCGGCGCCGGACTGGCCATCGGAGTCGCCCTGCTGATCTGGCTCTACGTGACCGGCGTACGCCAGCGCCAGCCCGTCCCCCTGCTGGTCTACACGGGTGTCGTCCTGGCGCTCGCGCTGTGCGCGTCGAGCTACTTCGGCTCCAAGCCCCGGCTGCTGCTGCCCGCCTTCCCGCTGCTGCTGCCGCTCGCCCGCGCCCTGGCCCGGTCGCGCACGTCCCGTTCGGTGCTGGTCACGGTGGGTGTGGCGGTGGCGTCGGCGATCTACGGCGCGTTCTGGCTGAACGGCTCCGGTCCACCATGATCAACTTTCGCTCAGGGTGAGCGAGCGGAGAATTCCACCCGATGATTCGGTGAACGAATTTATAAGCGCCTTATAACCGACACCCGGCATGATCAAAGGAATTGAAGGGACCAACCACACAGGATTGCGGAATCCTTGGAATTAAAGGCGCACCTGAGACGTTTCCCACATCACATCGTCATCACAAAGCCCCTGTTTCGACCGGGCGCACAGCTCACTCGCTGTAACGTCGATTGGGTGCGTACCGAACGAAACCTCACCCGGCGTCTGGACCGGGTGTTCGCCAGGCTGGACCGCGAGCCGGAACGAGCGGTTCAGATCGATGTGCCACGGATGAGCCGGCACCGGGTCGTGCTGTTCTCCGCGACCCTGGCTTTCTACCTGGCGATCGTATGGGCCGTGATCACCACCTCCTGGCTGGTCCGGCTCGACTGGCAGGTCATGTTCTTCCGGCCGTACCAGCAGTGGCCGCAGATCCACGCCTTCCTCGACTACTACGTGGTGCTCGGCCAGCGCGGCCCCACCGCCGTGATGGTCGCGGCCTGGCTCGGCTGGCGCTCCTGGCGGCAGCACACACTCCGCCCGCTGCTCACCCTGGCGGCCTCACTGCTCCTGCTGAACGCCACGGTCGGCGCCGCCAAGCTCGGCATGGGGCGGCTCGGTCCGCACTACGCCACCGTGATCGGCTCGAACGAGATGGGCCTGGGCGGCGATATATTCCCCAGCGGCCACACTGCCAACGCGGTGGTGACCTGGGGGATCCTGGCGTATCTGGCCTCCACCCCGAGGGCGCGCCGCTGGCTGTCCGCGCTGTCGGCGGTCACTTCGCTCGGCGTCGGCCTCACCACCGTCTACCTCGGTACGCACTGGCTGAGCGACGTGCTGCTGGGCTGGGCCGCGGGTCTGCTGATCATGCTCGCCCTCCCCTGGGTCGAGCCGCTGATCGCACGGACGGAGGCGTGGCTGTTCGACCTGCGCGACCGTGGGCGCGCGCGCCGCGGCCGGCCGGTCCCCGTACCCGCCGTGCCGGTCGCGCCGGTGGCGCTGCTCAAGCAGCGCACCGCGCCGGCCGAGCCGTCCGCCCCGGAGCGCGAGCCGGTCGCCTCGACCCGTGCCTCCCGGGGCACGATCCATCTGGCGGCAGGCCCGCACACGGCCCGCTCGGAGCGCACCCCGGTCACGCCGGCGGGCAGCAGGCGCCCGCCGCACCCCGCCGGTCTCCCGCGCGGCACGACCCAGCCGGCCCGCCCCCTGACAGGCGGCTGACGGCTCGGAGGGCGACGGGGCCCGGTACGCACCACCACCCCCGCGCCACGACGAAGGCCCCGCTTCCCGAAAGGGAGGCGGGGCCTTCGTCGTCCGTACGGTCATGCGGCGAGGAAGGTCAGCCCTTCCAGGCGCGGGCCACGCGGCCGTCACGCACCACGAAGTTCAGCCGGCCCACCAGGTACTCCATGGTGATGATCGCGTCGGGCGGAAGGGACCGCACCGTCGACCACCCCCGTTCCCGGGCGAGCTGTTCGGCCTGGCCGGCGTCGAGGCCGACGTACCCGTCCGGGCTGTCCTGGGGCTCCGCCGGCGGAGTGGGAATCGGTGCCATGCGGCCACGCTAGGCGGTATCCGGCGGCGGCGGAAGCCGGGCACCGCCGGGTAAGAATCGCATCAGAAGCCGGTCACACTTCTGTCACAGATTCCCGGCACCCCGTTCCACTCGAACTCCGTCACACGAACGAGGGTTTCCGTAGGGCTTACCGGCGTAATCAAGCGAAATTCAAGCACGCCGGAGCACCCCGTCCAATTGTCCGGCGGAAAGCGCCGAGAGGAGGACCGGAGCCGGTCCGGGGGCTCATTCCCCACCGGAATCCGGGGCGGTGTCACGGGAGCTGACGCCGGCTGGGAAATTCACGGTTCCCGCACATGCGGCCGTGCGCCCGTTGTCGGCGCGGACCGGGCCAGAGCCGCGTCGAGCCGGTCGCGCACCGTCCTGATGGTCTCGGTCAGCTCGGCGGGCTCCAGCACCTCGAACGGGAAGCCGAGCATCATGACGTGAACGACCATCACCTCCAGGTTCGCGGCGCCGCTGCGCAGGATGCACGCGTCCGTCCCGTCGGCCTCCAGCGTCCCGGCGGACGGTGAGATCCGCTCGGCGGCCTCGTGCAGCGGGACCAGCAGCCGGACGGCGGAGTGCGTGGCGTACGCGCGCGTGGAGACGCCCTGCGAGACGTAGGCGGCCAGGTCCTCGGCGGGCGCCTCGCGCGGAGCGAAGCGCGGTCCGTGCGGCGGCCTGGGGGTGATGCGGTCGACGCGGAACGTCCGCCAGTCCGCGCGGTCCACGTCCCAGGCGACCAGGTACCAGCGCCGCTCGGTGCACACCAGCCGGTGCGGTTCGACCGTACGCCGACTGGCGGCGCCCTCGTGGCTGCGGTACTCGAAGCGCAGCCGCTCGGTGTCCCTGCACAAGTGGGCGAGTTCGGTGAGCAGGGCCGGGTCGACGGGGGACGCGGGCGGACCGGGGCGCAGCATCGGCACGGTGAAGGCGTTGAGGGCGCTCACCCGGCGGCGCAGCCGGTTCGGCAGCACCTGTTCCAGCTTGGCGAGGGCGCGTACGGAGGTCTCGCCGATGCCCTCGATGCCCTGTCCGGCGGCGGTGCGCAGGCCGACGGCGACGGCGACGGCCTCGTCGTCGTCCAGCAGCAGCGGCGGCAGTTCGGCGCCCGCGCCGAGCTGGTAGCCGCCGCCGGTGCCGGGGCTGGCGTTGACCGGGTAGCCCAGCTCGCGCAGCCGGTCCACGTCCCGGCGGACCGTGCGCGGGGTGACGCCGAGGCGCTCGGCGAGTTCGGGGCCGGACCATTCACGGTGGGCCTGGAGCAGCGAGAGCAGACGCAGCAGACGTGCCGAGGTCTCCAACATGGGCGCGAGTCTGCCAGTGGATGAGGACAGCCGCTGTCCTCATTCGGGACAGCGGCTGCACCGGTCGGGCGATCGGCTCTCGCCGCCCGCTCAGAGGGCGAGGCGCTGGCCGGGCACGATCAGGTTCGGGTCGTCGCCGATGACCGCCTTGTTGGCGGCGTAGATCCGCTGCCAGGTGGTGCCGTACCGGGCGGCGATGGCGCTCAGGGTGTCGCCCTCGCGGACGGTGTAGTCACCGTGGGACGGGCTGCGGCCGGTGTGGCCCGCCGGACGCTCCGGCGCCTTCGCCGGTCGCTGCGGGGCTGCCTTGGTGGTGGCGCTGCTCTCCGTGGCGGTGTGCTGCGTGGCGGCGCTGTGCCTCGTCGCGCTCTGCTCGGCGGTGCTGTGCTCGGGCGTGCTCTTCCGGTCCGTCCCGGAGGACGAGGTCGACGGTGCGGTGCCGGAGGCTCCGGCCCGGGCCGCGCAGACCGGCCAGGCGCCCCAGCCCTGGGCGTGCTGAACCTTGGTGGCGACGGCGATCTGCGCGCTCCTGGAGGCCTGGTCGGCCCTCGGGGCGTACGCGGTGCCGCCGTACGCGCGCCAGGTGCCGGCGGAGAACTGGAGCCCGCCGTAGTAGCCGTTGCCGGTGTTGATGTGCCAGTTGCCGCCACTTTCGCACTGGGCGATGCGGTCCCACACTCCGTTGTCCGCGGCGGCGGCGTTGCCGGTCGCGGCCAGCAGCCCCAGCGGGGCGAGCAGTGCCGCTCCGGCGAGAGCGGCCGTCGTACGGCCCTTGCGGGCGCTGTCGGGACGAGCGGTGTAGCGGCTGGTATCGGCACACTCGGACATGTAATTCCCTCTCCACGAACCCGGGCTCCCCCAGGACGGAGCGCGTCTGCCCGCGCAGGACCGCGGTTCCTCGCGCCCGTCCCCGTCCGCCGCGGCCGGTGCCGTGATCATGCTCTTCCGGTGCCGGCCGGCGGACGTACCCGAGCGGTGCTCGTTGAACCCGGGCTCCCCCAGGACGGAGCGCGTCTGCCCGCGCAGGACCGCGGTTCCTCGCGCCCGTCCCCGTCCGCCGCGGCCGGTGCCGTGATCATGC